>NZ_RAPN01000005.1 GCF_003610535.1 Mangrovibacterium diazotrophicum | reverse complement strand
GCCAGCGCCGATGGTACTGCATTTATGTGGGAGAGTAGGTCGTCGCCATCTTTAACAAACCCTGTGTTCGACAGAGCACAGGGTTTTTTTATGCCTCATAATAAGTGAAAGCATCAATTTGTGACATGTATATATAACAAATCCCTTTTTGATTTTATCAAAAAGGGATTTGTTATTAAAAGGTCTTACTTCAATATATGATTGAAGAGAGTAGATTAGATTGCTATTTTTTCATTAGGCTGTAGTTCTCCGGTTTCAACCTTATCAACTAGATGTAATACGAATTCTTTATCGTATCTCCACCAGGCATGGATGGCCATCGGAGGTTGCCCATCGCTTAATTTAAATAGTGCTCTTGGATTAGCGTCGAAAGCGAAACGCAATGCCTTTTGTGGAGGGCAAGCTTTGAACCATGCAAATTTGTCAGGTGCTATAACTGACCAAAACATGTCTTCATTGATGCGAGGTTTTAAATTAAAAACGTTGTAATTGTATATAATGCCGTCTCGCATCAACCTAAAGATTTTCCAATACCAAATTTTCTCCATTTCCCATAGAGAAGAGAGCCGATTGAAGCATAGGTTATTTGATGACAATACCTTTATGCATGATTTTATATTTCTGAGGGAATAACCTCCATTTGATCCTTTAGGTTTGATCTTACCAGTTGTATCATTATGGTATCCTTCCAAGATTGGGGCACCAACGACGTCGTATGGTTGCTGGATCCAATAGTCAAGCTCGTCTTTGATTACCATCACATCCAAGTGGCAAATAAGCAAAAAGTTGTAACTATCGAACGCCGTGTAGAATTCTAAACTTAGTAATAGATTGTTATGTCGAATTATTTTCCCAAAGTACTTATCGTCAAAAATCTTCACTTCAATGTTTGGATATTTTGACGACATTTTAGCGAGTGCCTCAGATACCTTTGCCGGACATATAATGAAAATTTTTCTACTTGAGAATTTATTAACAATTCGTTGGAATGAAATATTCTCCAAGTCTGAGAGAACTGGCTTGTGCATTGGTATTATGACGCAGACATCTTTTCTATCTACAAAGTGCTTCATAAATTATTCTTCGTATTAATAGGATTCGGTAGAGTTACAGCGTTTGTTTTAAGAACCGGATTTTATGAGATGAGGTACTAAATGACTTAGCTACCATCACCGACTACGACTACCTTAACTGTTTTAAAGATAAGGCTAATATCGTTTTTAAACGACCAATTGTCGATATATTCCAAATCTAGCTTCATCCACTGAGTGAAAGGGATATTATTTCGCCCTGATACTTGCCATGTACAAGTAATTCCTGGTTTCATACTAAGACGTCTGATTTGCCATCTTTCATACTTCTCGACTTCTGATGGCAGCGGTGGTCGTGGACCAACGACAGACATATCGCCACGAATTACATTTAGGAACTGCGGTATTTCATCAAGTGAAGTTTTTCTAAGGAAACGCCCAATTCTCGTAATTCGAGGGTCTGCTTTGATTTTGAATACCGGCCCTTCCTGCTCGTTTTGACCAGCTAATTGTGCCTTTAACTCCTCGGCATTTACTACCATTGTTCTGAACTTGAAACAGTGGAATCTGCGACCGTTTAAGCCTACTCGCTCTTGTTTAAAGAAAACTGGTCCGCCGTCGTCTATTTTGATAGCGATTGCAATTGCTAACTGTACGGGAAAGGTAAGAACGATAACACACAAGCTAAAGAAAAAGTCGAACAGGGACTTAAACTTCAGTTCCAAATAATTATCAGGTGCATTTTTATAAGAAATAAACGGAAGCGTATTGATTCGTGACATTGAAGGACTTCCGTTTTTCTCTTTGATAAAGGCCCCAATTTTTGTTTGATAGTGGAACCCAACACCAATTTCGGAACAGTCATCCAAGTAGTTTTTAATTTCCTTTTGGTTTACTCCAGAACGGCAATATATGACGTCATCAATCGGGTTCGAATCAATAAGAGGCTTGATATTCGAACGCATAGAGATGACATTGTAGTCGAGAACATATTTCTGTTTAATTTCCTCACAATCTGACATGATTCCCCATATTTGGAACCCCCAGTCTTTTGTGTTGATAATCTCATCGATGTTTGGGATACATTCTTTATCCGCAATAATTAGGATTTGTTTTGAGTTGAACCCTTTTCGACGTAAGTAACGCATCAGCATAAATACCGAGTTGTTGTATAAGATGAGCAAAACAAGGTCTACTACACCGAAGTAAAGCAGGTTTGTCAACTCGAATACTTGATAGCGGAGGATAATGTTTACGGCGAAAAGAAAACACACTGATGTTGTTACAGCTTTAATATAGCCTTTCACAATGTTGCTCGTTCCCATGGTACGAGCTACCGACCCCATCCCGTAAATGTCGAGGATGATGTACCATAATAGAGTGATAACAACAATCGCGTTTTTCAATTCGCGCGATGAGCTTAAATATTTAAACTCCTCACTGTCGGTTATAAAACCAATTGCCAAAAAACATAGCACAGTTAAAATAACTTGAATCGCGATGCTAAGTTTAGCAAGAACAATTTCACGTTCCTTATACATGACAAGTAAATTTTTTAATAAAAAGGGTGTAGGATTTAATAGAAAGTCGTCAGCCCTGTTTGGGGCTTGTTTATGCATGCTTGATCAATCTTCAACCACGATTGATTTGCTATTAGTTGTACAACGTTTTATTCCCAGAAATTTGATTTGGGATAAAGCTTACGCTATTTTTTCAGATATTACGAATCGGTAGAACAACAATCCGCCCAAAAGTCCTGATAAATTTGCGACTAAGTCGAGCATAGAAAATGAACGATTGAACGGGAGGATTCCTTGCAGAACTTCAATTAAGAAGCTCCCCAGAAAGAAGCCGATGATTACAAATGCCGAGTTAATTTTTGTTTTCTGCAGTTTAATAGTTATCAACTCTGATACAGAGAGCACAAAATAGAGGGTGAAATGAACAATTTTATCCAGGTTCGGAATTCTTTCGACCTTTGGCAAATCACTCGCTGGCATGAGGCACAATATAAGGATCATGATTCCCCATGCGATGGTGAAGACCTGCGTGATCTTTGCGTTCCGAATACCCGGGATAAAATTGTTTTCTAGCATATACTTGATTGACTGATTCTATCAGCTTTGCATGTCATTTAGAAACTGCTTGATGCGCTGTTCTTCCTGTTTGCTGCAAATGAGAAGCGTGCCGTTTGCTTCTACAATAATGTAATCTTCCAAACCCTGCACGACTACTTTTTTAATAGTACTGGTGTGAACCAAATTATTTTTACTCTCGTAAAATTTGGCTTTGGAACTTGCGGCGGAGTTACCATTTGCTGGTTTTTCCGATTTTTCCCACAAAGATCCCCAGGTACCTAGGTCTGACCAGCTGAAGGTAGCCTTTTCAACAAAAAGGTTATCAGCTTTCTCTAATATACTGTAGTCAATCGAGATATTTTCACATGCGGGGAACACCTCGTTGATGTATTCTCCCTCTTTTTCCGTGTAAAAATACTCCAGCCCTTTCTCGAAAGTCGAAGCCAAGGTTGGATTATATTTCTCAAAAGCTTCAATAATTGTAGATACTGACCAGAAAAAGATACCGGCATTCCAATAGTATCCACCATCGGCCAGGTATTTCTTAGCAGTGTCAAGATCTGGCTTTTCTTTGAAAGCTTTCACGCTTGCGATCTCCGCATTTTTATCCGAGGTTTGGATATATCCATATCCGGTTTCCGGTTTATGGGGAAGAATACCTAATGTCAATATTGCCTTATTGGCAGCCGTGAAATCCAGACCTTTTTGAACGGTATTTTCGAAAACATCGAATTCGTCAATAAGATGATCCGCCGGGCTAACTACAATATTCGCATTTGGATTGAGTTTTTTGATCTTGTAAGAAGCATACGCAATGCAAGGCGCTGTATTTCTCATACAAGGTTCAGCCAAAATATTTCCGTCAAGCAATTCCGGATATTGTTCTTTTACGATTGCGGTGTAATTCTCAGAAGTGACCACAAGAATGTTTTCAAGCGGGCAAATTCCTTTAAATCGATCAACGGTATGTTGAAACAGTGTTCTGCCTGTTCCTAACATATCCAGAAATTGCTTTGGTTTTTGAGCGGTACTGACAGGCCAAAAACGGCTGCCAATCCCGCCCGCCATTATAACGAGGTAGTTGTTTAGATTCATTTTTAGCCGACTTTTACGTTTGAAGTATACCACTTTATCATACTCTCAATACCGTCTTCGATTTCAACAGAATGTTTCCATCCTAAGCCGTGGAGTTTTGACGGGTCGGTGAGTTTACGCATTGTTCCATCCGGTTTCGTGCGATTGAAATAGAGGTCGCCATCAAAACCAACTTTGGCTTTGATCAGTTCGGCTAATCCGCGTATACTGATTTCTTTGCCGGTACCAATGTTAATGTGGGTATTTCTAATCTCATTCGAGTTTTTAGGAACCACGTCTTCAAAATTGATATTCTCCATTACGAAGATACAAGCGGCTGCCATGTCCTCGCTCCAAAGAAATTCACGCATCGGATTGCCAGTACCCCAAATTTCCACGGCGTATTTACCGTCGATATTTTTGATTCCGTATTTTTCAAGTATGCCAAGAATACTGTCTTTGGATGCTGTATTGTCGATTGATTCAACCGGGCGTTGCTCCAAATCATCCAAAATCGCGTCCCAATTGTCTTCAGAGAGACACTTCCCGAGGTAAATCTTCCGGATTAATGCAGGCAGCACATGTGACTTTTCCAAATCGAAGTTGTCGTTTGGCCCGTACAAATTCGTTGGCATAACAGAAATAAAGTTGGTGCCGTATTGAATATTGTAACTCTCACACATTTTAATTCCGGTGATTTTCGCTACAGCGTATGGCTCGTTTGTGTATTCCAACGGAGAAGTCAGCAAACTGTCTTCCGGCATTGGTTGTGGCGCTTCCCTGGGGTAGATACAAGTACTCCCCAGAAAAAGCAGTTTTTTTACGTTATTTAGGTAGGCTTGGTGGATGACATTATTTTGAATCATCAGGTTCTCGTAAATAAACTGACCCCGATAGACGTTATTGGCCATGATTCCACCAACTTTTGCAGCAGCTAAGAATACGTAGTCCGGATTCTCTTCTTCAAAGAATTTAGCAACGGCGAGCTGATCGGATAGATCAAGTTCTTTGTGCGTTTTGGTGACAAAATTGGTATAGCCTTTTTCTTTAAGACCTTTCAAAATAGCCGAGCCAACCAAACCCCGATGTCCTGCAATATATATTTTGCTGTTTTTTTCCATGAACGGTTTATTTTGAATTTATAGACTTCTTGTAATTTTTAGCTAATAAGTAATTACAGTTCTACTATTCAAAATAGTTCATGGTTTGGTACCCACCTTTATTCAGGTAAGCATCCTTTTGCATCAGTTTAACGTCTGATTGCATCATATCGGCAACCAATCCTGCCAAGTCATATTCTGGAGTCCAATTCAATTTGCTCATGGCTTTTGTCGGATCACCAATCAACAAATCTACTTCAGTAGGACGGAAATACATTGGGTCTACGTGTACAATATCGTTATTTCCTGATTTGATTCGCTCTTTAATTGCTTCCAAATACTCTACACCAACTTTTGCATTGAAAAGCTTTTCGTCAACACCTGAGATGTAACCAACTTCATCGACACCTTCTCCTTTAAATGAAGCTTCCAAACCAACTTCCTGGCAAGCCATTTTAATGAAGTCGCGGATTGTAGTTGTAATACCCGTTGCGATTACATAATCATCCGGTTCATCTTGTTGAAGGATCAGGTACATTGCTTTGATATAATCTTTGGCATGTCCCCAGTCACGCTTTGAAGCCAGGTTACCCATGTAAACTTTATCTTGCATTCCAAGAGCGATTCTTGAGATTGCACGGGTAACTTTTCTGGTAACGAAAGTCTCCCCGCGGATCGGTGATTCGTGGTTGAACAGGATACCATTGCTGGCGTGCATTTTATAAGCCTCGCGATAGTTTACAGTAATCCAATAGCCATATAATTTGGCTACGGCATAAGGAGAACGAGGGTAGAAAGGAGTTGTTTCGGATTGAGGAACTTGTTGAACCAAACCGTAAAGCTCAGATGTAGATGCTTGGTAGATGCGGCTCTTCAAACCTAACAAACGAACAGCTTCCAATATACGAAGTGTTCCGATACCGTCAGCATTAGCAGTATATTCAGGGGTATCGAAACTAACTTTTACGTGGCTCATTGCTGCCAAATTATAGATTTCGTCAGGTTTTACTTCCTGGATGATACGGGTAAGGTTCATACTGTCCGTTAAATCACCATAGTGTAAGATTAAATTGCGGTGATCGGTATGTGGATCCTGGTAAAGGTGATCGATACGATCCGTATTGAACATCGAGGAACGACGTTTGATACCGTGAACAACATAACCTTTCTTTAATAAGAATTCCGCGAGATAAGCACCGTCTTGTCCAGTGATCCCGGTAATTAGAGCAACCTTTGACATTTTCTTTAGTTTTATGAGATTTTTACTGATTTTAGAGCCACAAATTTATTTTTTTTTTCTTCGGATGTCTATAATAATGTTAACCCGATTAAGATGGATGTAGTTATTTAGCATTGCTATCATGTCGTTGTTTAGTCTAGCAAAATCAGAATTTAATTTGTCAGAATTGAAAATATCTATACTGATTAGCAGCTCACCCAATATCAAGCATGATGATTTTGCTTTTGAAAAATGGTATAGAGTTATATGCAAATCGTCTTGAGAACAAGCTTCTTGGATGTCGTAATTGATCGTTCGAACTAGTTCTTTCAACTGACCAAAAATTGAATCTTCAGTCGCATTTGCACGGATGTCCATCTTATTCATAGAAGTAACCATTTTTTTCGATTTCCTCCAAAGATCAAAATTTTTAAAGTGCTTTAAACGCATTTGAATGCTTATATAAGAGGTTGGGTTTCTCAAATTTCGCTTACCTAGTGAGTATATTCCTTGAATGTTCTCTCTGAATGCGAAAGGAATGAGGGGAATAGTTGAGTTGTTTCTGAAAACATCTGCGATAGTGTAAACAATTTATTGTTTACACTATCGCAGGGGGGAAGCACTTTTACAATATTATCTTAATCCACTGAGAGTTTTTGTTTTGGACTATTTACACTTACAGTGAACGTTTTATCTTGTTCTTGCCGCAGTTTATCACATAGACGACCTGCAGGGATAATTACGTCATTGTAGGTTAGAACTTGGTCTTTTGGAATATCGTTCTTTAATATACATCCTTGGGCCAAACCAATTGGTAACAAGTTTTCAATGCGAGAAGTATCGTAGTTTTCACATAGACCATAAGTCATGTATTCGCCCAATCCGTCGACCGTTGATCCAGCCTTAAGTGGTATTTTGGCAGTGGCAACAACGTCTACCATTGGCCCTGCAATAGGTGTTAAAGCTGCATCTCCGAACAACACCGCTCTAGCGACTGTCATCGGTACTTCGAAATGACATAAATGGTAAGGTGTATAGAACAAATATAATGGACCTTCACCTAACTTATAAAGATTGAGGTAGTGCTGTTGAAGAGGGTCGTCATGAGTTCCCAGAACATATACGCCAGGACCAGGCTGTGCTCCTACTATGTAGTCTACTATTCCAGGGCCTTCTAAAAGTTGATCTAATGGATAGAGATTATGAACGACATCTTGAAGAGCAGCGCCAGATGGAACTGTCGGGCCGTGCATGCCTCTTTTACCCACACGCATACCTGTTCCGTTTGCCACGATGGCTTGTTCAAAGGAGATTTTTGTGCCATCTGCAAACGAAGTGACCATACTTGGGTTTTGCCCCCACTTTTTCGCAAATCCTTCTTGCGTTGTTGGATTTCGGTAAGGATCATGAAGCCCTTTTATATTGCCGCAAAGAACAGGCTTAACGCCGATTGACTTTACAAATCGGTAAAGATTCATTTCAACCCCAGGTTGATCGCCATCTGCACTTGTCAAAACGACTCCTGCTTTATCCGCATATTTTTTTAATATGGGCCCGATTGTTCCGTCAATTTCAGCGTTCATAAGGATAACATGCTTTTTATGGTCAAAAGCAGTCATGATTAGTTTCGCTGTAAATTCAATTGCTCCTGTCACTTCAATAATGGCATCAATTCCGTTAGCACGGCATAGTAGTTCAGGGTTGTCAGTAACGCTGTATTTACCTTTTTGGATATTGTCTTCTAGCTCTGTTACACGATTGACTTGAGAAACTTTGTCTATGCCGGCCTCTGCATATGCTTTGATCGCTTTCTCCGGAGTACGGTTTGAAATTGCAACCAACTCCATTCCCGGTACAGACCTGGTTATTTGAATAACAATTCCACGCCCCATAAAACCGGATCCAATCATTCCGACACGGATGGGGTTGTTTTCTGCTGCTCTCTTTTGGAGGGCTTTATCAACGATAATCATTTTTGTTTTGTTTTAAGGAAGTAAAGATTCGTCGAAGTCCGGGTGGTTTTTGTCTTTGTCGGTAATCACCGTTATTTCTCCGGGCCATTGAATGTTGAACCGAGGATCATTATAGCGTAAACCCGCTTCTGATCCGGGAGTATAAAACTCTGTTACTAGGTAGGTAACTTCGGTATTGTCTTTGAGCGTAATAAATCCGTGCGCAAACTTTTCAGGAACGTATAACATTTTGTAATTGTCTTCAGTAAGTTCGATGCCAAACCACTGCAGGTAAGTTGGAGAGTCTTTCCTCAAATCAATAATTACATCGTAGATTGCTCCTTTAGTACAACGGATTAATTTTGTTTCCTCGTATGGATGCTTTTGGTAGTGCATTCCACGCAAAGTGCCTTTTAATTTGCTAAGAGAAGTGTTCGATTGGACAACATTGCCGTTAAGTCCGTGCTCCTCCATTTCATGTTTACACCATGATCTACCAAAAAAACCACGGTCATCAGTGAGTTGCTTGATCTCAATTACATACGCTCCCGGCAACTTCGTTTCGGTGAATATCATTTTCAGATGTTTTTAGAAAGTTCCACATTAAGTTTTCGCTGAGGTGCCCATTTTCTTGTAAACTTGCTAATATTTTCAAGCGCATGTACTTTGAGTCTCTGAATTTGGGGTCTTTTAATCCGATGTTTGTGAGTGATTTAAATAAATCTTCGATTGTTGATTGCAGGTCGAAAATCGGTTGATGATTTGGAGCAAGTTCTTTAAAAAGGTCGAAGTTTACTTTATAAGAACGCTTATCAGGGGGAGCATCTTGATTGACTGTGACCTTGCAGCCTGGAACAACTTTGGCAACTGCTTCTGCGAGTTCTTTAACTTGGTAGTTCCAAACGTTGCTACCAGTATTTATTGCCAAGAACTGGCCGCCGTTTGATTCCTTCCGGGTGATTGCCCAGTCGATTGCCCGGCCCATATCCAAAACGTTAATCAGCGGTCGCCATGGAGTTCCGTCGCTGAGGATATCAATTCCTTTGGAAACAACAGCTCCAGCCACGAAATCATTTAAAACCAAATCTAATCTCAATCGATTGCTCATTCCACACGCAGTTGCAAATCGGAGGCAAGTGACAGTAAAGTTAGCGTCTGCCAATGGCTCTAGATCTTGTTCTGCGAAAACCTTCGATCTGGCGTAAGCCGTTAATGGATTTTTTGTGTCAGTTTCTTTTTTAGCATATTGGTCTGCAGCTCCGTAAATACTGCAGCTTGATGCGAAAACGAATGATTTTACTTTAGCTTCTTTCGCTTTTTCTGCGATTTTTATGCAGGAGCGATAGTTTACGTCTAATGTAATCTCTTCATACTTGGCACCCATTGGGTCATTAGAGATAGCAGCCAAATAGACAACAGAGTCAAATCCGGATAAAATTTCGTAAGGGAATTCGCGAACATCACCGAAGAGTTGTTGATTGAGTTTTACTTCCGGCAAAAATTCTGTATTTGTAAGTTGATTTGCAAAATAGCCGATATCATAACCAACGAGCTCACCTTGAGGATAAGTTTGTCGAAGTTGCTTGACAACGCCAGGGCCAACATAGCCCATGTTTCCAATAATTAAGATTTTCATTTCTTTATTGTTTAAAGATTAATTCCAAATTTTCCAGGGGGCTTCACCACTAGCCCAAAGTTCTTCCAAGGTGTGCTTATCGCGTAAAGTATCCATCGGATGCCAAAATCCGTGGTGTCGGTAAGCTGAAAGTTTTCCCTCTGAAGCTATATTTTCCAAAGGATCTCTTTCCCAAATCGTCTGGTCTCCGTCGATGTAGTTGAACGCTTCCGGTTCGACCACAAAGAAACCGCCATTAATCCATGCAGACTCACTGCCGTCTCCCGAAGGTTTTTCCCTGAAGTTTGCAATAGTGTTTCCGTCGGATTGGAGGCTGAAGGTTCCAAATCGGCCGGGGGGTTTAATCGCCGAAAGTGTTACAAGCGAGTTTTGACTCTTGTGAAATTTGATCGTTTCAGTTATGTCAACGTTTGAAACACCGTCACCATAAGTCAACAAGAATGGCTCGTTACCAACTAGATCCTTAACTCGCTTAATACGTCCACCGGTGAGGGTTTCAGAACCTGTGTCGATCAGTGTAACCTTCCAAGGTTCGACATTGGACTTCAGATAACTGATTTCGTTTTTCTCTAAATCGACATGGATGTCCGAGTGGTTTTGTAAATAGTTCGCAAAGAATTCCTTGATGATATAGCCTTTGTAACCACACAAGACTATGAAATCGTTGTGACCATGAGCCGCGTAAATCTTCATGATATGCCAGATAATTGGATATCCTCCGATTTCGACCATCGGCTTTGGTTTGATCTTTGTTTCCTCTGATAGGCGAGTTCCCAGACCGCCAGCCAGAATAAGTACTTTCATATTTAAGGGGTATTACTTTTAGAATATACACGTTAGGGAGATAGAGTGCTGCTTTGCACAACCAATGAGCATAACTACCTCGTAGAAATTTATTCCTAGGCAGATAAAAGTGAGTTAACCAGACGTTTGTGGGAACTAATTAAGTGTGGTTTGTAAGCTTCCACGTCTTTTGTCGCGATATCAGTCAAGATGCAATATCCCAGGTTCTTGAATCGAAGAGCGATTCGGCTTTTTCCACGGAACTCAACAACTTCTCCAACCACACCTTTCATAGGTCCCGCGACAACAATTACTTTAAGCCCTTCTTCCAGATTGTCATAAGTAACATCAATCTCCTGGTTGTAACCTTGCAGGAAGATTTTCAAATCGTCCAGTTGCTTTTCTGGGATTGGGGCAGCTTTTCCACCGAAAGATACATAGGCAACTGCACCGGTAGTATTCAATACGTTGAAGTATTCTTTGTTACTTACTTTCACGAAAATGTAGCCTTTCAGCAAAGGTTCTTCTATAGTCTTGATTCTGTCGCTCCAACGACGTTTTTCAGTCCTTATTGGCAGATAACTTTCGATTCCCTTTGACTGAAGGCTCGCATGTACCTTTTTCTCGAATCGTGATTTTGTGTACAAGGCAAACCACTGGTAATTTGAATTGATTAAACTCATAACTAATCATTTAGAGATTAATAACTATTTTGATTGCAGATCGTCTTATTGGTTAACGGCTTAACACAGCTTCGCTTCCTGACCCACACGGGTCTCGTCTCATATCATCAAATCATTTGTGTTTTTAGAACCTCTTTTTTTAGAGAGGCGCTAAGTTTTCGTTGTTTAAGATTTGATTTAGTCTTCTCGATTTGTGTCTTGTCGATTAAGTCGTAATCGCTGTTTCAGATTATCCAAACTTTATCGAATTGCGTTAAGTCAAAATTCCGGCTTATTTAGATCGAATTCAAGTGGGGATTATACGCAAAAATGCATTGGTTTTTGTAAGTGGCAGTAAATCAGCAGTAAGGGATGTGTTTTATAACATCTATCGGAAATCAATGGGTAATTTCCCCCATATGCAGAAGGTCCTCTTTTTGACAAAATGATAGTGGTGCAAGCGATTGTGTTTGTTTTCAAGAAATAATACCCATTTGATGCATCAAAAAACTTGCATTCATAGTTTGGGTAATTCCTTGTTTTAGGCGGTAGTCGAAGAATAATTTGTCGTTTTCAATGCGAATTTCAAAGCAAAGAGAAGTGATGTTGTGGGGATATTGTTGTTCTAATTCGGCAAGTTTTAAATCGTGTGTGGAGATGATTCCGTTTGCATTAAGTGCGAGCAGGCGCTGAGTCAATGCAACAGATCCCTGTAGTTTGTCCACCGAATTTGTTCCCTTCAGCATTTCGTCGATTAAGATGAAGGCAGGAGAACCGTTCTGGATCTCGTCCAAAATTCCCTTTAATCTCAGTAATTCCGCGTGAAAGTAGGACTCTTCTTTTTGCAGGTTATCAGTAGTACGCATGTTTGTGTACAGGGGGGCCGGTGACAAAGTCATTTGGTCGGCACTGCAACGGCATCCATTCAAGGCCAAAATCATGTTTATTCCCAAGGTTCTGAGAAAAGTACTCTTGCCAGCCATATTAGCGCCCGTCAAAACGACAAATTGACCTCTTCCTTTCATGTTGAAATCATTTCCAATCCGCTTGTTTTTCTTCATTAAAGGATGAGCGAGGTTCTGCGCTTCGAAACAGAATTCAGGAGACTCGAAAGCAGGGAGACAATATTCCGGATTGTTAAAGTTGAAATTTGCCAGACTTGATAATGCATCAAACTCGGCGATGACATCAATCCATACGTTAAGTTTGGATTGGTGATCCCGGTTCCAGTTGTCCAATTGCCGCACGCAAATTAAGTCCCACAGATATAGCGAGTCTGCAACGAGGATGAAAATGAAATTGGCTCGGTAGTCGAATCTGGCCAAAATAGACTTCAGTTGCTGTATGGTTGCTGTTGCTGATGTTTCCTCTTCGTACAGTTTTTGTTGAAGCTGTTTGAGGGAAGATGAGTTGAAGTTCTGGTCTTCAATCATCTTTAACAAATCAAAATATTTGCCTAAGATTGATGTCTGGTTTCCGAAGTGGTTATAAAAGTCATCGATCGTCTTTTTGCTGAACGACAGAATCGCGACATTGAAAACAGCGACAAGCATTAGTAAAGTCCAAGGCACCAATTGAACGAATGCTAAAACGAGTATAACGGTTGAGATGACGGGAATAATCGTAATTAACCATTTTATTCTGCCCGGGTTTTTCAGCTTTGTCTCTTCACTGAGTTTTCGCAACAGTTTCAGGTCAGCTTCGTTGTCCAGGTTTCCTTTTCCTGCAAATACTTGTCTCCATCGAACTTCTTTTGCGAGTTCTTCTATCGCGTTTTGACGATCTTTTAGAGCTGAGACATCAGTTTCTTGGTTTTCCAACAGGCCTGCCAGGCGCTTTTTCCCTAAAGGTGTAGTGGTTCGGTTTAGGAACTGAAACAGGCTACCTTCTCCAAACACGTCCAGATCGAATGAGAACGGATGATCCGGATTGTTAAATTCTTTACCGGGATTGAAGTGGGAGTATTGTTCTTGAAGCGCTAAAAGTTCTTTTTCAGAGATTTTTATCAGCCGCTTCCGAAAATTTCGTTCTTTTTCAAGCAAAATGTTTTTGCGAATGAAAAATAGAAAAAGTGCCGTGAAGATAAGAGTAGAAACAAGCAATGAGGGATAAGGAAGATAAATAACGCTCAAGATGATTCCCGCAAAACTGATTAAGCGGAAATAGAAAAGCTGTTTCATTTTTTTATTGTAACGCTCCAAATCTCCTTTGTCCTGTCTCAGGAATTCTTCAATTTGGCTTGCAGGGTTGCTCATAACTGAATCCAGTTAAAATGTTGAAGGCGATTAACCAACAAAAGGGTTGTGAATACAAAGCTCAATACGATAATAAGAATGTAGCGGAAATCTTTGTTTCGTAGCCGTGCCTCGGCCAATTTGGGCAGTCCAAGCACAAAAAAGCGGTTGTCGAGAAATATTAATAGCCGATAAGCGCCGTAGCCCAGTGCGGTGCCGAAGGTGACGCCTGTCAACACGTCGAATGGAAAATGGACACCGAGGTAAATGCGGCTGTAGCTAACCACGATCGCCCAACTGAAAATGAGAAAATTGAATGCTCTGTTTTTGAAAATGAATGAGGTGAAAGTTGCGACTGCAAATGTATTTGCCGCGTGTGCCGAAAAATATCCGTACAACCCTCCTTTGGAAAGCACATTGTGTACCAGATCCTGCATTGTTGGATCGTGGGTTGGTCGCAATCGTTGCACGGAGTCCTTGATGAGCCCGGAGAATTGGTCGGCAATGAGGATGCATAAGGCGATCAGAATAAGAATCATGATCGACTTCATCCGGTACCTGCGAATGATATAATAGATGATTACACCAAAAAGTAAAATCCAGTATTCGGTGCGGGTGAACAGAGCCATAACGACATCCCAAAACGGGGAATGCATCCCGTTTAGATAAAAAAAGATGGATTTATCGACGTCGATTATGTGCTCCATAAATCTTATTGTGGTTTATTCAAAATCTGCCAAATGGTGTCTTTCAGTTTTGTAATTCCACCTCCGGTTACCGACGAAATGAAATCGTGCGGAATATCTTTAAATTCTTTGCTGATTTCCGCTTTCAGTTCATCATCCAGGAAGTCAGATTTACTGATCACCAAAAATCGTTCCTTATCCAACAATTCCGGGTTGTATTTCTCCAGCTCGCTCAAAAGAATCAGGTATTCTTTTCGGTGATCCTTGCTGTCGGCTGGTACCATAAACAAAAGCATCGAGTTTCGTTCGATGTGACGCAGGAAACGCAATCCCAAACCTTTCCCCTCGTGAGCCCCTTCAATAATACCCGGAATGTCGGCCATAATGAAAGACTGATTATCACGATAAGAAACGATTCCCAAATTGGGAACGAGCGTGGTGAACGGATAATCGGCGATTTTGGGCTTGGCTGCAGACACTACCGAAAGCAGTGTTGATTTACCTGCACTCGGGAATCCAACCAAACCGACATCGGCCAATACTTTCAACTCGAGAATTTTCCAGCCTTCTTCGCTTGGCTCTCCTGGTTGTGCATAACGCGGCGTTTGGTTAGTCGACGATTTGAAATGGGTGTTTCCCAATCCCCCGCGACCACCTTTAACCAGGATGTTTGTTTCGCCGTCGTGTGTGATTTCGAATAAGAATTCACCGGTTTCCGCATCACGGGCTACAGTACCCAGCGGAACTTCGATGATGATATCTTCTCCATCGGCGCCGGTGCTGCACTGTTTACTGCCGGATTCGCCATGGCCTGCAAAAATATGACGTTGATAACGCAGGTGAAGCAGCGTCCACATTTGGGCATTTCCACGAACGATAATGTGTCCTCCGCGACCGCCATCGCCACCGTCGGGGCCACCTTTGGGAATATATTTTTCACGGCGAAGGTGTGCAGATCCGGATCCCCCGTTTCCCGAACGACAAAAAATCTTTACGTAGTCAACAAAATTGCTTTCAGCCATTTGCTTAAAAAATTGAATAGATGCAAGATAATATAAAAAAAGACGAATGCATGGAGCACATCCGTCTTCTGGAAACTATTTCGTATGATTATAATGCGTTTACAGCATCAGACAAACGAGATGCAATTTCAGCAATTGATCCCATTCCGTTAATTCCAAAGTGTTTGTCTTGAGCGGCATAATAATTTTTCAACGGTAATGTTTTTTCGTTGTAAACATTAATCCGGTTTTCGATGATTGATTCATCCTGATCGTCAGAACGTCCCGAAGTTTTACCACGGTTCAGCAAGCGGGCAACCAGCTCAGCTTTTTCTACTTCCAAACTCAGCATGCCCGAAACCGGAGTGCCGTTTGTGTTAAGCAGTTGGTCCAACGCTTCGGCTTGAGCGACTGTGCGTGGAAAACCATCGAAAATAAATCCTTTTGCATCGGATGTATTTTCCAGTTTGTTTTTAATCATTCCGATTACTACCGAATCAGGAACCAATTCGCCATTGTCCATGTAACGTTTTGCTTCAATTCCAAGTGGAGTTGATGCTGCAATTTCGTTACGCAATAAATCGCCGGTTGACAAGTGAACCAATCCGTAACTTTCGATCAAGAATTCGACCTGTGTTCCTTTTCCTGCTCCCGGAGGGCCGAACAAAACTAAGTTTAACATTCTGTATTATTTTTTATAAAGGGGATTATTCAACTACTTTAAAAATATCAATCAGGTTGCGGCCTCTTCCATCGTAGTCCAAACCGTAGCCAACAATAAATTCATTGGGAATTTCCAGCCCAACGTAATCCAAATTAACGTCACGTTGTAAAGCGTCAGGTTTTAAAAGCAAAGTAGCTACCTGAACTTCAGCCGGGTTTTTAGCTTTAATTTGAGCGATCACTTTTTCAATCGTGATGCCCGTATCGACGATGTCTTCGAGAACTACAACGGTGCGGCCTTCCAAACTTTCGTTAAGTCCGATAAGTTCTTTCACGGTGCCGGTTGTCGAAGTTCCTTGGTATGAAGCAAGCTTAACAAATGAAATTTCAGCGTCGAGCAGCGTAATTCGTTTGAAAATTTCAGCTGCAAACATGAAGGATCCATTCAGGATGCATAGGAAAAGTGGATTTTTCCCTGCCAGATTTTCGTTCATCTCGTCTGCGATTTTTTCAATCACAGCACGTATTTTTTCGTAGGGGATGAACAATTCAAATTCCTTGTCTATAATCTTGATTTTTCCCATCGTGTTTTAAAATTTTAACCGGATAAACAGGCGGTTGAAAGCTGTTTTCAATATCAGTTTAAATCGACTATTTTTGCCCGGATTTTAAAAAGCTGCAAAGTAACAAAAAATTATCGCTCGTTTTACGCTCAGTAGCTGATTATTTTCACTTTAAGTTGAATGAGTCGGCGGCTCGTTGTAAATTTGTAGCGAACTTGTGCCGGAATTTAATGCGGGTAAATGAACCCGATTGCAGGTCAGCTTGTTTGAGGTGTGTTTACAGTGATTTAAAACAGATATAATGGAACCAAAAGTTAGTATTATTATGGGCAGTACCTCCGATTTAGGAGTGATGGAAGCTGCAGCAAAAATTTTAGATGAGTTTCAGATTCCTTTTGAAATCAACGCGTTATCTGCTCATCGTACTCCAGCCGAGGTTGAAGTTTTTGCCAAAGGTGCAAAAGACCGCGGTATTAAAGTTATTATTGCCGGCGCCGGTATGGCTGCTCACTTGCCGGGAGTAATTGCTGCAATGACAACACTGCCTGTTATTGGCGTGCCAATTCGTGCCAGCTTGGACGGACTGGACGCATTGCTGGCAATTGCCCAAATGCCTCCGGGAATTCCGGTTGCAACAGTTGCTATCAACGGAGCTCAAAATGCGGGCATCCTGGCTGCACAAATGATTTCGCTTGGTGATGCTGAGATGGCTGAAAAGCTGGTTGAGTTCAAAGAGACTTTGAAAACTAAAATCGTGAAAGCGAACCAGGATTTATCGGAAGTGAAGTTCAAATTTAAAACGAACTAAAACGCTTCAATTTTTGCTTGACAAATCGAATGCTCACGAAACTTGTTGTAAAACATTAAGATAAAGAGCAAGAATAATATTTTTGTTTAGCAATACTTTGTAACTTGTTTAAGTGCAATATAAAGGGTGGACCGAAAAGGTAAACCCTTTTTTTATGCGTGGTTATTCGGGTATATAATTTTGGTTTTTCTTAGCGTGTTTCCTGCCTTGTCAGTTTGCAAAGGGGCAGGACGCCGTTGTCGTTCCTGCTTCAATCCAGGCAATGGGAGGCGGCGGAGCCAGCTTGCCCGAAGTGGACGCACTTCAGCTAAATCCAGCTTCTGTATCTTCTTCTGGTTTTACTGCCGGAATTTCATATGCCAATCGTTTTTTGTTAAAAGAGCTCGTTGCAGGTGATGCGCAGCTGATTGTCCCGATTGCTGGTAGTAGTGTTTTTGCGCAGTTCGGCCAGTTCGGTAATAGAGCATTTCGCGAAAATCATGTAGGTATTGGATTAGCTCGAAAATTCGGTAATCATTTTTCGGGGGGAGTCCAGTTTCACTATTTTCAGTTACTGATGGCGGAGAACGGCCGCAAGCCAGGCTTGTCGACTTTTAGCTTGGGCTTAAATTTCACCAATGCCGATTATGGTTTTGGCCTTTCTGTTTTCAACCCGATTTCGCAAAAAATGACATCCTCCGATTTTACTCGGGAATATCCGTTTGTTGGACGGTTGGGTGCACACAAGGCTTTTGGTGATCATTTTCTGGTTGTATCCCAACTTACTTACGAAGACGTTCGAAAGATAACAGCTCACATTGGTTTGCAAATTTTTGTGCTCGATCGGTTTTGTATTCGAGCCGGAGTTCAGTCTTCCAGTCCGAGCTGGTCGATGGGCCTTGGATTCCTGTTCGCCAAAGTTCAAACTGATTTGGCGTTCTCTTATCACGAGTATCTTGGCTTTTCACCTTCCGTTTCACTCTATCTGAAACAACGATGAGAAAGACACTGGCTATATCGATGATCTTGTTGCTGGCGCCCAATTGGCTGGTTGCTCAGCAATCTGAAATGATTTTACATGATCAGTTGTGGGATTTGCTTGAACAGGTTTATGAAGAGGACGAAAATGCCGATGTTGAGCAATTGTTATCTGACTTGATCGAGTTGGCTGAAAATCCGATTTCCATAAATAACGCAACTTCGGAAGATTTGGCTCCTTTGTTTTTTCTTTCTCCAATTCAGATCGAAGCACTGATTGCCTATCGCGATGAATTTGGGCCTGTGCTGAGTCCGTTTGAGCTATCTGCAGTTGAAGGCTTCAATCCGGTTTTGGCTCAATTAACAGCTTTCTTCCTCAATTTTGTGGCGGATCAGGAAGTCATTCGGCGACGAAGAATTCGCCAGGAGATTTTGGTACGGGGCACACGCCTGATAGAGGAACAAACCGGTTTTGAAAACGGCAAGTTTGAAGGATCTCCCGAGAAACTTTATCTGCGCTATCGATTCAATTCGAGTCGTGTTCAGTTTGGATACATTGGGGAGAAGGATGCCGGAGAAAGTTTTTTTGAAGGTGAGAATTCCAAAGGTTTTGATTACAACAGCGGCTTTGGCCGATTTGAGTTTGGAAAGAAGCGGTCGTCTGTGGTTTTGGGTGATTATATTGTACAGTGGGGACAAGGGCTGGTGATCTGGCAGGGATTTGCCATGGGGAAGTCGACCGATGTGGATCGGATTTCGCGATTCAACCAGGGAATTAAGCCCTATTCATCGACCGATGAGAATAACCACATGCGTGGACTTGGAGCCGATTTGAAGTTTGGAAAGTTTCAGTTCCAACCCTTCATTTCGTATAAAAAGTTTGATGCAAACACCGATTCTATCGGCGATTTGAAAGTGTTCACTTCAATTCAAACAAGTGGTTTGCATCGCACGGTTTCGGAGATTGAAGATAAAAATTCGGTGGCTGCATTGAATGGTGGTGCTCATTTGTCATTTAATTCCGGTCGGTTTGCACTCGGGGTTTCGGGCGTTCAAACTCAATTTGAATATCCATTGGATCGGGCGGATGATCTTTACAATCAGTTTTTGTTTGAAGGGACACGGGTATCGAATTTGGCCTTAGATTATCGCTGCACTTTCAACCGGTTCTACTTGTTTGGTGAAACTGCAACGTCGTTTGGCGGCCTGGCTACGATCAACGGTTTTATTTTTCAACCTGTTGGGCAAGTCTCGTTTTCTGCCTTGTACCGGAATATATCGAAAGAATACAACGCCGTTTCTGCTGCGACTTTTGCTGAAAACAGTCGGGTTAATGACGAGGAGGGAATTTTCTTTGGTTTACGGGTTTTTCCGGCAGCCAAAGTTGTAATTAACGCTTATGCTGATTTTTTTCAGTACAAATGGATAAAATACACGACAGCCGCACCCGGGAAAGGGCATGAGTATTTAATTCGTGCAGATTACAATTTTAACAGTAACTGGCAGCTTTACGGGCGTTACCTTTACGAAGGTAAACCGTTGAAGGAGAGCTCGGATGTGATCCGATATAATGAGACACAAATTCGTCAATATTTCAGAGCGCAACTCAGTGGCCAACTTAGTGATCAGTTTTTGATTCGAACACGATTCGAGCATTCATTTTACGAGCACGATCACAATTCAGATGGTTGGATGATAAGTCAGGATTTGGGCTGGCAGGCGCGAAATGATGGCGCCCGATTTTGGCTTCGGCTCGCCTATTTCAACACAGATGACTATGATTCGAGAATATACGCCTATGAAAATGATTTACTCTACCAGTTCTCAATTCCGGCGTATTATGGGGAAGGATGGAGATCTTACATAAGTGGAAAAGTTAAAATTTGTGAAAAAATAGAGTGTTGGTTTAAATGTTCCAGAACGTGGTATAAAGGCGTAAACTCGCTTGGTAGCGGGGATACAGCGATTGATGGTTCGAGCAGGACGGAGGTGAAGCTCCAAATACGGTTTAAGATTTGAATCCCATTTTGTATATTTGCCGCCCTAAATCAACTGAATGAGGGATATGATGTGTTTCGACGATATTCGTCCTTACGAAGATCAAGAAGTTAATCATTACATCAATGTTTTATTGAAGGATGATTTGTTCCGTCAGGTTTTGTTTTTCATCTTTAATGATGAGCAAAAGGTCAAGGAAATCAGTGCGGTACTCGCGGGAGTGAAAACGAAGCATGAGTTGCAAATGAAATTCATGTATCCGCTGATTGAAGACTGGATTATAAAACGAACTACCAGCGGCGTAACTTACAGTGGGATTGAGAACATAGATAAGTCTCAGAGTTATCTTTTTATTTCCAATCACCGGGATATTATTCTGGACTCGGCGATCCTGAACTACATTGTTGTACAGGCAGGTATGAATACAACTGAGGTTGCTATTGGCAACAACCTGCTGATTTACGATTGGATTCAGCATATTGTGAAGCTGAACGGTGCATTCGTTGTAAAACGGAATTTACCGGCGCGCGAGTTGCTCACAGCATCGAAAAATCTGTCGGCCTACATCCGCAAAACAATCACAGAGGACAACATGTCTGTATGGATAGCGCAGCGCGAAGGACGAACAAAAGATGGCTGTGATCAAACACAACAAGCCCTTTTGAAGATGCTGAACTTGAGTAATTCGGGTGACTTTGTGAGTGGATTTCGCGAACTAAAGATTGTTCCGTTGTCGATTTCTTATGAGCGCGAGCCCTGCGGAATTTCGAAAGTGGAGGAAATTTACAAGAAGGAACGCGAAGGCTTCGTGAAGACCCAGGAAGATGACCTGAAAAGCATGGCTTACGGTCTGACCCGTCCGAAAGGAAGAGTTCACTTTGCATTTGGTAAACCAATTGATGCGCAGCTCGACCGCATTGCACAATTGGAGAATCCTCAGGAGTCTATCCAGAAATTGGCCGATCATATCGATGCTTGTATCTACAAAAATTACAAGCTGTGGCCTTACAATTACCTCGCTGCAGAGATGTTGAGCGACTGCCGGAAGTACAATGGCGATATTGATGTGGCAACCCGCGAAAAATTTGCTGAACTGCTCGAAGACTTGGTGAAGACCATTGGCGGCGGTGATGCTGACTGTCAGAAACGGATGTTTATGCAGATGTATGCTAATCCGCTTTTAAATGCGGAAAACGTTTGTAAATCGAAAATGCTATCATAAGTCAGGCCGGAGTTTATACTCCGGCTTTTTTGTTTTCACGAAAAAAGGTACTTCTTTGGTGAGTGGTAAAGCACCGGTGTTCACCCCCTCTAGTTTTGCTTCTCTTCATCCTTTACCAAATCATTACACATCGTCGGATTCGTTTGTCGGTTTCAACCTCAAAAATTACTTTTGGGAAACCCCCTAAAATTTTGATGGTATGATAACCGTTTTCGTCCTTTACCTTGTGGTGCTCATGGGAATCGTCTATTATTCTTCAGGACGTTCAAAAACCAATGAAGATTATGTGATTGGCGGAAAGAAGATTTCCGGTTTTTCCCTGGCGCTTTCGGAACGGGCTACCGGCGAATCGGCTTGGTTGCTGCTGGGATTAACCGGACATGCGTATGCCGAAGGTTGGAGTGCAATTTGGGTTGCTGTTGGTTGCGTTCTCGGAATTTTGTTCCTGTGGTTTTTTATGGCGGCACCGCTTCAGCATTACGCGGCAAAAACACAAGCGCTAACGGTTCCTGGTTTGTTCAGTTATCGTTTTCCGGGAAGCGAGAAGAAGACGGGGATTATCAGTTCGGTTATCATCATTTTCTTTTTTATTCTGTACATCGCGGCACAGTTCAGTGGAGCTGGTAAGATTTTTCACGACACTTTTGGTATCGATCCTTTCTGGGGAATGGTTATTGGCTCGCTTTTGGTGACTGTTTACACCATGTTGGGTGGGTTCATCACAGTGGTGGCCACCGATGCTTTTCAGGCGGTGCTGATGGTTGTTACTTGTGTGGTCCTGCCAATCATCGCATTTTTTGTTTATGCGGAGTATAATCCCGGCGGAATGGATATGGCGGCTTTGCGTACAGAGACGCTACCGGCAGACTATTCTGCAGCTGGGTGGCTTTTCATATTGAATGGCTTGAGCTGGGCTTTTGGTTATACCGGCCAGCCGCAACTTCTCACTCGGATGATGGCCATGCGAAACCGCAAAGAAACATTGCAGGCTCGTGGACTTGCGGTGGTGTGGACAATTTTGGCTTACGGCGGCGCTTTCCTGATAGGGATCATCGGATTTCGATTAGTCCAAATGGGCTTGGTAGGTGATTCTGCCGCAGCATTAGCTGACGATTCGGAGAAGATTTTGCCGGTTATGGTAGTTACGCTGTTGAACCCGATCCTTGCGGGGATACTGCTTTCCGGTGCTGTTTCGGCGATGATGTCTACTGCTTCGTCGCAATTGATGGTCGCTTCTTCAGCCATTAGTGAGGATTTATTTGCAAATCTCAGCCAAAAGCAGCTGGATGAAAAACGTATGCTGCGAATCAACAAATGGTTGACTTTGTTGGTAGGCCTGTTTGCCTTTTTGCTGGCTATTTCGATGGAGGATACGGTTTATGGTTTAGTTTCTTATGCGTGGTCGGGTATTGGCGCTGCCTTTGGCCCGGCAGTGTTGATGTTGTTGTTCTGGAAGCGGTTTTCGCGGGCAGGCCTTTATGCCAGTTTAATAACAGGAACTGTTTCTGCAGTGGTTTGGAAAACTTTTCTTGGTGATATAACCGGAGTGTCAGAAAGATTAGCCAGCTATGTTTTGGCCTTTATTTGCGCATTGTTCTTTTCAATTCTATTTCCGGAGAAGAAGGAATCGTGCAATGAATTTTGATGATTGATTTCGACCGAAGACGCCTGGATCCCTTGAAAAATTAGTTGAAAAACTTCAGTATTTGAATTAATTATCGTGCACACTTGCAGGTTGGTTGCTTTTCATACGGGAAGAATTCCGTAAATTTATAAGGAACCGAGTTATAATTCATAAAACCAACCCGCATGAAAGTACTTTATTTTTTAGCTGGAATGTTAATTGTTTCATTCAATGTTTTCGGCCAAAGCGGCGCTCAGGAACAAGTTGTTGCCCAAGATACGGTGATCGTGCAGGAGCAGCCCCAAACAGTTGAGCAACAACCGAAATTCGACGCGAGCAAGCTCTATTATGGCGGTTACGTTAATTTGTCTTTTGGCCGCGTTACTACCGTTGGTGTTGCCCCGCTTATTGGTTATAAAATTAGTCCTAAGTTATCGGTTGGTACTCAGTTAACTTACGAGTACGTAAATGACAAACGGTACTCCGAGGATTACAGTTCTTCAAATTACGGATTCAGCATTTTTAATCGTTACCGTATCATGCGGTCGCTCTACACGCATATTGAGTACGAGCTGATGAATTACGAGCTGTTCTACACAAACGGAGACAGTCAACGCGAATGGGTGAACTTCCTATTTGTAGGTGGAGGCTACAGCCAGCCGATTTCTCAGAATGTTTGGCTAAACGCGCAGATTCTCTTCGATGTACTTCAGGATGAAAACTCTCCTTACGACGATTGGGAACCATTTTTTAGTATTGGGGTAGGAGTGGGTTTTTAGTTCCCTAAAGTTCAAGTATTATTGCCTGATTGGTACAATCAGCGTTTTAAATCCTTTTACATGTAGATTAGGGATTTGAACGAGTCTGGATTGATGGGGGAATTTACGAATTGATGTAATCGTTTGAGTATTGTAATTTGCGCTTTAATTAGAAGTATTGTAAGTCTTCTTTTCGATAGACATTAAAAGCGCTAATTGTTCACTGGTTCCTTGGGCTCCAGGACAAGGGCTGACGGAATTGAAAAAAGAGTGGAGAATGTGGGAGATTGGTGTCATTAATTCTAGCTTAATTATATAAATGGTATGAGTAAATCTAAGTTGATCGCGAAGCGTTTATTCGATGATGTGAAATGGAAGAGGTATAATTATTTGATAAACAAAGAGACATATAAAATTCTTGCCGATGTAGAAGCTCAGAGAGGAAAACTGAGTAAAAGCATGGTCCGAAAGTGTGATGAATATGCTGAAGATATCTTGGGAGGCAAGGTGTTTTCTCCCGGGCTGCAATTGTTTTCGGCTCTGAATGGTGGTTTTCAGGAAGGTTGGCTACCCGAAAATTATTACGGGCGTTTTGTAGTGGAGTACGCTCAAGGCGACTACGGTAAGGTGTCTTATTTGAAACCGATGACGAGGTATATCTTCCGTTCCGATTTGTTTCCCGACTTAGTTAGCTATGTTAATGGGATTTGGCTTGATTCTTATTCTAAAGTCGTTTTGCCGGATCAGGTTCGAGAAGTTCTTTTCGCGAATCGAGATAAGGTAGTATTCAAAAGTGACACAAACTTTCTACAAGGCCTAGGTATTCATTTTTTCACAAAAGAAAATTTTGATATTCATAGTATTTTAATGTTGGGAAATGGTGTATTTCAGGACTTTATTCATCAGCACCCGTTTTTTGAGGAAATTATGCCTGATTCGGTTGCTACAATTCGGTTGACGACAGCTGTAGATCGGGAAGGTCAGGTTTCAGTCCGTTCTAGTTTTTTAAGAGTTGGAAGATCAGGACAGCCGAATGTGAAAGCAAAAAGCGAGATAAACGTGCTTGCGGACGCAGTTACGGGAAAGCTGGATCAAGAGGTTTATTATATGAATTATCAATACACAGACAGGCATCCGGATACTGGATATCAATTTGGAGGGAAAACACTTCCTTGCTATCGAAAATGCGTTGATGCAGTTGTTTCGTTGCATGCAACAATCCCTCAGGTTCGTTGTATTGGCTGGGATTTAGTAGTAGACAAAAATGAAGATGTCAAAGTAATGGAGTGGAATGGTGCGGATAACGGAATGCGTATCGCGCAAGGTGTCAAAGGAGCGGTTTTTGCTGATTTAGGATGGGATAAACTTCATTTATTGAAAGAGAATCCACTGTTGGTTTATTGATGTTTTGGTGATTTGGGAGCGTGGCTTGTTTCTGGAATTGGTATCGGTTTTGTTATTCAATTTATAAAACCATACAATCATGAAAGCAATAGGAATTTTGGTTGTTGTATTCTTGATCGGGGGACAGATATGTTTCGCACAAAAGCTTTCGTCGAAAGAGCGAAAGGAGCAAAAAGCAGCAGAGATCGAAGAATTAGTTGAGTCGGGCAACTTCGTTTTTATAGCCCGGTATGCCAGTCCAATGTCCGGGCCCAAGATAGACCTTACTTCTATTTACGATTTAAAATTTAAAGGCGATTCCGTTGAGGCTTGGTTGCCCTATTTCGGTAGAGCCTATCAGGCACCTTACGCCGATAGAGACGGCGGAATTAAATTCAAGGCAAAGGTCGATCACATCGAAACAAAGTTTAACGACAAGAAAAAGTCTTACCAGGTCAATTTTGAAGTGAAAGAGCAACGTGACACGTATCAGATGAATTTGATTGTGGGCTTGAGTGGATATGCAAATCTCAGTGTGACGATGACTCACCGGCAAAGCATTAGTTTTAGTGGTGTTGTCGAAGCGTCAGCAGTTGATGAAAAGAAATAACCAGGCTCGCTTTCGTTTTTACTCATCATTTTGATAATGTTATTTCATAGCGATAGCTTGCCAAACTGTCTATTCAAAAGAGTTTCGTAAAATTATGTCAATGTAGAAATGAACTTAAGTTCTATAGATTTCAAAAAGGTCACGTGATTACTAGTATTATGTATTATTTGCATGAGGCGTTTAGCAAATAGGATTAGTTATCTTATGTATAATTTATATTGATCCTTATAAAGATTGGCATTTATTTTGCTTGAACTGGAATGTTCTAAAAGTATTTATTATGAAGACCTGTGGATTAATTGTATTTTTTTTGTTGGTAAGTTGGGTCTATTCAAGTGCTCAACTTCCGTACTCGGGTAATTGGGAAAGAAAAGAGTCGAAAGAAATCAAATCCTTGGTTGAATCCGGTGAGTTTTTGTTTACGGCTGATTGTACGTTCAAGCGATCAGGTCAAAAGGTGCCGCTGTCGTATGGTTATGATCTTCGGATAGATCATGATTTTGTCGCGTGTTGGTTGCCCGATTTGGAAAAATCACAGACTTGGTCAAATCGGCAAAGCGAAAGACTGCAGTTTCGGCAAGTTGCCCAAAGCAGTCGGGTGCTTTACGATGAAAGGAATCGTAGTTATCAAATCTTTTTTGATGTTGATACTGATTCGGAACGGTTGCATTTGCAAATGCGCATAGGTGTTGATGGAAAAGCGCAATTAACAGTTATTTCCGATGATAGGGAGGCTGTGCGTTTTGAAGGCGAGGTTGTGAGCATGCCTGCAAGAAGCCGGAGTATTTAAGAATTCAACAGAGAACAAAAAAGCCGCTTTCAAAAATGCAAGCGGCTTTTTTTCATATTTAAAGAAAAGCTTTTAGTCGTTTTGAACCTGGATCTCTTTGGATTCTCCCGGCAAAATGAGGTTCAGTAGAATGCCAACAACAGCGGCAAGACCGATTCCTGCCAAGGAGAAGTTACCCCAGGATATGACTGCTCCGCCAATACCGACGGTCAATACAACGGATACAATTACCTGGTTGCGGATTTTTGTCATATCGGTTTTTGAGTCGATTAAAGTTTTGATTCCAATCGAGGCAATCAGTCCGAATAAAAGCAGCATGATGCCACCCAGAACAGCCTGTGGGATAGTCTTGAGGAATCCGCTTACTTTTCCTATTAACGAAAAAACAATTGCCGTTACGGCTGAGATTCGCAATATAAATGGATTGGTAACTTTCGTAAGACTAATAGCTCCTGTAACTTCAGAATAAGTTGTGTTCGGCACACCGCCGAAACATCCTGCCAAGCTGGTTGCAATACCGTCGCCGAGCAAGGTGCGGTGAAGACCTGGCTTTTCAATGAAATTCTTTTCGGCAACTCCACCGATGGCATACATATCGCCAACGTGTTCGATAATTGGAGCTACGGCAACCGGAATCATGTAGGTGATTGCTCCCCAGCTAAATTTAGGGGCAGTGAACGATGGAAGCCCGATCCAGGCTGCTTCTTTTATTGGCGTGAAATCAATTACTCCCATGATGAGACCAACGATGTATCCAACAATGATACCTACAAAGATTGGGATAAGTTTGATAATACCTTTCATGAAGACTACGACAATGATCGCCGTTAATAGGCTTGCGGCTGCAATGATCCAGTTGGTTTTGGCCATGTCTACTGCGGCACTGGCTAACGAAAGGCCGATGATCATGATAACGGGCCCAACAACAGTTGCCGGAAACAGTCTTTCAACAAATGTGAGTCCTCTTAATTTGATTAAGCCGGATACCACGCCGTAAACCACTCCTACTGCGATAATTCCGGAAAAGGTTCCCGGTAGTCCGTATAATTTCGTCGATTCGATGATTGGAGCAATGAAGGCAAAGCTACTGCCCAGGAAAACCGGGACCATTCCTTTTGTGATTAAATGGAAAAGCAATGTTCCGATGCCGGCAGTAAATAGTGCAACGGCCGGATCGATGCCGACCAATAACGGCACCAATACAGTTGCTCCAAAGGCAACAAAGAGAAACTGAACGCCCAAAACCATATTTCTTGGAGTGTACTGGCTTTGGCTTTTACTGGCAAGATTCATAGGGTTTAGTTTTAAGGGTTAGTAAAAAGCGGAACTAATATATTTTAGCTGCTATGTCGCGTATGTAGAGCTGGAGGTTTGTCTTTCCACGGAACTCATTTTCGGATATCGTGTACAGGATATCGAAGGGGAGTCCCTGGCTAATGGCTTCGTAGTGGCTTGCCTGGTTGAAAGCAATTGCTGAAAAAACGGACGAGTTCCCGGTTGGCTCCACCAAGTCGAGTTTCAGGTGCTCCTGGTTGCGGCCAACGCATCTGCTGGTACCACTGTCCAGAACGTTTTCAGTCAGGAATAGCGGAGTCATGTTGTGCGGGCCAAATGGCTCGAATTGCTTTAATATGCGGTAGAATTTCGGGGTAATGTCCGACAGTTGCAATTTCGTGTCGGCTTCCAGAATTTCTGTTTTTTGAGAATCGGTAATCGAGTTTTTTACAATTTCCTCAAAACGGCGACTAAATGCCGGGATGTTGTCAATCTTCATGGTCAAGCCGGCTGCGTACATGTGGCCACCGTACGATTCAAGCAGGTCGGAACATTGTCCGATTGCTTCGTAAAGGTCGAAGTCGCGCACCGAGCGAGCCGATCCGGTTGCTAAACCATTCGATTCGGTTAAGATGATGGTTGGGCGGTAATAATGTTCGGTGAGGCGCGAGGCAACAATACCAACAACACCTTTGTGCCAGTCGCGATTGTATAATACCGTTGAAAAACGCTCGTCGTGAACGGGATCGTGTGCGATCATGTCCAGGGCTTCCTGGGTAATGTCGCGGTCGAGAGTTTTCCGAATTTCGTTGTACGAGTTAATTTCTTCTCCAAGGGCAAACGACTGATCTTCGTCGTTCATAACCAGAATTTCCACAGACTTTTTACCGTGCTCAATTCTGCCAGATGCGTTGAGGCGAGGCCCGATTTTGAAAACAATATCGCTGATTGTAATCTGCTGTCCAACAAGGTTCGAAATCTGAATGATCGTTTTCAATCCGAGACTTGGGTTGCTGTTCAATTTTTTCAACCCGTAATAAGCCAAAACCCGGTTTTCGCCGGTTACCGGAACAATGTCGGAAGCGATACTCACGACAACCAAATCCAGCAGATCGTAAAGTTCGACTACCGGGATATCGTTCTTTTGTGTGTACGCCTGCAGCAATTTGAACCCCACGCCGCAACCTGAAAGCTCTTTGTAAGGGTATTCACAACCGGGACGTTTCGCATCAAGTACCGCCACTGCATCCGGAATTTGATCATCGGGATTGTGGTGATCACAAATGATGAAATCGATTCCAAGATCCTTTGCCTGCTTGATTTTTTCAATCGCCTTGATTCCGCAGTCCAAAACAATGACCAGTGTGAATTTTTCATTCGACGCGAATTCGATGCTTCGCGGCGAAATACCGTAGCCTTCCGAATAGCGATCCGGGATGTAGAAGTCGAGATCTTTGATGCGGGTCCGCAAGAACTGGTACATCAAAGCAACTGAGGTTGTTCCGTCAACATCATAATCACCGTAAATCAATACTTTTTCCTGGTTGTTGATGGCTTGTTCAAGGCGGGCAACAGCCTTGTCCATATCCTTCATCAAAAAAGGGTTGTGTAAATCGGACAATTTGGGGCGGAAAAAAGACTTGGCTTCATTGAATGATGTAATCCCCCTTTGTGACAACAGGTTGGCTATAACCATGTTGACGTTCAGGGCAGCAGATAAATGCTTGATTACATTTATGTCGCCTTGTTCTTTTACTTTCCAGATTTTATCCATTGATATTGCGGTGTTGCCTTGGAGATGCTTTGATTAAAAGCTCAAAGATAAAAAATGCAAGCTGATCTGGAAACCTTATTTTAATACACGGACAGGCATGTTTGAAGATTTCTGAAATTAAATTTTACCTAAATTTCATCCGCTCAAATCTTTAGCTTCGACATAAAATTATTAACATTGAGCGTAAAAATACAAACAGCTGATTTTGTTCGTTTTAGTTTGATAACAGTGCAGAGTAGGGTTTTTTTAATTCTTATCTTATCTTTGCACAAATTTTTTTACAAGCAGAATAATAATTGATCATTACCAATGAGTACAGCAGAGCTTAGCGAACAGGAAGTAATCAGGAGAAATTCTTTAGCAAAGTTAAGAGAGTTGGGAATCGAGCCATATCCGGCCGAGGAGTTCCCGGTAAATGCTAAAACAGCTGAAATAAAGGCTGGCTATGATCCTGAAAAGAACAACTTCCAGGAAGTGGTGTTGGCCGGTCGCATTATGAGCCGCCGGATTATGGGAAAAGCTTCATTCGCTGAATTACAGGATGATTCAGGTCGGATTCAGTTGTATATTAATCGCGACGAAATTTGTGAGGGGGAGGATAAGACCCTGTACAACGATGTCTTCAAGAAGTTGATGGACATTGGCGATTTCATTGGTGTGAAAGGTTTTGCTTTCACAACGCAGGTTGGCGAAAAATCAGTTCACGTGAAGGAGTTGTTCATGTTGAGCAAGTGTTTGCGTCCGCTGCCAATCGTAAAAGAGAAAGACGGCGTTATTTATGATGCGTTCACTGATCCGGAACAACGCTATCGCCAACGTTATGTCGACTTGGTTGTTAACCCGCAGGTTAGAGACGTCTTCGTGAAGCGCACGAAAATCATCAACACCATGCGTCAAATGTTCAACGAGCATGGTTACCTGGAAGTGGAAACGCCGATTCTGCAGTCAATTCCCGGAGGTGCTGCTGCACGTCCGTTTATCACGCATCACAATTCACTAAATATTCCATTGTATCTTCGTATTGCAAACGAACTTTACCTGAAACGCCTGATTGTAGGTGGTTTTGAAGGTGTTTACGAGTTCGCCAAAGACTTCCGTAACGAAGGAATGGACCGCACGCACAATCCGGAATTTACAGCCATGGAAATTTACGTGGCATACAAGGATTACAAATGGATGATGAATTTCACCGAAGAAATGGTTGAACGTGTGGCATTGGCGTTGCATGGTAAAACTGAAGTTCAGGTTGGTGATAAGATCATCGATTTCAAACGTCCGTATCCGCGCGTGACAATGTACGAAGCGATTAAAGAACATACTGGTTATGACATTGCCGGTAAATCGGAAGCTGAATTGCGTGAAATTTGTGACAAATTGGGGATCGAAACTGACCCGACAATGGGTAAAGGAAAATTGATTGATGAAATTTTTGGCGAAAAATGTGAGCACAACTATGTGCAGCCAACTTTCATCATCGACTATCCGGTTGAAATGTCACCACTGACCAAAAAACACCGTGAACATCCGGAACTGACTGAACGTTTCGAGTTGATGGTAAACGGTAAAGAGCTGGCAAATGCCTACTCGGAGTTGAACGACCCGATTGATCAACGTGAGCGTTTCGAAGATCAAATGAAGCTGTCGGAAAAAGGAGATGATGAAGCGATGTTTATCGACCAGGATTTCCTTCGTGCTCTGGAATACGGCATGCCTCCAACATCGGGAATGGGGATCGGTATCGACCGTTTGACCATGTTCATGACCAACAGCCCGTCGATTCAGGATGTACTTTTCTTCCCGCAAATGAAGCCGGAGAAGAAAGCTGATGCTGATACTGATGAAAAATATGAAGCCAAAGGAATTCCTTCCGATTGGATTGATGTCCTTCGTAAAATGGGTTTCAAAAAAGTAGATGCCTTAAAAGATGTAAAAGCCGGAAAGTTGTTTAACGACCTTTGCGGTTACAACAAAAAAAATAAACTTGGATTGGAAAATCCATCAATGGAAGACGTGACTAACTGGATCGCCTAACATTGACCTTGTTAATATGTTTACTGAACCCAAAATAGCAATAGTCGGGAGTGGTAGCTGGGCTACAGCGCTGGCAAAGATACTCCTGAATAATGTTGATCGTATTGGCTGGTATTTCCGCAATCCGGAAAGTATTGAGCAATTCAAACGATTCAAGCACAATCCCGGTTATTTGAGAGGGGTTGAGTTTGATATTGATCGAATTGACTTTTACAGCGATATCAATAAAACCTTTGAAGAACACGATGTCCTGGTGTTGACTATTCCGTCGGCTTTCCTCGATCGTTCTTTGTCGGAACTGAATGTTGAAATGACCAACAAATATGTTGTTTCGGCCATCAAAGGGATTATTCCGGAAGGCAACCAAATCGTGGGTCAATACTTAAATCAAAAGTTTAAGTTGCCTTACGAACGAATTGGTGTTATTGCCGGTCCGTGTCATGCAGAAGAGGTTGCGTTGGAGCGACTTTCGTACCTGACGATCGCTTGTCCAGATATCCGCCGTGCGCGCGATTTTGCCTTTAAAATGGAGTGCCCGTATATCCGTTCGCATGTTTCCGACGATATTTTCGGAACTGAATACGCTTCGGTGTTGAAGAATATTATCGCGATTGCCTCCGGAATTGTACATGGTCTGCGTTATGGTGATAATTTCCAGGCAGTGCTGATTGCCAATGCGATTCAGGAAATTAAGCGCTTTGTGGACAAAGTTCACCCGATTACGCGCGACATCAAAAGTTCAGCCTATTTGGGCGACTTGCTGGTGACGGCCTATTCTCAGTTCTCGAGAAACCGGACGTTTGGTACCATGATCGGAAAAGGTTATACAACCCGTACCGCACAGCTGGAAATGCACATGGTTGCTGAGGGGTATTACGCCACCAAGTCCATTCACGAAATAAACCAGGAGTACAAAGTGAATCTACCGATCTGCGAAACAGTGTACAATATTTTGTATGAGGGTGAGAATCCTGCAGCCGAAGTTCGTCGTTTGACTGAGAAACTGCGCTAGGTATTAAAAGGGAGTATTCAATAGAAAATTCTTTATTCGAAATACAGAAGGCTTCATCCCAAACGGGTTGAGGCCTTTCTTATTTTTGTACATTTGAAATCAACAAAGCTTCAAAATTGCCCCGAATGAAATCTGAAAACCTGAAAGGCTACCTGTTCGCACTGATTGCAACCATTGCTTTTTCGAATATCTACATTTTCAGCAAAGCGGCGCTGAATGAGGTGCACCTGAGCCAGTTCGGCATGTATTGGTTTGGCATCGGAGCTTTTCTGAATCTGGTTTGGCTGTTTTACCGCAAACATAACCGCTATGTGCGGGCATTGAGCAAACGGCAAATACGTACCCTGATTACGCTCGGAATTTTAGAGATCATCACAACCAGTTTTTTCTTTTTGTCCATCCAAATTATTCCTGATCCGGCAGTGACCAGTTTCATGGGAAATCTTTACCCGGTATTGCTTACGGGCATGGGAATTATTTTTCTGAAAGAGCGTTTTACTGCAATGGAAGCTTTTGGAGCGGTGCTTGCCCTGATCGGCGCTTTTATCGTAAGTTACCAAGGGGGTACGACGATTTCTGAATTCTTTATTCCCGGTGCGGGCATTGTGTTGTTGAATTGCATATTTGCAGCCATTGCTTCAATTGTTGTCAAAATAAATGTGCGTGATATGTCGCCCGAGCTGATCAATACAAACCGTTCCATTTGGCTGTTTGTGTTCTCCTTGCTCATGTTTATTTTTTACAGGCAGTCGTTCGAGATACCGTTTCGTGCATTTGTCAACATTGCTATTGGTGCCACCTTGGGACCCTTCATCGCGTTGTTGCTGATTTATTATTCGTTTCATTACATTGAAGTGTCGAAATCGTCGATTGTGCAAAGCACGAAAGTGGTGTTCGTGTTGGTTGGCAGCATTATTTATTTTGGGACGTTCCCTTTGTTGCATCAGCTGGTTGGCGGTTTGTTGACGTTGCTTGGAGTAATTTTGATTTCCGCGGCAAAGCTTCCTTACCTTAATCGGAAAGGGAAGGTTTCGCAGTAGTCTTAAATACGCGGCAAGCATATTGCGTGAAAGGAGAAGAATGTAGAAGTCATGAATTATTTAGCACATTTATATTTGTCGGGTGAATCGGATGAGATGATGTTGGGGAATTTCATTGGCGATTATGTGAAAGGACAACAATACCTGCGTTACTCTGAAGACGTCCAAAAGGGAATTCTTTTACATCGTGCGATTGATTCGTTTACCGATACCCATCCGGTAGTGAAAGAAGCTGCCGATTTCTTTCGCCCGGCTTACGGCCGTTATTCCGGAATTGTTACCGATGTTATTTTCGATCATTTTCTTGCCAAATACTGGCGCGAATATTCGCCCTACACGCTTAGACAATTCGCGAAACATGTGCATGCTGTTTTGCTGTCCAATTTTTTTCAACTGCCAAACCGTGTAAAAGGCTTCCTGCCTTTTCTTATTCAACACAAACGGCTCGAGTCATATGCGCAGCTCGACGGTATTCAACAATCGTTGCACATCATGGCGCACCGCACCAGTCTGCCCGATCATACCAACGAAGCGATCGCTGTGCTGGAAAGGAATTTTGCCGAGCTGAAAGAATTGTTTGAACGTTTTTTTGAAGAATTGGTATTGCACGCGGAACAGCGTTTTGATGTTAATATCTTGAAGAAGGTCAAATAAACGCAGAAGAGTGTCGTGATTGTATCCGGAAATGGAGTGTTGCTGACTGAACAAACTGGCCGTTTCAATTGCTTCGTTATAAGGAGTTCTAACAATAAAACGAGAAGCTATGAAACGCGAATTAACAACTTTGATGATGGTTTTCCAGGGGATGGTCGTAGCTTTTGCTCAAACGCCCGAACATTATCCGCCGCCCGTGCCCGAACCCGTTGCACCAACTTTATTCAACATTATCCTCTATCTCGTCATACCGATTGCTTTGGTCATCTTTCTCATTTATTACCGAAGAAAAAGGAGAGATAGGAAAAAATGAGCTTCATGGAAATCTAAAAAAATCCCAAGATCTTGGGATTGACGGGGCGAATGAAAGCGGTTACTTTCACCAATCCAAACCTTTATTCGCTCTGTATGGAAAAACATCAACACGAAAGTAAAACCATGTGGGTGGTTTTGCTGACGGCAGTGACCATGGTCGTCGAAATTATTTTTGGATTAACTACAAAATCGATGGCTCTGCTGGCCGACGGCATCCACATGGGATCGCATGTATTGGCGATCGGGTTGAGTTGGCTGGCTTACGTGATTGTCCGGAGAGTTAACAAGAGCGATTCGTTTTCCGGAAACTCCGATAAAATTCTCTCACTTTCGGGCTACAGTAGTGGTTTAATGCTACTGATTTTTGCCATTGTAATCCTGGTTGAGGCTGTTGAGCGTTTTTTCACGCCGGTAACCATTGTTTACAAAGAAGCTATTCTGGTCGCAATTATCGGATTGGCGGTTAATATTGCCAGTGCTTTTCTGCTCCATCACGATCATGACCATTCGGATCACAACATTCGCGCGGCTTATTTGCATGTTATCGCCGACGCTCTGACCAGTGTATCCGCCATCTTGGGATTGACCGCAGCAATGGTCTGGGATATTCCCTTTATTGATACGATCGCGGCTGTTCTCAGTTCATTGGTCATCGTTAAATGGTCAGTTGGTTTGCTGAAGGAGACCGGCAAATCGTTACTCGATATGGAAGAGGCAGAAGAGCACGGACATCATGGACACCACCATCATCATTAGGTAGGAGTGATTTAAAACTTCAAAAATATTGCGTTTAAGAGATTCTAAAAAGGCCGATGGAGAAAAGGTATCGAACTCGGTTTAAAGCCCGGTTAGCAACTGCTGCCGGGCTTTGTTATATGATTAATTTTAAGCTAAGAATCTCACCGTGTTATCCGGAATCAGAGCGAAAGCTCGTAACTTGACTATTCATCGGGAAACAAAAAGTCGAAGCCATGGAGCAAATAAAGAAACTTGCAGAAAACAAGAATTTTACGGCAATAAATATTGGCCGGTTAGCAGATGTGAAATCCTACTCCCTGATCCATCCGAAAACGGGAAAAGAGGTGAAAGGAAAAGTATTTCTGAAAGAGCCGACGCTGTCCTCAGGGACTGAGATTTCGTTTACGACAATACCACCGAAAACCGAATTGGGCTATTTTCACCTTCATTATAAGGATGAAGAAACCTACATCATTTTGAGTGGGGCAGGTTATTACCAGGTCGACGACGATTGCTTCCCAATACAGGAGGGGAGTGTCATTCGGGTTGCACCGGAGGGAGTTCGAAGTTTATGTAATACTTCCGACGTGGAAATGGTGTACATCTGTGTGCAATCAAAAAAAGACTCGTTGGAAGAATATACGACCGACGATGGCGAGCGAGTGTCCTGTGAGGCAAAATGGAGAGATTTGTAGATTCGGCTATTTGTTTATTTCCGGAATGCCATTTCGAAGTAACAATAGAACAAATAACGTAGACATCCGATTTCGACGCAACTAAACCGGTGCAATACCATCTATTCTAAACAGCAACGCAAAAGCATTTACACCAACCCTAAATTCCGACGATGAAGAAACTTGTTATTTTTCTTGGATGTGTCTTTGCACTGGTGGCCTGTTCAAATGAAGAGCAGGTGGATGGACTCTGGGATGACATTATTAAATTATCCACTAAAGAAGTTAGTTTGGCTGCTACCGGCGGCTCGGCGACAATTACAACAGAAGGAGAATCGTGGTGGGTGTATGGCGCTTCTCTTGATGACGACATTTATTATTATGACGCCGTAGAATTAGATCTCAGCTCTGCGCCATATACGTTAGACGAAGATCAGTTTTCGATTGAGCGCAGCGATTTGACGACGATCGTTGTGAGCATGGATGCCAATACCACAGGAGCCGAGCGGACATTAATTGTTTACCTGGAAGCCGGCGATTATTTTGATAGCATCAAAGTTACGCAGGCTGCAAATTGACTTCAGTAAAGGTTTTGCTGTTTGGTAAAAATAAAGGCAATTTTATTTCGCTTTAATGATAGCTACGTACCCGCCGTTCTTGGCCAGTTTTAGATTAATGGAATCGCCGCTTTTCACGAATTGCGTTTTCTGCACTAGTTCGGTCGGTATTTCGTCCGATTTTTTTGAATCGGCCCAAAACTCGATCTCGTAAGTTCCTTTTGGTATAAAGTCGAGTTTCACTACAATCTCTTTGGCCTGGCTATTATTCAGTACTCCGATGTACCATGTTTCTGCATTTTGCCGCGCCAAAGCGATGTAATCGCCCGGATATCCACCTATGAAATGCGTATCATCCCAAACGGTCGGAACAACTTTCAGAAAATCGGAACCGGGTTGGTCGAGAATGTTCTTCGGATGGTCGCAAACAACTGTTAGCGGGCTTTCGTAAATCACAAATTTGGCCAGCTCAGCTGCACGTGTATTCCAAACAACAGTTGGCGTTTTTTGCTGAAAATCCTCACGGGTTACATTCAAAAATCCACCGGGCGTGTAATCCATTTGTCCAAGTAACATACGGGTGAAGGCAAGTTTTACATTGTGTTCCGGGCTCATTTTGTCCGAGAATTTGTAGTATTCGTTGCCCATCACACCCTCGCGGGTAATCATGTTGGGGTAGGTGCGGATGATGCCGTCGGGTTTGTACGCGCCATGGAAATCGACCAGCAATTGGTTTGCAGCAGCACATCGGATAATATCGTGGTACCAGTTCACCATCTGCTGGTCGTCCCGATCCATGAAGTCGATCTTGATACCAGCTACTCCCCATTTGTGATACAAGGGGAAAGCCTCTTTATAGGCGGAATTTCGGTTCACGTCGGTGGAGTACAACCACAAGATAATTTTGACATTTTTTGATGCGGCATAGCTGATAATTTCCGGCATATCCAGTTGAGGAGCCCATTTCGTAATGTCGGCTTCCTGCGAATTAAAAGGGCCGTACCATTGCCAGTCAACCAGCATGTATTTCCAGCCCATCTCCGATGCGAAATCAATGTATTCTTTGATCACCGGCATCTCCATTTTTACTTCCCCGCTCCACCAATGATCCCAGGCGCTTTTGCCGGGTTCAATCCACGAAGGATCTTCAATTTGACAAGGCTCGTTCAAATTTTGAATGATCTCGGATTCAATCAATGTGCCGGGAGTTTCTCCAATCATAACCACGCGCCACGGTGTGCAGATTTCGTCATCAAACCGCACTTTCACGCCGTTTTCCGGTTCTCCCGGAATCGGAACCAGCTTGGTGGTTAACTCATCTGTCTGCCCGTTTGTACCGATGTAAAAAGCAGCGTAATTGTCAATATTTGCTTCTGTAATGGCGACCCAACAATTGTTGCCGTAGTCCATCAATACCGGTAATCCGGCAATCGACTGTTCCGTCAGGTAGCTAAGTTTTCGCTCGAAGTACTCGGCTTCATTCGAGGTCGAGTATCCACCGTACTCAACGATCCAGGATTTTGGATCACCCGGAATATTGAATCCGGTCTTTTCGCAGGTGATCTCACGATTTCCGATTTTTTCGGAGCGGTATAATTTGTAGCGAAAAGCAATTCCGTCGTTGTAAGTGCGCACTATTAGATCCATTCGGCGCGCACTTCCGGATTGCTCTTTCAGTTCCAAAGTCAGTTCATTGTAGTTATTTTCAACTATTGCGTGTTTTGATTTAACCACTGGTTTCCAGGTTTCTTTGACAGACTCCGTTTGCTGCTTCTGAATCGTGAAGTTGCCCGTCATGTCTTCTTCGTTCTTAAGTTCGAAGCCTAAAGGAGAGGTGTTTATAATTTCCCGTCCATTGAAGTCGACCGAGTAACTTAACTTTTGAGTATTTTCGATGGTCACTTTAATCTGTTCATCGGGAGAACTCACTGTCACAGCCTGTGCGTTGGAGATGAAGTGCGCGCATGTTAACAGCGCCATTATAAAGCTTGATTGTAGAAACTTCATGCTATTTAGATTTAGCTGAATCAGATTCAGGTTGTTGAGTTTGAAAGCTGAAAATACAAAAAATCTATTTACATCGGTTCTCCAAAACGAATCAATTAAAGCCAAATAGGATGTTCGGATATCGATTTGCGCGAAGGAATCAAGATACTTCTAGTAGCTCAGTTTCTCCATTCGGCTGGCGTCCAAACGCAGAAAAATAAACAACAGGATGGTGAACGACCAGAGCGAAGATCCTCCGTAACTGAAGAAGGGGAGAGGAATACCGATAACCGGAGCCAAGCCGATGGTCATCCCAACGTTGATTGCCAGGTGGAAGAACAGGATGCAGGCCACGCTATAGCCATACACGCGGCTGAAAACCGAGCGTTGCCGTTCCGCTAAGAAGACCAGCCGGATGAGCAGGCCGAGGAACAAAAGGACAACCATTGTTGTGCCGAAGAAACCCCATTCTTCGCCAACGGTGCAGAAAATGAAGTCGGTACTTTGTTCCGGCACAAAGTTGAATTTAGTCTGCGTTCCGTTGAGGAAACCTTTACCCAACATTCCACCGGAACCAATAGCGATTTTGGATTGGTTCACGTTGTAGCCAACGCCCAACGGATCGGACTTGATACCCAACAATTCTTCGATACGGGCACGTTGGTGAGGTTCCAAAATATTATTGAAAACGTAGTCGACCGAGAAGATCAAAAACATCAACCCGATGTAAACTACGAGAATTATCAGCAGTTGGGTTAATCGATGGCGCAACGCATAAACAGCAAAGATGATGGTAGCGATGATCCCTGAGAACAATGCAATGCGAACGGAAGATATTTCAAGCTTAAGAAGCGAGTTGGTTAACCACAAAATCATGAATATACTGGCCGAAATTCCGAGTGCCTTCAGGGCTTCCACAAACTTCTGATTGACGAAGTAGTTGGCCAATATCGCTAAAACGGTTATTACCGCAATCGTGACAAGAGGTTGTAGTACTAACGTCAGGATGAAAACAATGGCAACTAAAAGACCCATAAAAAGGAAAACACCCGACATTCCTTCTCTGTAAAGCACAAACGCAAATACGCCGAATACCAGGGCGGATCCGGTGTCGTTTTGAAGGAAAATAAGCGCGACAGGCGTACATATAATTGCCCCGATCACGAGGATCGACTGCAATTTTTCAATCTTAAAATTGTACGAACTGGTGAATTTTGCCAAGGCCAAGGCAGTTGCCAGTTTACTGACTTCGGCGGGCTGAAAGGCGAAGCCGCCAATCTGAAACCAGGATTTGGCCCCTTTTACTTCGGACCCGATAAGCAAGACAGCTACCAGTAAAAGTATGGTGACAATATAAATCGGGTAGGCAAAGGAGACGTAGAACTTACTGTCGATAAGAATGAGCACGCCGGCTAAAACAAATGCAGCAATAATCCAGATCAACTGTTTACCGTAGCGCTGGCTCATGTCCAAAATGCTGGCGTGGTCTTCATCGAACACAGCAGCGTAAATATTAATCCAACCCATAAAAACCAACAACACGTAGATGCCAATCGTCAGCCAGTCAAGGTTTGCCCATATGTTGTTTCTGCTTGCCATTATTTCGGTTGGTTTGGATTTAACAGGTTTGCTTCGATCATCTTTTTCTCCAGGGCGATCCGGTTGGGTGCACCAATCGAGTCATTCAAATATTTTTCAATCATCAAGCTGGCAATCGGAGCGGCATAGCGCGCACCCCACACTCCATTTTCAACGTATGCCGCAATTGCGATCTGCGGATTATCCTTCGGGGCAAAAGCGATGAAAGCCGAGTGGTCGGAACCGTGACTGTTTTGAATAGTTCCGGTTTTACCACAAATTTCAATTCCTTCCACGTGAGCAGTGTAGCGCGTATTTGTTTGGTCAACCACTTGTAGCATTCCGTCAATGACAGGTTCAAAATATTCGGGATGAACCATCGCATCTTTCCGGGCAAATTCGAGTGGATGAACTTCGTTCTCCGGATCAGTTACCGATTTTACAATATGGGGATCGATGTAATAGCCACGATTGGCGATAACCGAAACCATATTTGCCATTTGCAAAGGTGTAACAATGATTTCCCCCTGGCCGATCGAAAGTGAACGAACTGTTAGCGCGTTCCATCTCTTTTTGCCGAAAAACCGATCGTAATATGACGATTGGGGAATGTTTCCGGCTGATTCTCCGTAAAACTCAGTCCCCAAAGTCTGGCCCAGACCGAAGCTCAGAATGTGTTCACGCCAGTTGTTGTAACCTTCTTCTGCAGTCGGATATTTATTGATTGTACTTTTGAATGTATTCCAAAAATAAGGATTGCAGGATTCACGGATACCACCTTGCAAACGAATCGGTGACTCGTGGTTGTGCGTACAGCGAATTGGTGATGACGCTTTCCCGTAACAGGTAACAGAAGTATTTTCAGTAATTGCTCCTTCTTCCAAAGCAATCAAGGCGTTCAGGGTTTTGAATGTAGATCCCGGAGAATAAGCTGCAGAAATTGCCCGGTTGGTTAGTGGTTTCAGGGTGTCATTCAGCAACATTTGGTAATTCTTGCTTCGCTCGCGGCCAACAAGCAAGTTGGCATCGTAGTCGGGGCCACTGTAAAAGCAAAGAATTTCACCGGTTTTTGGTTCAATAGCCACGACAGCACCGCGTTTGTTCTGCATGAGTAACTCGCAGTAGGCTTGCAGCTTGGCGTCGATAGTCGTCGTCAGGTTGTTGCCAAGTACGGCAGCTGTATCACTATTGCCATCATTGTAGGCACCTTTTAGGCGGTTGTGTACGTCAACTAAAAAGAAGTTAACGCCTTTGTGTCCGCGCAGTTCTTTTTCGTAGGCGCGTTCAATCCCGGTTATACCAATGTAGTCACCCTGTTCGTAATAAGGATCTTTGTTGATTTGCGATTGATTTACCTCACCAACATAACCGAGCATGTGAGCTGCAATCGGATGGGCGTATTCGCGCAAAGTACGTGTCTGAACGAAGAATCCGGGATATTTGTAAAGTTTTTCCTGCAGCATCGCGTACATCTCCGGCGATAGCTGCTTCACAATAACCGATGGTTTGTAACGACTGTATTTTTTTGCTTTGCGCAGTTCTTCGACAAGGACGTTCTTTTCGATTTTCAGAATAGAACACAGCTGAGTGGTGTCGAAAGCTGAGACTTCACGCGGGGTAACCAGTAAGTCGTAGGCAGCTTTGTTGTAAACCAATAATTCGCCGTTACGGTCGTAAATCAATCCGCGGGCCGGATAGTTAATCACCTTCCGCAATACGTTTTTGGTCGCGTACTGTTTGTAGGAACTGTCGAGTACCTGCAGCGAAAAAAGTCTGAAGATGAAGATTAACGCCACCAAGACGAAGATGGCTCCCAGTATATATTTTCGTTTGGCGTATTTATCCACAGCTACTTTTCTTTTGCAGTAATATACTGACTAATAATTATTAATACAATCGTCAACGCCGAGCTAAACAGAACGCGGAGCAATGTGTAGAAAAATCCGTGGAAGGTAAAAACTTCGATGAAAAACAGGAACAGGTGATGCGCCAAAACCAGGATAACCGTATAGCGGAAGAACCAGGCGAAGCCCAGTTCAGAGATGCGGGGTGCCTGGTTTAATTCGAGCACGTCGCGCGAAGAAATCAGGTTAATCACAAACGGGCGAATAAAAGCCAGAAAGGTCGTGGCAGCTGCGTGAATTCCGATTGTATTTGAAAATATATCGACATTCAATCCCAACAAGAATCCAAGTAGCAGCAACAAATAATTTGGTGTGCCGAAAGGCAAGGTCAGGATGAAAAGAATATACAAATACGGGTTGATCAGACCACTGATTTGGATGTGGTTGAGCAGCAGAACCTGGATCAGCACGAGGATGATCCACGAAGCGATATATTTGAGTATGCCACTATTCATTTGTATTCATCTTCTGTAGGTCAATCAACTCTTCCAAATGGTTGTTTTTCGCAATTTCAACGTAACTCAGGTTGGCAAAATTCGTCAGCAGGCGAACCGAAATGTCGAAGAAGTTACGTCCGCTCGCATGATCGAACTTTTCAATAATACCAACCGGAACACCTTCCGGAAATACATCGGAGAATCCACTGGTAACAATGGTATCACCAACTTCCATCTTTACGTGAAACGGAATTTCATTTAGCCGGGCAACATGCGGATCGATACCGTCCCAGGCCAGTGTCCCGAAATAATTGGAGTTTTTGATTTTAGCAGAAACCGACCACCGTTTGTTTAGGATTGTCGGGCCTGTTGCGTAGTTTTTCGATACGCTGGTCACAATTCCAACAACACCACCGGGACCAATGATCCCCATATCAACAGCAACGCCATCATTACTTCCTTTGTTTATGGTGATGTAGTTGTACTGTTTGATAAACGAGTTGTTGACAACCTTGGCCGGGATAAAATCAAACTGGCGTAAGGTTGTGTCAGGTGTTTGCAGTTCTTGCTCTTCTTTCCCTTCAGCAATATTCATCGAATCCAGCGGGATGAATACCTGTTTATATTGCTCAAGCTGCGTGCGCAAACGAGCATTTTCGTCCGCCAGTTCGGCATTGGTTTTTTGCAGTGCAAAAAAGCTTGTAATAGCATTAAACTTTTCGTAGATCGAAGCTGTGACGCTGTTGCTCGAGTTGAAAAAGCGAACGCGTTGAAAGTTGTTGTAGTTCACAATCAGTCCAATACTGACTGCTTCGAGCAACAGGAACAATAAAAAGAAATAATTTCGCGCCAGAAAGCGTAACAAACTTCTCATTCACCGGAAAGTTTGCTCTTTCCTGCTCTGGGATTACCGGATCAGGAAAGAGAATTTATCAACGTTTTTAAGTGCGATGCCGGTACCGCGGGCTACTGCGCGCAATGGGTCTTCGGCAACGTGGAACGGAATATTAATTTTTTCGGATAAACGTTTGTCCAAACCACGAAGCAAGGCACCACCACCAGCCAGGTAAATACCCTTTGTCACAATGTCTGAATAAAGCTCCGGAGGCGTCAATTCCAATGCACTCAGAATAGCGGTTTCAATTTTCGAAATTGATTTTTCCAGACAGTGTGAAATTTCCTGGTACGAAACCGGAACTTCGATTGGCAATGCTGTCATTTGGTTTGGCCCCTGAACGATGTAGTCGTTTGGTGGGTCTTCCAATTGTGACAAGGCTGATCCAACGTTGATTTTGATATCTTCGGCAGTGCGTTCCCCAACTTTAATGTTGTGTTGGTGACGCATGTATTCCATGATGTCCGCAGTCAGGTCATCACCGGCAATACGGATCGATTTGTTGGTTACTATACCGCCAAGCGAGATCACGGCAATCTCGGTTGTACCACCACCGATGTCGACAATCATGTTTCCTTCTGGCGCTTCTACGTCCAGACCGATACCGATTGCAGCAGCCATTGGTTCGTAAATCATGTACACCTCGCGTCCGCCGGCATGCTCCGAAGAGTCACGCACCGCACGAATCTCAACTTCAGTTGAGCCTGAAGGAATACAAACAACCATTTTTAACGATGGTGTGAACAAACGCGATTTCGGGTTGATCATTTTAATCATCCCGCGAATCATTTGCTCTGCAGCGTTGAAGTCGGCGATCACACCGTCACGCAACGGGCGAATCGTTTTCAGGTTTGGTGGCGTACGGCCTTCCATCTGACGGGCTTTTTCACCAATGGCAAAAAGCTTTTCCGTTTTCATATCGATGGTAACGACCGATGGCTCATCCAATACGATTTTGTCGTTTTGTATGATGATGGTATTGGCAGTCCCCAGGTCAATCGCAATCTCCTGGGTTAAAAATGAAAACAATCCCATATTTTATCGTCTCCCTAAGTCAAAAAGTTAATGACCGATTGTTGTTACAAATTAATGTTTGAAGTGACGACGACCGGTAAACAGCATCGCGATACCGAATTCATCGCAAGCTTCAATTACTTCCTCGTCACGAATGCTGCCACCCGGCTCTACGATGTATTTCACACCATATTCGTTAGCGGCTTCAATGCTGTCTCTGAATGGGAAGAAGGCATCCGAAATCACAACTGATTCTTCAATCTTGATTCCTTCTTTCATATCAAAGCGAGGCATTGTTAATTGGCGCATGCTGTCCAAACGGTTTGGCTGTCCCATTCCGGCACCTGTAAGCCAAAACGAACCGTCGGTATTTTCAGTGACAATCGCGATGGCATTACTTTTCAGGTGCTTGCACGCTGTAATACCAAACTTCGCCAAATTCATTTTATTGCTGTCAAACTGAATTTTTGTGACATTTTTGAATTCTGCATCCATGCCCTCATCTTCGTCCTGTACCAAGATACCTCCGCTGATGGAACGATACAGTTTTTCACCGGTCGTTTCAGCCTTAACCGGAGTTACCAGTAAACGCAGGTTTTTCTTTTTTGCGAAAATTTCCAGTGCTTCAGGAGTGAAGGCCGGAGCGATGATGATTTCAACGAATTTCTTACCGAACCACTCTGCAACTTCCGCAGTAACCGTGTCAGTAAAGCAGATGATCGAACCAAAAGCGCTGATCGGGTCACCTTCCCATGCCAAATCCAACGATTTCAGGATGTTGTCGGTAACTGCCAATCCGCAAGGATTTAAGTGCTTGATGACAGAAACAGCAACTTTGTTTTCGATGTGGTTAATCGAGTGATAGGCATCCGAAGCTGATTTCCAGGCTGCATCGGCGTCCAACAGGTTGTTGTACGACAATTCCTTGCCTTGCAATACTTCCGCATTTGCCAGAGTCACTTTCGAATCCGCGTTGTCGAATTTGTAGAAAGTAGCCGATTGGTGAGGGTTCTCGCCATAGCGCAATACTTTCCCGTCGTTCAGGCTAACACGGTTTTTGTCGGTGATACCACCGTTGAAATAGTTGAAAATGGCCGAGTCGTAATGAGAAGAGGTTGCAAATGCTTTGCGTGCAAATGCTTTACGGTCTTCCAATGTGCTCTCGCCGTTTTTGGTATTCAGTAATTCGATGAATTCTTCGTATTGGTCGCGTGAAGAAACGATAATCACATCGTTGAAGTTTTTCGCTGTACCACGGATCAACGCGATACCACCGATGTCGATTTTTTCGATGATGTCTTCTTCGGATGCGCCCGAAGCAACAGTTTCTTCAAAAGGATAAAGATCGACAATAACCAGGTCGATTTCAGGAATCTCGTACTGTGCAATTTGCTCTTGGTCACCGCTGTTGTCACGGCGATTCAGGATACCTCCAAAAATTTTAGGGTGAAGGGTTTTTACACGTCCACCCAGAATCGACGGATACCCCGTCAAATCTTCAACTGCAGTACATGGAACATTCAAACTTTCGATAAACGATTGCGTTCCGCCGGTCGAATAAAGTTTAACACCCAGTTCATCTAATTTTTTTACAATGACATCCAGTCTATCTTTATGATAAACCGAGATCAAGGCTGATTTTATCTTTTTTAAATCCTTCATTTACAATTTGTTAAAAATGCGTCGCAAAGATAATAAATTCACGTGATTAATCGAGGTCAATCGCTCTGGAATCACAAAAATTTAGCGTTGAAAATAGAAAGAATTTTTGGGTCTTAAAAGCTGAAATGTAGTTCTGTTTAAAAATAAATTAGCTTCAGTTGGATGAATGGGGCCGGCAGAATTCTAAATCTTATAACTTTACGAAAAAACGTGATTGGATGATTCTTTTACGACTCATACTCGAGAGTTTTTCGTTCTCTATTAATTCACTTCGAGCCAATAAACTACGAACTATTTTATCCTTGTTGGGAATAACCATCGGGATCTTTGCCATCATTTCGGTGTTCACCGTAATCGATTCCCTGGAAAAATACATGCGTGAAAGTTTGAACTCGTTAGGGACGAATATGGTGTATATTCAGAAATGGCCCTGGACGCCGCCCGAAGGCGAGAGTGAATACCCCTGGTGGAAATATTTAAACCGGCCGGTTCCGAAAGAAGAAGAAGCGGAAGAGATTTTGCGACGCTCGACTTCGGCGGAGCAGGCAACCTTTTTCGTTGGATTCAATACGACAATTCAATATGGCTCATCATCGGCCGAAAATGCTGAAGTGATGGCGAGCACCTACGACTTGATTAATTTGTGGAACCTTGGGATCGACAAAGGCCGTTATTTTACCGATTCGGAAATGACCAGCGGTTCGCCGATGGCGGTAATCGGCGTTGAACTTGCCGATCAGCTTTTTAGTGGTGAAAATCCGGTTGGCAAGGAAATAAAGGTGAAAGGTCGGCGGGTTTTAATCATCGGGATTTACACCAAAAAGGGAACCGACATGTTCGGGACCAGTATGGACAAACGGCTGCACATTTCAACTACGTTGGCCGGATCAATGCTTGATTTTCGGAATCGCGAGATGGGGCAATCGATCAATGTGAAGGCTAAAGCTGGTGTCGAGAATGATTTGTTTGCAGCTGAATTAGAAGGAATTTTGCGCGGGATGCATCAGCTGAAGCCGATGGAGGAAAATGATTTTGCGATCAACGAGGTCAGCGTTATTTCGAATCGGTTCGACGCTTTTTTTGTGATTTTCAACCTGGCGGGGTCTGTCATCGGCGGTTTCAGTATTTTGGTCGGTGGCTTCGGAATTGCCAATATCATGTTTGTTTCAGTAAAAGAACGGACGAGAATTATTGGGATTCAGAAATCGTTGGGCGCGAAACGCTATTTCATTTTGCTTGAATTTATTTTCGAAGCGGTTATTCTGTCGCTGATCGGTGGTGCGGTTGGACTCGTTTTGGTCTTTCTTGGAGCATCGATTGTAAGTGGCGTGTCAGAGATGCACCTGGTGCTCAGTTTGAAAAATATTGGCATGGGGTTAATAGTTTCCGGAGTCATTGGCTTGATTGCCGGTTTTATTCCGGCCTGGATCGCTTCGCGACTTGACCCTGTAAATGCGATCAATGCAGCCTGATCGGCTATTCCGTTTTTCCCAAATGAATTAAGGCATCTCCCTGGTAGATGATGGGAGCGTGGTTGAGGCCAATAATGTAACCGCTTTCCGGCATTTTTACTGCTTTTTCGAAACCGCCGTAGGGGTCGGAAATGCTACCAATGATTTCTCCTTTCTCAACTTTGGCACCATCCTTCACCTGAAAGCGGAACATGCCGCCATGGCGCGCACGAATCCAGCTCGATTCCCGGATGAAGATTGGATCGGTGTTGGGCATGCCGGCTATTTCGGCCGAGAAGTCACGCATGTTCAGGTGGTGCATCAGGCGCAAAACGCCGTTGACGCCGCGCTGGGTAATCCGGTTGTGGATGTCGAGCGACTTCCCGCCTTCAAACAACAAAATTTTCTTGCCCAGTTTGGTGGCTGCTTCGCGGAAGGATTTTTCGCGGTCGGGTGCCAGTACAATAAAACGAGGCTTAAAGATTTTTGCCAGTTCAAAAAGTTCCGGATGATCACGGCTGATCCTAATTTGGGAACTGTTGAACCGGTTGGCTCCACCAGTGTGGAAGTCGACGATGTAGTCGGCTGCCGGAAGAATTTTAGTCATCAGGTTCCAGGCAAAAAGACTGGCCATGGAGCCATTTTGCGATCCGGGAAACATGCGGTTCAAATCCTTCCCATCGGGGAATTCGCGGGTTTGATTCAGGAATCCCAGTACATTGAGAGCCGGGATGCAGATGACTGTCCCGGCTGTTGGTTTGTTGTATTTTTGCGAAATCAGACCGCGTATAATTTCAACGCCGTTGATCTCGTTGCCGTGTATTCCGCCAATCAGCAGAAGTACCGGTCCGGGTTCTTTTCCCCGTTCAATAATGACAGGCACTTCAATTTTGTTGCGGGTATGCAGCCTGGCGGTTTCCAGGTTGATGATGGTTTTGCGCCCGGCCGGAATTGTTTTCCCTAATAATTGAAGTGATTGTCTTTTCATGGTTAAACGTTGCGTTCTACGTATCGGATAATGCTGTTGGCAATGTCCTTGCCGGTTGCAGCTTCAATACCTTCCAGCCCTGGTGAGGAATTGACTTCCAGGATCAGCGGGCCGTGATTGGATTGCAGCATGTCGACACCGGCGATGCCCAGGCCCATGACGCGGGCGGCTTTCAGCGCGGCATTTTCTTCTTCTTCTGTCAACTCGATAATGGTTGCCGTCCCGCCGCGGTGCAGGTTCGAACGGAATTCGCCTTTTTTGGCTTGCCGTTTCATAGCGCCAACAACTACGCCGTCCACCACGAATGCGCGAATGTCGGCTCCTTTGGCTTCCGAAATATATTCCTGAACAATGACCCGTGCTTTAAGGCCGTTGAAGGCTTCGATAACTGATTCGGCTGCATTGTCGTTTTCAGCGAGAACCACACCCAAGCCCTGGGTTCCTTCCAGTAGCTTGATAACAAGCGGAGCACCTCCAACGCTTTTTACAATGTCCTTAACGTTGCGCGAATAGTTTGTAAAAACCGTCTTGGGTAGTCCCAGTCCCGCCCGGCTCAGGATTTGCAAGCTGCGTAGTTTGTCGCGTGAGCGAACCAGCGCCTGCGATTCGATGGCCGTAAATACTTTCATCATCTCGAACTGGCGAACAACGGCTGTTCCGTAGAAGGTAACCGAAGCTCCGATTCGGGGAATGACGGCATCTACGTCTTCAACCATGTGCCCTTTGTAAATGATGCCGGGTCTCTTTTTTTCAATCACCAAGTCGCATTTGGAATGATCGAGAATGACCATTTCGTGACCTTTTTTCTCTCCTGCCTCGACCAACCGTTGGGTGGAGTAGAGGTTGTGATCGCGTGATAGAATTACAATTTTCACTTTGAATTAGAATCTTTAATATTTACAGATGTGTTGTGACATTCGGTGCTTTCTTCAATTCTACCAGCCATTTTTCTTTTTTGGCTGAAAGCCTCGTTTTCGATCCGTCAACCACAAAGCGCTTCGACAGAAATTTGCGGCCCAGCAGAACCGGGTATTTCATGGCGCCTCTTTCGGTTAAGGTCAATTCAATTGGGTAGACTTGATCAAATAATCGGATTTGAGTTTCAATACTATAGCGTTCCTCCATTTGTCCGTTGGAACTGCGAATCCGTTTTTTTGAAAAGCGGTCAAATATAAATTCTTTGTTGTGATATTGATCATGATCAGGATCTAAAAAATAGCAATGAAGCTTTTTTTGTCCGTCCAGCTCGATAAGCTCGATGTTGTGGCAGTGAAAACTCGACGTGTATGCGCCGGTGTCTACTTTCACTTCAATGTTTTCGAGTTGAAGTAGCGGGAAGTCAGCCTCGTCGAAGCGTCCGATGAGTGTGCGCCTTTTCATCCCAAAAAGTTGAAAAAGAAATGGGCGACTCCCATGTAAAGTAATAGTCCGAGTACGTCGTTCATGGTCGTTATAAACGGTCCGGTGGCGACAGCCGGGTCAACTTTAAACCGGTGCAGGATGAGCGGAATCAATGTGCCAAACAGTGAAGCAAAAACAATAACGATGAACAGGGTGCAGCTCACGGTTAATGTTAGTTTGTAGCTATCGCTGAACAGATAGTTGTAGCCGAAGATGAGCAGGGCGAAAAACAAACCGGTAATTAGCCCAACCCCCAGCTCCTTGAATAATTTTTTGCCGAGCGTATCGAATTTACGACTTCCCGCGGCCAGCGTCTGCACCACGATGGATGACGATTGCACTCCCACGTTTCCGGCAGTCGCGGCAATCAACGGAATGAAAAAGGCCATCGCCGGGATGTGGTTCAGCGTATCTTGATGGTGACTCAGTACCTGGGCGCCGGTTAGGCCGCCAACCGTACCAATCAGTAGCCATGGTATTCGAACGCGCGTGAGACGCCAAACATTGTCGGTCGATTCCACGTCGCCGGTGATACCCGAAACCATCTGGTAGTCCTTGCCGGTTTCTTCACGGATCACGTCCACCACGTCGTCAATGGTGATTCGCCCTTTCAGTCGGCCAATCTGGTCGACAACCGGCAACACAACCAAGTCGTATTTTTCCATGATTTGGGCAACTTCTTCCTGGCTGGCGTCGGTTTTCACCGATTGAATGTCTTCGTTGATCAGGTCTTTCACTTTGCTGTGCGTCGACTTTTGAATCAACTTCGAAAGAGAAAGCACACCTTTTAATATATTGTCATCGTCCACTACATAGACGTAGTAGATTTCGTCGATTTCTTCAGATTGAGTTGAGATTTCCTTCAGGCAGGTTTGAACATTCCAGTTCTCGTTCACTTTAATAAGCTCCTTGGCCATCAAACCCCCGGCGGTGTCCTCGTCGTATTCCAACAGGTCGGCAATGTCGCCCGCTTGTTCTTTGTCTTCAATTTCCGAGAGTACCGCTTCAACCACTTCTTCTTCCAGCTCGCCCATGATGTCGGCCGCGTCGTCCGAGTCCATGTGCTCCACAAACTGGTGAGCGATCACTTCGGGTGGCAGCACGCGCAGAAAACGGCGGCGAACACCTTCCGGAATTTCAAGCAGTACATCCGACGCCATTTCACCGTCTAATTGCAGGTACAAATATTTGGCTTCGTCCATGGTCAGCTTGTCCATGATCTCGGCTATATCGGTGGGGTGGAGGTCCTCCAGCATTTTCAAAACTTCAGCGGAGTCTTCTGCTTCAATCAGATCCTGAAGTTTAATGATGAATTCCATGTTCAATTCGGTGGTCATGGCTAAGAGATTTTTTAAGACTGCTGCTGCTGAATCAGTCGGGTTAAATTTTCGAAGTCCGAAACGCTTAATTGTTCGGGTCGAAGGTTAAACAGTTCGTTTGCTTTTAATGTTTCGTCGGTCAGGAATTGTTTGAGCGAATTACGCATTGTTTTGCGCCGTTGATTGAAAGCTGATTTCACCAGGGTGAAAAACAGTTTTTCGTCGCAATCGAGGTTTTGGCGCTGATTGCGTGTTAGGCGGATTACCGCTGATTTTACTTTGGGCGGTGGGTTGAATACATTCTCGTGAACGGTGAACAAGTATTCAATGTCGTAATAGGCCTGGAGTAAAACGCTGAGAATACCGTAGGTTTTTGAGCCCGGTCCGGTTGCCAGACGTTCAGCTACTTCTTTTTGGATCATGCCCACCACTTCGGGAACCTGGTTTTTATAGTCGAGCACCTTAAAAAAGATTTGCGATGAAATATTGTAGGGGAAGTTTCCGATGATGGCAAAACTTTCCGGAAAATATTCTTCGAGCTTCAGTTTCAGAAAATCTTTCGAAATAATTCGTTCTTCCAGCGCCGGAAAGTGCTGTTTTAAATAGTCAACCGATTCGTGATCGATTTCCACAACGCTGGTTGTGAAAGTTTCTTTCTGCAACAAGTATTGCGTTAATACCCCCATGCCAGGGCCAATTTCCAATACGTTGGAAACTTGCTCAGCATGAAGACTGTCAACAATTTTTCGAGCAATATTCTGATCTTTTAAAAAGTGTTGACCCAAATTTTTTTTGGCCCTTACAGTTGTCATCGTCGTTGGTCTTCTGATTTGAGGGTTTGTGAATATGTTACTAAAAAGAATGAGGTTTAAAACAAATATTTATTTTTGTCGGCGATTTGGGCTTTTGACAAAAGCGTGCAAATTTAAAAAAGTACTTAATAAAACGCTTGAAAGTGGTGCTAAACCTTTCTTAAAAATAGCGCATTTTCAGAAATAAACAAGTTCATTTTGAAACATAAGTTATTGAAGCTATTCAAAGTCCTGGCCTTTTTTGCATTGGGCGTTGTTATTTTTTGGCTGGTGTATAAAGATCAGGATATTGAGCGGATTGAATCTATCCTAAAAAATGATGTGAATTATTTTTGGATCTGGGTGTCGCTGTTTTTAGGGCTTTTGAGCCACATTAGCCGAACCATGCGCTGGGTGATCATGATCGAACCATTGGGCCAGCGCCCGCGAATGGTGAATACTTTTCTTGCAGTAATGGTGGGCTACCTCATGAACCTCGTTATCCCGCGGATGGGGGAGATTTCACGATGTGGCGTATTGTCGCGCTACGAAAAAATCTCGTTTACAAAACTTGTCGGTACAGTGGTGACCGAGCGGATTATCGATGTGATCATGATGCTTTTGCTCACGATGATTGTTACAGTCACTCAACTCGGGAAGTTGGTGCAGTTTCTGGATAATAATCCGGAAGTAAAGAGCAAACTCGAAAGTATCACCTTCTCCCCGGTAATGATTATCAGCATAATCGCGTTGGTCGTAGGGGTGTATCTGGCTCGCCAGCGGATCAAGCGATCTAACTTGTTTCACAAGCTAAATGGTATTTTGCATAAGTTTGGCGAGGGGCTGCGCACCGTCCGAAATATGAAGCACAAAGGCGCTTTCATTTTTCACACTGTATTTATTTGGGTGATGTATTACCTGATGCTCTATGTGGTTTTTTTCGCGTTCGGTTTTACTTCGAACTTAACCGCGATAGCTGGATTGACAACCTTTGTTTTGGGAAGTTACGGAATGGTTGCTCCGGTGCAGGGCGGAATTGGAGCCTGGCACTTTATGGTTATTCAGGCGCTGATTGTTTATGGCATCAGTAAAGCAGATGCAGTTGTTTTTGCATTCCTGGCGCACTCGTCGATGACGGCGATGATGATCATCGTTGGTTTGATTTCATTGCTGATTCTTCCGTTTATTAATCGCCGGAATACAGAAAGTTTGTAGCTTTACGAGCAAACCATTAACCCGAAGTTTGAATACCGAATTATTCATAGCACGTCGTTTATTTTCTTCGAAAGACGCCGAACAGCATTTGTCCCGTCGAATCGTGCGTTTGGCGGTTGCCGGTATTAGCCTGGGAATGGTGGTGATGATTTTGGCCGTGGCTATTGTTACCGGCTTTCAGGGTGAGGTCGAAAGCAAGGTCAATGGTTTTGCGGCGCACCTTCAAATTGTCAATTACGACAGCAATCAGAGTTACCAGACGGTTCCCATAAATGAAGGTCAGCCTTTTTTAGAAAAGTTGAATCAGCTCAGTGGAATAACCCATATCCAAAAGTTTGCAACCAAGCCCGGCATTATTAAAGCGGGCGAAGAGATTCAGGGCGTTGTACTGAAAGGAATTTCAGCTGATTTCGACTGGAGCTTTTTTGCTAAAAACAAGATTGAAGGAGACCTGATTCCTCTGGATTCAGCACGAACCGATTTGGTATGGATCTCCCAGCAGATTTCCGACCTGTTGCGCCTGGAAATGGGCGACAAGTTTCAAATGTATTTTTTGAATGAGGATGAACGCATTCCCCGCCTTCGCCGGTTTACAGTCGGTGGTATCTACCGTTCAGGACTGGAGGAGTTCGACCGAATGTTTGTGCTGATTGATTTGCGGCATATCCAACGGTTAAATAATTGGGCGGATGACCAAATTAGTGGTTACGAGGTTTTTGTTGACGATTTGGATCAGGTCGAAAACTTGGGTAGCCAGGTTCGCGATATTGTGCTCGGAAGTCTGGATGTAGATGCGCCAATGTTACGGGTAGTGAATGTCAAAGAAAAATATCCATACATTTTCGATTGGCTCAATCTGCTCGATATGAACGTGTGGATTATCCTGTTGCTGATGGTTTTGGTGGCGGGTTTCAATATGATTTCCGGTTTGCTGGTGATCATTCTCGAGCGCACGCGCATGATTGGCATTTTAAAATCGATGGGAGCAGCCAATGTGAATATCCGCAAAATCTTCCTTTATCTCTCTGCCTTTTTAGTGGGCAAGGGTTTGCTTTGGGGCAACATCATTGGTATTCTTTTGTGTGTTATTCAAAGTCAGTTTAAGGTTATTCATCTCGATCCGGCGTCATACTATGTGGATACGGTGCCGGTTAATTTGATGATTCATCATTTGCTGTTGCTGAACGTTGGCGCGTTATTGGTGACACTTTTAATGCTGCTGGGACCTTCGTATTTGGTTGGTCGAATTTCGCCCGAAAAGACGATCCGCTTCGATTAATCGTCGACGACAATTTTCCGTTCTCATAGATCGTTTCATTATCTCAATATTGTCCTTTGGGTTTCACTAGCAGTGGATACCAGTTGATTTATTCCCGGTTTTTAATAAATGTGTATCTTTAACTATGCATGATTTCAGCCCCGAAAATATTGCCCGATTGTTACGAGCAGGCTTGCCTGGCAAAAAGTCTCATCTGAAGATGATTCCGCCTGGCCGCGAATTGGCTGTTAGCGAGTCTGAGACGGATCAGGTTCGGAACAGCTCGGTGTTGCTTTTACTGTTTCAGCATGAAGGTAAATTGCATACGTGTTTAACCAAACGGGCTACGGGGATGAAGAATCATCCGGGACAAATCAGTCTTCCGGGCGGAAGGATCGAAGAAGGGGAGAAGCCCGAGGTGACCGCATTGCGCGAGGCGCAGGAAGAAGTTGGAATTGATCCGGCAGATGTGCTTTTGCTGGGACGTCTTTCCGATTTGTACGTGCAGGTTAGCCGGTTTAAAATATTTCCATTTGTAGGCTGGTTAGACTACAAGCCCGAATTTCAGATCAATGTGGCCGAAGCCGAAAAAGTTATTTTATTCCCGATTCAGGAATTCTTCGAAGAAAAGCGCTTGAAATATTTCCCCGTTCAAACGAGCACTGGCTTGTTGGATGTGCCTTGTTTTCAGTTCGACGGTGAAATAATATGGGGAGCAACAGCGATGATTTTATCCGAGTTTCTGGATGTGCTGAAATACCCGCAGTTTACGATGTCTCAATAAGATTGACGTAGTGGTGGTAGGTGTTTAGAACCCTGTTCACGTAATTGTAGGGTTCATCGCCACGGCAATAGCCCCATTTTACAACCGGGTCGCGGTAATATTTTGAGGCCGACTTATTCAATAAGAAATAATCCACATTATTTGTCCAAACAATTGGAATTTTATTGTACTTGGCAGCAAGTCGCTGGGCGTCTTTTACGTGTCCCAAGCCTACATTGTAGGCAGCCAGTACGAATTTGATCCGCTCCAGCGAGTCGGGTACTTCTTTTCTGAAATTGTCATCAAGCCACTTCAGCATGCGCACACCGACTTCAATATTTCTATCAGGTTCTTCGTAATCAATGATTCGGAAGAGGTCGGCAGATTCCGGCATCACCTGCATCAATCCGTAAGCACCCGCCCATGAAGTGGCTTCCGGGTCGAATTTGGATTCCTGGTAAATGACGGCAGCTGTCAGACGCCAGTCGAGTCCATAGTGTTTGCTTTTGGCTTTGATGATGTCGTCGAAAGGGGAGATCTTGCCGTTGCTGATGGAGTGATAGTCGTCCAAAGCCAGTAGGTGTGCCCGACTTACTTCAAAATATTTATTGTAGAGAATCGCAAATTCCTTCGTCTTTTTGAAATTGATAATCCAGTTATTCAGGTAGTTCAACCACTCGGGGCTGTCCCGCCGGACGGCCCAGGCAATGTTTTGAGGAAAACTAACCGGTGTTTCGATATCCAGATTGGGGAAATAGGTTTGGTTAACCTTGGCGACATTTTCGTCGCAAACAGTGTAGTCGATTTCACCTTTCGAAACCATTCCCACGAGCTGTTCAACGCCGTAAATGGTATCTTCCTCAATATCAATTTCTGCTCCGATTTCATCAGACAGGTTTACCAGTCGGCGATAATAGGCTGTGTTTTTTTGCACGTGGATTGTCTTGCCTGCCAAATCGAGCTGGTTTCTGATCAGTGAATCTTCCAGTTGGTCTTTCGGCAATCGTTCCCAATTGTCAGGGCGACGTTGCACCAAAACCTGTCGTGTTTCTTCAAGCGGAACGGTAAAGTCGATCAGCTCGTTTCTCGATTTTGTCACGGTGAGGTTTTTGGCAATCAGGTCGTATCGTTTGTCTCTTAGTCCATCGAATGTTTCTTGCAGGTTGTTGCTGACGGAGATTTCAAGTTTGAGGCCCATGTCTTTGGCCAGGTGTTGCAGTAATTCGTACTTGAATCCCATTGGGCGGCCGCGGTAAATGAAGTAGTTCGTCGAATTATAGTCCACAACGGCTTTCAGCTTTCCGGTTCGCATGATCCGGGTAAGCTCGGTATTTTTCTTCGACTCGCTGACTTGCTCGTCTAGTTTCCCCTTCGTTCCGCACGAAAACAAGAGGGATAGAAAAATAGGGGTTAGGACGTATGTCGCTAATCTTTTTCTCTTCATACCAGGAACTTAGCGTTGTCTAATCGTAAAAAGTCCACGCAATGCCTAAACGAAACGTTCTGCGGTAAAGAGGGTAGTCGGGTGCTGCCCAAAAATTTCCGTCAAGCATCCCAGTTGCAGCATTCATCAACTGGAAAAATGCCCTGGTTCGTTTCAATTTTAGATTCGCATGCAGGTCCACTATTGGAAAGTTACCAATTTTTTGTTGATTTTGCCAATAGTAACTTCCGGTAGCCGAATTAAAAGCGTCAGCATAATACGCTGTTGTATACCGAACATCAAAGCCAAAATCAGAATACATGACTTTGGATATCAGTAGTTTGAAGCTTACGCTCAAGTAGCCGGTTAGGTCCGGTAAATGCAAATAATCTTCCTGATTTGATTTTTGCCACAGCGCCTGTGCCCGGATCAGCCAGAATTTGGTTTCAATGTCTTTGTTGAGGTATGCCGATAGTACGAGCATTTCGCTTCCTCCTTGTTCAGGCAAGGCATCCTCGTTGTTAAATATGTAATTGCCAATCAAGGCGTAATTGAATCCTAACGTCAGATGACGCCGTTGCGAGTGGATCTTCGATTTGATGATCATCTCGTTGGTGTTGTCAAACCGGTTGATCCAGTTGTAATGGTTGGAGTGATACTGTTGCTGGTAGTAATCAGGAACGATCGTGTTTAGCTCACCCGATACAAATAAGCTGGTTGTGTCTTTGCCGATGCGCAGCGGTTTGTATATGAAAGCGCTGAGCTCGGTTTGCCCCGAGCGGTAGCCCGTGGTGTAAAATTTTCCCTGGATATTCCAGCGCCAAAATTCACCTTCATCGCGCGAGATAGCTCCACCAACGAAGGTGTTGTGCATTTTGTCTTTCACCAGGTAGGTACTGTCGACATCGGCCATGCGGCTCGAAATCAGGTCGTGCCCGATGAAAACCCGTTTGCTGAATGTGTATTTTCGGTTCGGCGATTCGTAAAATTTGAGTTGAAGGACGTTGGTCAAACGATTGTAATAAACAGAGTCGCCTGTCACTGAGGAATCTCTGGCTGATGGATAGTAGTCGAGATCAGGTGCTGTGTCCTCATAAATCCGGCGGTTCGAAGAATATTCCAGCTGATGGATAAATCCGGATATGGGGCGGAAAACATCATTCAGATTGCCTAACGAGTCTTCCTGTTCCTCGTATTTTCCCAGTTTATATTCGTTGTTAAGCCAAATCGTATTGTTGCTTATTTGCGAATTTGCGGTGGTAAGGTTAACCAGGTAGGTTTCTGTTTCCTGGTATTCATTTAAATCCTGATCCGGTTCCAGCCCGCCGTTCTCTTCATTTTTAATTCGGTTGAAGATTATAGCACCGTGAGAATTGAATTTATCCGAGCGGTAGGTTGTCGCCAACCCGATATCGTGAAACTTATTCTCCTGGTACTGATAAAACCCGGTCGATTTGTCTTGATCGTAAAACAGCTGGAAGTTGAACTTTGGGGTCGCATTCTGGCTGTGAAAAACGTTGAAACGGGTTTCGTTTCGGGTGTTTTTATTATCGCTTTGGGTATAATCGAGAATGGTGTAGGGGGTCGTGGTGTTCATGAACTTGATATCCCCCGGAAACTTGGCGTAGGCTTCGTACGATCGGTAGAAGTAAAAGTCCGATTGATAGTCGCGGTTGAAAAAATCGCCAAACTGATAGGCTCCACCAATATTGCCGGTAAAAACGGGACGAAGGTCGCGCTTGAAAATGGGGTTGTAAACGTGGTAGAATCCGAGGGTTGTGTCCAATTGGGCCTCTTCAAAGTTGGCGCCGTAATTTTCAACTTCCCAATTTGTGATGATGGACGGTACGTATTTCTTCTCTTGTTTTTTTGAATCTTCATCATCCGTGTGCTCCCCATCCTGCTCCTCATCGAATGTTGAATTACCTCCCGTACCGAATGTCTCAACGCCTTGCTGGGCCCTAACGAGGTGACCAGCAAATACAAAAAGAAGAATAAAGAATAACTGTTTTCCAATCATAACCGGGCAAAGATAATTAAAACTGTCAGTCGCACTGTCTTTTAAACTTTAAAAAAACTTATATCTGTTTGGCCTTTGTTAAGAAAACCAAACAGTACAAAAGAAGCACTTTTAGCAGGTTGATTTTGCAGTGATTTGCAACGGGGAATCGATCGGCTTCGAGGGGTGAGCGATTTTTTATTCTAGAAATAGAGGCTATTCCACGGAGTCGCTGTAACTTGTACACATAAAAACACTTTCGTTTTCAAGCAGATCATAAAGCCGGCTTTACGCGGAGGACTCGTGAGGGGGACAGTGGCGGAAAACAATCCCAAACAGAAATAATTTTATTCGGTTTCCACGACTATTGTCGAAGGCTGGCAGTTGAGTTTTATTGAGAAAAGTTAATCCTCAGAAGAAAAAGCTATGGCACAGATAAAACAAAGGGGCGTTATTGAACTGGGCAAGTCATTGTTGATGGTGGTGTTGGGATTAGCCTTGTTGTTCATCCCCGAAGTGACCCTGGTTTCGTTGGCCCGCCTTGTCGCGATTTTTCTAATTGTTCAGGGCATTTTTGTTGCTTTGTCTGCGTTCCGATATCGCCGGGCTGATATTAATAAATATGCGTTTGGTCTTGAGGCGGGCGTTAGTTTGATTGTTGGTTTCATCATACTTTATAACCCGGGAACGACCATCTCGTTTTTTGTCGTTGTGCTCGCCATCTGGGCTATCCTTGGAGGTTTGTTAATGGCCTTTTCCTTTAATCAACTTCGGAAAGCGGGCGTCACTAGTTGGTTTTTATTTTTCAATAGCTTGGTTGCGATGACCTTCGGGCTGGTGTTGATTTTTGAGCCGCTGCGCGGTGGTTTTGCGTTGGCTTCAATTATTGGTGCCTTTGTTTTGTTGCATGGCTTGTTGTCGCTCTTTTCTGCTTTCTCGCGGTAGTGGATTCAACACTTGTCAATCGTTTTTAACCTTGTTTGTCTTCCTTTTTCCACAGTTGTGGAGCTGCTTCTACTTGCGATTGAATGTCTTTTTCAAAGCTCAATCTTTTTATTTTTCTGAATTTCAGAGTTTAAGCTGAATTGCTTTGGTTGCGCCTGATTTTGGAATGCTTTTCCCATTGTTTCCTCACGAATACAATAACATTCAAAATAAATAATGATATGGAAACAACAGAGAAAACAGTAAGCAGATTAGGTTATCAAACAGAGAAATCAAAGGAGTTGGTCAATCGCATGAATGTGCTGATCGCAAGCTATCACGTGCATTATCAAAAATTGAGAAACTTCCACTGGAATGTAACCGGGAAAGACTTTTTTGATTTACACGAGAAATTCGAAGAGCTTTACGATTTTGCAAAAGTGAATATTGATGATTTGGCGGAACGTGCTCGCGTTTTCGGAGCTAACCCGATGGCTCGCCTTTCTGATTATTTGCACTATTCACGAATTGCTGAGCCGGAAGGAATTCCTGCACCGGAGCGCATGGTTGAGGAAATTTTATCCGACTTCGAAATTATTCTTTCGCAAATGATAAACGTACTGGATCAGGCGAACGAAACCGGCGACGTTTCTACTGTTGACCTTGTCAACAAGATGGTGAAATCAACCGAGAAATATTACTGGATGTTTAGTGCCTGGTCGAAAAATTAATTCATAGCAGGCTTGGTTGCTTGGGGGCAATTGGTTACGCACCATTGCCCTTTTTTTGTGCCAATTTTTTCAACTGTTTGAGGCGAGTTATTGACATATTCTTTCAAAATTTGCGCACTTTTGCTTTCTTTATATTCGCGACAAAATCTGTTTCACTATGACTCCAAACTACGACGAAGGATCAATTAAAACGCTCGACTGGCAAGAACATATCCGGAAAAGACCGGGGATGTACATCGGGAAACTGGGTGACGGTACTGCCAGCGATGACGGGATATACGTGCTGTTGAAGGAAGTCCTCGATAACTCGATTGACGAGTTTATGATGGGCTTCGGGAAGAAAATCGAAGTAAAGGTTTCGAACGAGCTGGTCAGCGTGCGCGACTACGGCCGGGGTATTCCGCTGGGTAAGTTGAAGGACGTTGCCTCGAAGATGAATACCGGTGCCAAATACGATTCTGAAGTCTTTAAAAAGTCGGTGGGTTTGAACGGTGTTGGTATCAAGGCCGTGAACGCGCTTTCTACTACTTTCAATATAAAAGCTTTTCGTGAGGGGCAGGTGAAGGAAATTATTTTCTCGATGGGACAGGTTGTCGAAGAGAAAGAAGTTACAACTACCGAGCAGCCCAATGGTACCGAGGTGAGCTTTGTTCCCGATGGCGATATTTTCCGCAATTATCGCTTCCGCGCCGATTACGTGGAAAACATGATGAAGAATTACTCGTTCCTGAATGCGGGCCTGGTGATTTATTGCAATGGCGAGCGCTATCAAAGTAAGAACGGGTTGAAGGACTTGCTGGAGGAAAACCTCGACTCAGAACCACTTTATCCGGTTATTCACCTGAAAGGGGAAGACATTGAGCTTGCATTGACTCACGGCAATCAGTATGGCGAAGATTATTATTCGTTTGTCAACGGTCAGCACACCACGCAAGGGGGTACGCACCTGGTTGCTTTCCGCGAAGCAATCGTGAAAACCATCCGCGATTTCTACAAAAAAGATTTTGATCCGTCCGACATTCGGGCGTCTATCATAGCAGCGATCAGTATTAAGGTTGAAGAGCCTGTATTCGAGTCGCAGACGAAAACCAAGTTGGGCTCACGGGATATTGGTCCCGATGGTCCGACAGTTCGTAACCATGTGGTCAACTTTGTGAGCAAAGAGCTGGACAACTACCTGCACAAAAATGGCGATGTTGCCGAGGTGTTGTTGCGCCGTATACAGGAGTCGGAGCGCGAGCGCAAGGCCATCTCCGGAATTAAGAAGCTGGCGAAGCAGCGTGCTAAAAAGGTGAGCCTCCACAACCGCAAACTGCGCGATTGCCGGGTTCATTTCAATTCAACGAAAGACAATAAAGCGGAATCGAGCATTTTCATTACTGAGGGTGACTCGGCCAGTGGTTCGATTACCAAGTCGCGCGATGTGAACACACAAGCGGTTTTCAGTTTGAAAGGAAAGCCTTTGAACACCTTTGGCCTGACCAAAAAGGTGGTTTACGAAAACGAAGAATTCAACCTGTTACAAGCAGCTTTGAACATCGAGGAAAGCATGGATGACCTTCGTTACAACAAAGTGATTATTGCAACCGATGCCGATGTGGACGGTATGCACATTCGCCTGTTGTTGATTACATTCTTTTTACAATTTTTCCCTGAAGTGGTTAAAAAAGGGCATTTATACATTCTGCAAACTCCGCTATTCCGGGTACGCAACAAAAAGAAAACATTTTATTGCTATTCGGACGAGGAACGCGTTTCGGCCATTGCAGAGTGTGGCAAGGCAGCGGAGATTACCCGATTTAAGGGGTTGGGTGAAATCTCGCCCGACGAGTTTAAAAACTTCATTGGGCCCGACATCCGTTTGGAGCCGGTGCTGATGAAGAAACACGAGTCGGTGTCGCAAATGCTGGAATTTTACATGGGGAAAAATACGCCGGAGCGACAGGAATTCATTATAGGAAACCTGTATGTGGAAAAGGACGAAGTTTAATAGCAACACATAAATGCAATTAAGGTGAGCGAAGAGGATATCAAAGCAGATCAAGCGGGTTCTGAAAAGGGAGACAACATTACGTATTTGTCGGGGATGTACCAAAACTGGTTCCTCGATTATGCTTCGTATGTAATTCTGGAGCGGGCGGTTCCGTATGTTAACGACGGACTGAAACCGGTACAGCGACGGATTTTACATGCCATGCGCGAAATGGATGACGGACGTTACAACAAGGTAGCGAACATCATCGGGCAAACCATGATGTATCACCCGCACGGTGATGCGTCGATCGGTGACGCCTTAGTGCAATTGGGGCAAAAAGACCTGTTGGTGGATACCCAGGGAAACTGGGGAAACATCCTGACGGGTGATGGTTCGGCTGCACCGCGTTATATTGAAGCGCGTTTATCGAAGTTTGCCCTCGACGTTGTTTTCAACCCGAAGACGACCCAGTGGAAGTTGTCGTACGATGGCCGAAACCGGGAACCTGTGACGCTGCCTGTGAAATTCCCTTTGCTGCTGGCACAAGGTGTTGAAGGGATCGCTGTTGGCTTGGCATCGAAAATATTGCCCCACAACTTCATCGAACTGATCGACGCGTCGATTGCACACCTGAATGAGGAAGAGTTTGAATTGTATCCCGACTTCCCAACGGGAGGTTCGGTTGATGTGGCTAAATACAATAACGGGCTGCGTGGCGGTGCCGTTAAAGTTCGTGCTAAAATTGAAAAGCAGGACAACAAAACTTTGGTGATTACCGAACTGCCCTTTGGGAAAACAACGAGCACGCTCATCGAGTCCATCATCAAGGCGAACGAAAAGAATAAGATCAAGATCAAACATATCGACGATAATACGTCGGACAAAGTAGAAATTCTGGTGCACCTGGCACCGGGTGTTTCTTCCGATAAAACCATCGACGCCCTTTACGCATTTACCGACTGCGAGGTGTCGATTTCGCCCAACTCTTGCATCATTGAAAACGATAAGCCGCTTTTCCTGGGAGTTAGCGATATCCTGAGGCGAAACACGAACCAGACGGTTGCGCTGTTGAAGCTGGAACTTGAGATTAGGAAGAGTGAATTGCAGGATGCGCTGCATTTTGCCTCGTTGGAGAAAATCTTCATCGAAGAGCGGATTTACAAGGATAAAGAATTTGAACAGGCGGAGAACATGGATGAGGCGATTGCCCACATTGATAAACGCCTGGAACCCTGGAAGCCGAAGCTGATCCGCGAAGTTGCCCGCGAAGATATTTTGAAGTTGATGGAGATTCGCATGGCGCGAATTTTGAAATTCAACACCGACAAGGCGAACGATCATATTCAGTCGATTGAAGATGAGATCGCAGAAATCAACAAAAACATCGAAAACATTATTCCTTTCAGTATTGAATATTACGAGCGGATAAAAGCCAAATACGGAAAAGGAAAAGAGCGGAAAACCGAGCTTCGGAATTTCGAAAATATTGTAGCAACCAAGGTGGTTGTTGCCAACGAAAAATTGTATGTCGATTACGAGGAAGGTTTCATGGGAACCAGCCTGCGGAAAGCCGAATATGTTTGCGATTGTTCGGATATCGACGACATTATCGTCTTCCGGAAGGACGGAACTTATTTCATCACCAAGGTGTCGGATAAAGCCTTTATCGGTAAAAATATTCAGCACCTGGCGGTGTTCAAAAAGAATGACAAGCGTACCATTTATAATGTGGTTTATCGCGACGGAAAGGCCGGTAATTACTACATGAAGCGCTTTGCCGTAACTGGCGTTACGCGCGACAAAGAATATGATGTAACGCAGGGAACTGCCGGATCGAGAATTTGCTACTTCAGCGCCAACCCGAACGGAGAAGCCGAAGTACTGAAAGTGACGCTAAAACCGAAAGCCCGCTTAAAACGCCTGATGTTTGAAGTCGACATGGGCGAGTTGGCGATTAAGGGACGGGCCGCCATGGGGAATATTCTTTCCAAATTCGAATTGCACAAAATCGTCCTGAAGGAGAAAGGTGTATCAACTTTAGGAGGACGAAAAATCTGGTTCGATCACGATGTGCTGCGTCTGAATTCAGATGGTCGTGGTAAGTTCCTTGGTGAATTTCAAGGAGACGATCAGATTTTGGTGCTCTACAAAAACGGCGATTATCAGCTTTACAACTTCGACTTGAGTAATCACTTCGATCAGGATATCCTGATCATCGAGAAGTTTGATCACGAAAAAGTGCTCTCTGTTGTGTATTTCGATGCCGAACAGGAATTCTATTACGTGAAGCGATTCCAGATTGATGACGTTCAGGGAAAACGGGTTGGTTTTGTTGGAGATCACCCCAATAATAAATTAGTTAGCATCACCTGGGTACATTATCCGAGATTAGAGATTACCTTTGGCGGGAAAAATGCTCAGCGTGAAAACGAGATCATCGAGGTTTCGGAATTTATCGGTGTAAAATCGCATAAAGCGCGCGGAAAACGATTGACCAACTACGAGGTGGAGAATATTACCGAGTTGGAGCCGATCGTGAAAGACGAGGACGAGCATGAGATACCGGATGAAGAACCGGAAGAAGTGGACACTGAAGATGTTCCTTTCGAAGTAAACCGGAAGAAGAAAGATGATGAAGAAGATGATAAGAACCAAATGTCGTTATTCTAAATGAGGATCTATCTGATTGGCTATATGGCCTGTGGCAAAACTACTTTGGGAAAAGAGTTGGCCAAAAAATTGAGCTTGTCGTTCCTGGATTTGGATAAATACCTGGAGAAAAAATATTTTAAAACTATCCCTCAGATTTTTGAAGAAGAAGGGGAGTCGGGATTTCGTTTGAAGGAACAAGCCTGTTTGCAGGAAGTTTCGGAATTCGAAGATGTGGTGATTGCGACCGGAGGCGGTGCACCATGTTTTTTCGATAATGTGGAGGTGATGAACCGGACCGGAATCTGCATTTTTCTGGATGTTGATGCGGAAGAACTGGCCAATCGCTTGATGCAATCGAAAACAGAACGACCTTTGGTGAAAGGAAAGAGCCCGGAAGAGCTTGTTGGTTTCATTGAGGGCATGTTGGAAAAACGCCGTCCGTACTATGAACAGGCGAGCTACCAAATCACCGGATCGAATATTACAACCCCTGAAATTTTGTCCCGCATAGAGTTTGAGCATGAGTAAACTGGAAGTATGTGCATTGGCGTCGGGTAGTAACGGAAACTGCTATTATATAGGTAACGATCAGGAGGCAATCCTGGTCGACGTTGGTTTGAGCGCCCGCCAGTTGCAGCTTCGTTTGCAGGAGAAAGGAATTGCTGAGCACAAAATCAAAGCCCTGTTGATTACGCACGAGCATTGCGATCATGCACGTGGAGCACGGGTTCTGAGCAAACGCCTCCACATACCGGTGTACATTACCAAGAAGACTTTTTTAGCGCTGAGTAAAGCTAATCGGCCTGAGCATGTTGTTTGGTTCGATCCCGATCAATCTTTCTCGGTTGGAGAGTTCGAGGTGCATGCTTTTTCTAAATCGCACGATGCAGCCGACGCTTGTTCGTTCCGGGTGAGTTACGCCGGTAAACATGTCGGCGTTATGACGGATATCGGAGAAGCTTGCGATCAGGTTAAATCTCATTTTTCGGCTTGTCACGCCGTCTTTCTGGAGAGTAATTATGACGAAGACATGTTGATGAGTGGTCCATATCCTTATTATTTGAAACAGCGCGTATCATCAGCTGTGGGGCACTTGTCCAACTTGCAGGCCTATGAATTAGCGAACGAGTTTGCAGGCGAAAATCTCCGCACAATTTTCTTAAGTCACTTGTCGGGTGAGAACAATACGCCCGAAATAGCTGATGCTGTGTTCGATCCGTTACGCAGCCGATTCCAGGTTGAGTTGACTTCGCGACATCAATCCACGGCCATTTTCGAACTCTAGAAAACGGTTAAAAATTCTGCTTTTTCCTCTAGGTTTGTAATTTATTTTGCGAATTGCCCACATTTTTTTGGATCGTCACTTCGGATTGCCGTATATTTATCTTTCATGTTATTTAGTTAATTTGAATCGGTTGCACCCCGCTAATTGATCAAAGCTATGTTGAGATTGCTACCTCGCCTTCTTGGAAGAGAAAAACGGAAATACAATCACGCGAATTTGTCTAACTCCAATCAAGGTGTATTTGACAGTTTGATTGAAAATTCGCTGGTCGGAATGTACATTATTCAAGACCATCGTTTTCGGTATGCGAATAAGCGTTTCGCCGATATCTTCGGGTACAAACCGGACGAGATTGTCGATATTCTGGGACCTGAAGATTTGGTTGTTGAATCAGATCGTTCAAAGGTCGTTGAAAATGTGAATGCCCGGCTACAGGCAGAGGTTGAATCGTTGGAATATGAATTTGAAGGCAAGCATCAATCAGGGAAGACTGTTTACGTACGCGTACTGGGGAATCGAATTGATTATAACGGGCGCCCCGCAATATCCGGGTCAATTATCGATGTAACGAAACATCATCAACTGGAGCGTGAGTTGAAGATGAGCGAGGAACGCTTGCGAATTTCCTTGGAAACGACTGAGACCGGTATCTGGGATTGGGATGTTTCGAACGATCAATGGTATGCATCGCCAATATTTTACACGATGCTGGGGTATAAGCCAGAGTACGGACATCACGACCGGTATGTGTGGCTTAATCGGGTGCACCCGGAGGACCGGATGGAGGTGATTCGCAATATTCAACGTATTTTGGCGCGCGAAACAGACGAGTACCGTTATGAAGCGCGAATGTTGCATGCCGACGGAAACTATCGCTGGCACCAGGTAATTGGCTCAGTAGCCGGACTTACCGATAGTGGTTTTGTGAAACGGATTGTTGGGATTCGAAGGGATATTACTCATCTGAGACTAGCAACAGAGAATCTCCGCAAACAGGAAGAACAGCTGCGGGCTCTGATCAATGCACTTCCGGATATGATGTGGTTGAAAAATTCGGAAGGTGTTTTTCAGCTGTGTAATAAGCGCGTTTCCCAATTTTTTGGCAAGCGGGTGAACGAGATCATTGGGAAAACCGATTATGATTTCGTCCCCAAAGACATTGCTGATCATTTTCGAAGAGAGGATAATACGGCAATGGAGGTCGGCGAATCTTATATTTATGAAGAAGAAATTGAGTTCGCAGACCGGCACCGGGAGATCTTGGAAACGATTAAAACGCCCCTGTTTGAAGAGAATGGGCACTTGATAGGTATCTTAGGGATTGGGCGGGATATTACCAAGCGGAAGGAGTTGGAAAAGTCGTTGCGCGAAAGCGAAGAGAAATATCGCTACATTTTCGAGAATGCGCCGGTCGGAATCTTTAAAACAGCTGCTACCGGTGAGTTTGTGATCTTTAACGATACGCTGATTCACCAGTTTGAGTGTTGCGATGCCAAAGAATTTGAAAAGCACTACGATAATGTACAAAAGCTTTGGGTCAATGATTCGGCGCGAGAGCAGTTTGCCAATGCACTGAAGAAAGAGGGGGCTCTTTACGGCTACGAGTTCGAAGCGAAGTTAATCAGCGGAAAAATCAAGTGGTTTTCGTTGTATGTGCAGTATGATCCGGAAGATAAAAGTTATGAGGGATTCTGTGTCGATATTAGTTCGGTGAAGCAGAACGAAGCAGATCTGATTGTTGCCAAGGAAAAAGCGGAAGAAAACGATCGGTTGAAAACTGCTTTCCTTATGAATATGTCGCATGAGATCAGGACACCGATGAATAGCATTTTAGGTTTCCTGGAAATGCTGCAGGATCCTGACTTCGATGAAAAACAGAAACAAAGTTTCTTCGATTTGGTGAAGATGAGTGGCACCCGGCTATTGGATACCATCGGGAATATCATCGAAATTTCTCGCATTGAAGCAGGGCAAAGTAAGCTGATTTTGACAAGTGTAGACTTGAAGACAGAGTTTCAGTTTCTAAAAGATTTATTCCAGACGCAAGCTGAAGCAAAAAATATATCGCTCCAATGTATTCTACCGGAAAAGGACGAGGTTGATTGCATTGAAACCGACAAATACAAGCTGGAAACGATACTCATCAACTTGTTGAAGAATGCCGTGAAGTTTACATCTGAAGGTTCGATTGAATTTGGCTATTTAAACGAAGCCGAAAGTTTCCTGTTTTTTGTGAAGGATACTGGTTCCGGAATTTATCCCGACAAAATGGAGTTGATTTTTGAACGGTTTGTTCAGGCCGATATGAATTTAACCCGTTTGAAGGAGGGATCGGGTTTGGGGCTTGCCATTTCCCAGGCGTATGCTGAAGCGTTAGGTGGACGAATTGAGGTGACTTCTCAAATTGGAAAAGGAAGCGAGTTTGTTTTCAGAATGCCTAAAAAATAAAAAAAACCCGAATTTCTTCGGGTTTTAAAAAACAAAGAGTAAAAATATCTTAGAAAGAAGAGCTGATCGATAAAAACAGCTCAATCTCAAAATTAATCTACTTTTGTTACGTTCGTTGCAACCGGACCTTTTTTGCTTTGTCCGATTTCAAATTCAACAGTCTCGTCTGGTTCGAGACCAGCAAATGAATCAACTAACCCGGTCCGGTGAACAAAGATGTCTTTGTTTTCCTCTGTCAGGATAAAACCGAAACCTTTGGTAGCGTCATACCATTTTACAGTGCCCTTCATGCCAAACTATTAGTAGTTTGATCTGAAGTTGTTGTCTCTACGACCGTAGCCACCACCGCTGTTTCCACCGCGGTTAAAACCACCGCCATTGCCGCCACGGTTGAAACCGCCGCCGCCTCTGCGATTGTTGTCACGAGGTTCTCTTTTTTTCTCGATAGACTCGTTAACAACCATTGTTCTTCCTTCGACTTCAGCTCCGTTTAATTCTTCAATAGCTTTTTTTGCTTCATCAGCGTCAGCCATTTCAACGAAACCGAAACCTTTACTTTTACCAGTGAATTTGTCTGAAATTAATTTTACAGAGCTCAATTCACCATACTCCTCAAAAATTTCTCTAAGGTCATCCTCAGTGATGTTGTAGTTGAGGTTTCCAACAAAAATGTTCATAATCAATAAAAAATAAAAATGTAAGTCGTAAATGTACTCTTAATTTGCTTCTAAAAAAATTATTGAGGTAAATAAACCATTTATTTATCCTTTTATATCAAATCTTTAACTCAAAGTGCCTGATTTCGCCCGAATTGGCGAACAGAAATGTAAAATTCGGAAGATTCGGGATTTCCCCGTGATTTAGAAAAAGGATGACCGCTACTATGATTAAGATCGGGCCAATGTCCTTCGAATTGAGATTGGAGCAAAAAAAATCAGCTGATTCTAACTAAATGAGCATCGTGCCCTGTTAGAACCAGCTGATTTAAATTTGATTCTTATTATTTACAGCAAGTGATCGCTCAATGCTTGCAGTGTTGTCAGTTTGTCTTTTGTTGCAACCAGCACCGAAATGTTGTGACGGCTACCACCGTACGAGATCATGCGGATTGGAATACCTTCCAGGGCGGTAAATACTTTTGCCGCAAAACCGTGTTCGTCGGCAATCAGGTCTCCAACAACACAGATGATCGATTGGTCTTCGTCCACTTCAACTTCGCCGTATTCTTTCAGTTCACGAACAATGTCTTCCAGTTTGTTGGTGTTGTCGATGGTAACCGATACGGCAACTTCTGATGTTGTTACCATGTCGATTGGCGTTTTGAAAAACTCGAAAATTTCGAAAAGGTTTTTCATGAAACCGTAAGCCATTAACATGCGGTACGAACGAACTTTGATCGCAGTGATACCGTCTTTCGCCGCAACAGCTTTGATACCTGTGCCGCTTGAGTCGTGGGTAATCAACGTTCCGCCGTCAGTTGGGTTCATGGTATTTTTCAAACGAACCGGGATGTTTTGAAGTTTGGCCGGCAATACTGTTTGCGGGTGCAAAATCTTAGCGCCAAAATAGGCTAGCTCTGCCGCTTCATTAAACGACAGTTGTTCAATTTTCTTCGTGTTTTTGACGTAGCGCGGATCGTTATTGTGGAATCCGTCAATGTCGGTCCAAATCTGAACTTCTTCAGAATCGATAGCTGCACCGATCAACGAAGCCGTGTAGTCTGAACCACCACGTTGGAGGTTGTCAATTTCGCCATCGGCATTGCGGCAAATAAAACCTTGGGTAATGTAATAATCTGCTTCACCGGCTTCCTGCAGGCTTTTCTGAATCAACGGACGAATTTCGTGCATGTCGGCTGCTTTGTCTGCATCGATGCGCATGAAATCCAATGCCGGAAGAAGTTTGGTTTTGTGACCGTTTTCCTTCATCAATTGGGTGAAAAGAGCGGTTGAGATCAGTTCGCCCTGAGCAACAATGGTTCTTTCGCCGATTTCGTTAAACTCGCCGGATGTGAAAGATTTAATTGTGGTGAATGCCTTTTTTATTGCTTTGGCAGCTTCCTTGCGGATATCGGCGCTTTTGTAAAGCTCCTTGACAACCGCTTCGTATTTACGCTCGAGTGCAGCGATTTGTGTAAAAGCTGCGTCCTTATTTTTCTTATTCAGATAATCAGCGATTTCGACCAATGCGTTGGTCGTTCCAGACATGGCGGATAATACAACCAGTTTCTTTTCTCCGTCGGTAATCAATTTCATCACAGCGTTCATGTTCTCTACGCTTCCAACGGATGTGCCACCAAATTTTAATACTTTCATTGCGTGTTGTTTTTGCGTCCGGTAATAGCCTGAAGCAGGATCGGAATCCGACGTGCCGGCTCCAGTTTATTTGATGCTATTCAGTCTTGTATATTAGTTAATTAATCCAATTAATTTCGGAGGGCAAATATGCGGATTTTATTCTTATTAATAAAGTATTTTCGTATTTGCTGAATAATTATTCATATTGCGTGAATGAATATTTATATTTGCACAAAAGTTGAAAATACCGAATTAAAAATTGTTTTCGTTGAATGAAACGAAAGGTTGCAAAAATAGGGTAGTAGGCAGCCTGTTGTATAAAATGTTGATGAAGCCGTAAAATATTCGTTATTTGTATATGATATTAAGGTGGATGTCCAGTTCCGTCATGCGGAATTAAAGTGCAGTTAGGGGTGGTTGCACGGACGTCCACCTCTTTTTTTATCAAAAATTTCCAAAAATAGCGTGCTTCTCCGAGTTGAAATAGATGGTTGAATAAATGTTGAAATTCTCTCGGTTGGTAAAAAGCTTCCGTTCAATATATAAAACCGGATCCCCTTTTTTGATATTCAGTAGTTTCCCTACTTTCTGATCGGCCTTCAGGGCTTTCAGTTTTTGCTGGCCACCTTTTACCTCGATCTGGTACTGCGTTCGCAGGATTTCAAACAGCGATTTGTTCTCAAAAGTGCGACTCGTAAACCGGGGCAGGTTGATGTTTGGTATGTGGTTGATGTCGTAGAAAACCGGTTGCCCGTTCACAATGCGCAGACGCTCCATGTAGATGCACCCGAAATCCCGTTCAACTTCTGATATTTCGAAATGAAAGGGCTCAGGCCACGACATGATTTCCGGCTTTTGCAAAATCTGGGTTTGCAGGAAATCTTTGCCAATGGCTGATGATGTTCCGGAAATAGACAGGATGCCGATATCCTGTGGAGGTTTACGAACGATACTTCCTTTTCCCTGCTTTTTCTGGATGAACCCGTCTTGCACCAATGCTTCCAAAGCGTGGCGAACGGTAGGACGAGTCATGTTGTGTACGGCACATAGTTCGTTTTCCGACGGCAATAAACTGCCTTCTTCGTAAATGCCCGACAAAATATGCTTGCGCAGCGACTCGTATAGTTTCTTGTATTGCGGTAATTTATTCTCAGCCATTCTGTTGTCTTTACAACTTTCTCAAGTCTCAGTCTGATTATTGGTTTGTGTTAAGCTTTGAATAATTGGCTGAGCCCTTGGGATAGTGGTGTTTTGTCAAAATCTCAGATCAAAATTAAGAAAAAATATTAAAATTCAATTTCTAACTTGTATTTACAAGTTTAAAAATATAAGTTTACAACCGGAATCCTATAAATGCCTTTGTTGCTCGTTTCTGGCGGTTCTGTTTGCATTTGGATTCTAAGTGTTGTATTTACAAGTCGATTTATAATATTGAGTTTTCGAGTCGGATTGTAGATATAGACTAACAGGACGAGACTAATTAAACGAAATAAAATTCCACTATGGCTATTCCAGTTATTCTGCCCCGCCAGGGGCAATCTGTCGAGACATGTATCATCGGCGAATGGTACAAACAGGTGGGTGACGCCGTGAAAACCGGCGATATCCTTTTCTCCTACGAAACCGATAAAGCATCATTTGAAGAAGAAGCAAAGGAAGATGGCGAGTTGTTGGCCATCTTCTTCGAAGCCGGAGATGAAGTTCCGGTGTTGACCAATGTTGCCGTTTTGGGAACAAAAGGTGAAGCTGTTGACGAGTTTCGCCCGGGCGGCGGAAGCGCACCGGCTGCCGAAGAATCAAAACCTGAAGTTGAAGCAGCTGCACCTGTTGAGTTAAAGAAAGAAGTTGTGTTGGTTGACAAGCCAGCCGGCGATGTGAAGATCTCGCCTCGGGCGAAAGTGATGGCCGAGAAGTTGGGTGTTGCCTACGAACAAATTCAGGGCAGTGGCCCGAACGGCCGTATCATTGCGCAGGATGTAGAAGCCGCAGCTGAAAGCTTGCCGAAGATGACGCCGCTGGCCGCTGAGAAAGCGAAAGCGGAAGGTTTGGAAGCTCCGAAAGAAACAACAGGTTTGGGTGGTCGTGTTGCTGCAGCCGACCTGATGAATTACAACCCGGTTTATGGTGACGATTTCGAGGTTAAAAAGTTGCCAAATATTCGCAAGTTAATTGCAAAAGCCATGCACCAGTCGCTGCAAAACTCAGCACAGCTGACACACCATATGAGTGCCGATGCCCGCAAGGTGATGGCACTGCGCAAACAATACAAAAAGAAATTGGAAGCCGGAGAGATCTCTCAAAATATCACGATAAACGATTTGGTTTGCTTTGCAGTTATTAAAGCGCTGAAGAAATTCCCGCAGGTAAACACCCATTTTATCGGCGACAGTATGCGTTGGTTTAAGAAAGTGCATTTGGGCTTGGCGGTTGATACCGAACGTGGTTTGATGGTTCCGGCGGTTAAAAATGCCGACGATCTTTCCATTGAAGGACTATCGTCTCAGTTGGCGTCCGTTGCCGGTGCAGCTCGCAAGGGCAATGTTGATCCGGAGTTGTTGAAGCCCGAAGCAGCAACTTTCACTGTTTCGAACCTGGGTAATTATGGCGTGGAAATGTTTACGCCAGTCATCAACCTGCCGCAGTCGGCTATCCTTGGTGTCTGTACCATTGTTCCTCGTCCGAAAGATTTGGGCGATGGCGTCTATGGTTTTGTACCGATGATGGGCTTATCGTTGACCTACGATCACCAGGCGCTGGACGGCGGCGAAGCGACACTGTTCCTGAAAGAAATTAAAGAGCAAATTGAAAACCTGACGATTTAGGATATTCAGATACTGGATGATTGGATTGTCAGACTAACTAAAACCACATGTTCTGGCGATTTGACAATCTGAACATCGGGAAGTCTTATAGTCTAACAATCCGAAAATCTAACAATCTAATTGAAATGAGTAACAAATTTGATATAGCTATTTTGGGAGGAGGTCCCGCCGGTTATGTTGCTGCCGAACGGGCAGGAGCAAAAGGCTTGAGCGTGATCATCTTCGACAAAAGAGCATTGGGTGGTGTTTGTCTGAATGAAGGCTGCATCCCAACCAAGACTTTGCTGAATTCGGCTAAGGTTTTGGAATATGCCCACGAGGCATCAAAATACGGAATCGAGGTCAATGGTGTAGGCTTCGATTTCGGAAAGATTATGGCCCGCAAAGACAAGGTTGTGAACAAACTGGTGTCGGGCGTAGGCATGAAAATGAAGCATGCCAAAGCTGAGGTTGTGATGGCCGAGGCTGTAATTAAAGAAAAGCGTGGCGACCTAATTACCATTACTGCCGACGGAAAAGATTACCAGGCCAGCCGCCTGCTGATTTGTACCGGTTCCGAAGCAGCTGTCCCGCCCATTCCGGGACTCGATAAAGAGCTGGTGTTAACAAACCGCGAAATTCTGCAACTGAAAGAATTGCCCAAAAGCCTGGTGATCATCGGTGGCGGTGTGATCGGTACCGAGTTTGCCGATTTTTACAACGCCATGGGAACGAAGGTAACCGTGATCGAGATGTTGCCAGAAATTCTGACCGGCGTCGACGAAGAGATTTGTGCTTTCGTGCGCAAGGAATTTACCAAGCGCGGAATCGAGTACCATCTGAACGCCAAAGTAACCGAGCTGAAAGGCAAGGAAGTGGTTTTCGAAAAAGATGGCAAAGTACAGTCGGTAACTGGCGAGCAAGTGCTGTTGTCGGTTGGCCGCCGCCCGAATGTACAAGGTATCGGACTGGAAAACATTGGCGTTGAGTTTTCACCCCGCGGTGTGAAGATCGACCAGTTCTGTCGCACCAACATTCCGAATGTATACGCTGCCGGCGACATTACCGGTTTCTCGCTGTTGGCTCACACGGCCAGTCGTGAGGGCGAAGTTGCCATCAACCACATTTTGGGACGAAAGGATGTGATGCGCTACAATGCCATTCCCGGTGTTGTGTACACGCATCCCGAGATCGCCGGAGTTGGCTTGACCGAGTCAGCAGCTAAAGCAAAAGGTATTGAGGTTGAAACCCGCAAATTGCCTATGGCTTATGCCGGGCGGTTCATTGCTGAAAACGAAGGGAAAGACGGCTTCTGTAAAGTTGTCGTTGGTAAGAAATACAAGGAAATTCTCGGTGTTCACATGGTTGGTGGAGCCTGCTCCGAAATGATCTGGGGCGCCTGCGCCTTAATCGAAGCCCAGCTGCGTGTTCAGGATGTCGAAGAAATTGTCTTCCCGCACCCAACCGTTAGTGAGATTATCAAGGAAACCATATTTCAATTTTAAAAAGTTCCAAAATTCAGGTTTCAAATTCCAAGTTTTGAAGTAATGAGTAAAGTGCAGCGATTTGAAGATTTGAAAGTGTGGCAGGCTTCTCGAGAGTTCTGCAAGACGATTCATGCATTCACTTCAATAGTTGGCTTTTCTCGAGACTACCGCTTTGTTAGCCAGATAAAAGCCTCCTCGGGTTCTGTGATGGACAACATCGCTGAGGGATACGAGCGGGATGGAAACAAGGAATTTATTCGGTTTCTGGCTATAAGTAAAGGATCCTGCGGCGAGTGCCGGTCTCAGTTGTATCGGGCTTTGGATTGCGGTTATATTTCCCAATCTGAATTTGACGAAGCGTATGAATCAGCAATTGAAATTAGCCGAATGCTAAATGGCTTGATCGGCTACTTGAAAGAATCTGATCTAAAGGGAAAGAAATTTAAGTAAATGCCGATCTCACTTGGAACTTGAAATTTAAAACTTGGAACATTTATTAACTCAAAACTTAAAAACTAATTAGATATGCCTAAAGTACAATTTATTGATCCGCAAAATGTCAGGAAAGCTGGCGAAGTAACTTTCAAGCCAATTCCTGTTAATCAATACAACAAAACAATTGAAGACGAGAAAGCCAATTTCTCGAAAGACGATTTTCTGCGTATTTACCACGACATGGTGGTGATTCGCGAGTTCGAAACCATGTTGAATGAAATCAAAACCAAAGGCGAGTACAATGGTGTTCCTTACAACCACCCTGGACCTGCTCACTTGTCGATCGGGCAGGAGGCAGCGGCTGTTGGTATGGCTTACACGCTGGGTGTTGAGGATTTCATTTTCGGTTCGCACCGTTCGCATGGTGAGATCTTGGCCAAAGGTTTATCGGCAATTCACAAATTGAACGACGACCAGCTGATGGATGTGATGAACAAGCATTTCGACGGCAAAACTTTTGCGCCGGTTAAAGAAAACTTCAAAGGTACCGTGAAAGAACTGGCGATCCGCTTCCTGATTTACGGAACACTGGCTGAAATCTTTGCGCGTGAAACCGGTTTTAACCGTGGTTTGGGTGGCTCGATGCACGCCTTCTTTACACCTTTCGGCGTTTATCCGAACAACGCCATTGTTGGTGGCTCGGGCGATATTGCAGTTGGAGCAGCGCTCTTCAAAAAGGTAAACCGCAAGGATGGTATCATTGTGGCCAACATCGGTGACGCTTCCATGGCTTGCGGTCCTGTTTGGGAAGGTTTGTCGTTTGCAACCATGGACCAGTTCAACCAGTTGTGGGAAGGAGACATGAAAGGTGGTCTGCCACTGATCATCAACATCATGAATAACCAGTACGGTATGGGTGGCCAAACTTGTGGCGAAACCATGGGATACAATATTGCTGCGCGTATTGGCGCCGGCCTGAACGACGACCAGTTGCACGCCGAACGTGTGGATGGTTACAATCCGTTGGCGGTGATCGACGCCTACAAACGTAAGCGCAAAATTCTGGAAGAAAAGCGCGGGCCTGTTTTGCTGGATGTGCTGACTTACCGTTTCAGCGGTCACTCGCCATCCGATGCCTCGTCTTACCGTTCGAAAGAAGAGGTGGAAGCATGGCAGGCGGTGGATTCAATTTTGTGGTTTGGTGCTGAGTTGGTGAAAGCCGGAATTGCCACTGAAGATGAATTGAATGGTACCCGCTCGGCCACAACCGACCTCATTACCTGGGGCGTGAAACTGGCAATTGACCCCGTTATTTCACCTTTGATGGATATGGAAAAATACCCGGAACTGATTGGCGACATGATGTTCTCGGACGAGTCGGTTGATAAAATGGAAGATCGCCCGGTTGAGGTGAATCACCCCATGGCCGAAAATCCGCGGGTGAAGCAGCTGCAAACGAAAGAGCGTTTCGCCTTCGACAAGGATGGCAAGCCTTTCTCTAAAATCAAACAATATGGTTTGCGCGATGGTATTTTCGAAGCCATTGTCGACCGATTCTATAAAGATCCGACCCTGGTGGCTTACGGTGAAGAAAACCGTGACTGGGGTGGTGCATTTGCGGTGTATCGCGGCCTGACAGAGGCGCTGCCATATCACCGCCTGTTTAATTCGCCGATTGCCGAAGCATCCATTATCGGTACTGCCATTGGTTATGCGATGTGCGGCGGCCGCGTGATTCCCGAAATCATGTATTGCGACTTCCTGGGCCGTTGCGGCGACGAGGTGTTCAACCAGTTGCCGAAGTGGCAAGCCATGAGTGGTAATGTGATTAAAATGCCGGTGGTGGTGCGTGTTTCCGTTGGTTCGAAATACGGAGCCCAGCACTCGCAGGACTGGACAGCCCTGGCGGCTCATATTCCGGGCCTGAAAGTTTGTTTCCCAGTTACACCTTACGATGCCAAAGGGTTGATGAACTCGGCGCTGCAGGGAACCGACCCGGTTATCTTCTTCGAAAGTCAACGTATTTATGATATTGGTGAGCAGTTCCACGAAGGTGGTGTGCCCGAAGAATACTACGAAATTCCGTTTGGCGAGCCGGATGTGAAGCGCAAAGGTTCGGACGTGACCATCCTGACCATTGGTGCAACCTTATACCGTGCGCTCGAGGCTGCCGACATTCTGCAGGAAAAATATGGCCTAAGTGCCGAAGTGATCGATGCCCGTTCGTTGGTGCCGTTTAACTACGAGCCGGTGATCGAGTCGCTGAAGAAGACCGGTCGTCTGGTGATTTCCGGCGATGCGTCGGCCCGCGGATCGTTCATGCGCGATTTGGCTTCGAACATCACCGAGCTGGCATTCGACGAGCTGGATGGCCCGCCGGTGGTCGTTGGCTCGCGCAACTGGATCACACCTGCTTACGAGCTGGAGAACTCCTTCTTCCCGCAAGCCGACTGGATCATCGATGCCATTCACGAAAAAATTGTTCCGTTGAAAGGGCACGTGGTGAAAAGCAACTTCACCGAGCCCGAACAAATCAGACGTAATAAGTTGGGCGTTTAATTTTTGTTGATAGATTTTTCCCCAAGGCTGTCCGGTGCTCCGGATGGCCTTTTTTCTTTTCAGGAGTGGATATTAACCGGGTGACTCGAAGTCACCCTGTTAATTGGTTTGGAGGGCCTGCCAGGAAATTGAGGGTTTCACTCGAAGTGAAGCCCTCAATCCGTTTAAACAGGCTCAGCTCCCGCACGAATCCCTTTGCTTGGTTTGCTAAATTTCGCCACGAGATACAATCGCGCGGCAGCGGGTTATCTGGTGACTTCGAGCTACCAGTTCATTTCGTAGTCGTTATTAAATGATAATTGCTTGTCCAACCAATTGGAGGAGGCATAATCAAATGATAATTGGTCGCCCAGCCGCCAGCGGAGCAATTACTAAATGATAATCGTCGGCTGAAACCAAGTGATCGTTATTAAGTGATAATTGCATTGTTGTTGGCAGTCAGTCGCCCACCTGAATCGATGTTGAACGCTTGTTGATAATTACCGGAGGGAGAATAGAATATTTAAGCTTTTTAATGTTAAATTGAATGAGGATAAATAAGACGATTAGCTGGGGTAGGACCATGTAGATATACGTCAGCATTAGTTGCAAATTATCAGGGACAAAATGATTTTAAAACGATCAAGTTTTTAGTTTGAGTGATTTATGAAAAAGTTTTTCGGTCTATTTTCGATAATTATTTTCGGTCTATATGGTTGTCCATATAGCGATGATATTCCTAGTCATCTTAGAATAGTTAACAATTCTGTTTCTGATATTTATTTCGGAATCTCAAGTTCTTTTCCCGATACGTCGTTATCTCACATTGAAGTTATTCCTTTTTATGAAGGTAATACGACTCAAAAAATTGAAGCAGGAGATACAATGTCCATTCGAACAATAATTTTGGCCGAGGATAACACTACTCAAATATTCTTCTTCGATGCAAACGTAGTAGAGGCTGAGTCATGGGATAGTATTGTTTCTAATTACGTCGTGTTAAAGCGAAAAGAAATTACTGAAAGTGATTTGGAAATGTCAGATTGGACCATAACATATCCATGAAAAAACTAACCTTGCTAGCACAATGACGTTATCATGGTCTTGGCAATTTAGCCACACCTTACATCGTCCGACAGTTCATACTTCGATACCATTTTTAAAACTGATAAAATGAGAATCGTGTTGACATTTATAATAGGATTTCTTTACTCTTTTCCCGTTTCACAGTCCAATGGGAAAGACAATACAATATATTCGAAAGAGCTTGTCTATACCTATAACTATTCAATTTTTAAGGAAGGGAGAAAAGAAACAGGTAGGATCTATTTAGGATGTTTAGGCAAACTTTTGCCACTTAAAGAACAAAAACAATTTGCTATAGTCTGGACAAAAAATAAACGGGAGCTTAGTGAGAAACGAAATAATACAGGAGCAATTGAAGATACCAACCGGGTATTCATTCATCCACCAAGGAATAATGAGTTTAGAATCCTTGAATATTCGCCATTCCCCTATGTGAAATATCCACTAAAGACAAATAGTAATTGGAATTGGCAACTTACGCTAGGGAAATACTGGGAGGATGAAGAGTTGAATGTTCTTGCAAATGATACGTTGCAATATCGCTACCAGGTTGAAGCTAAAAATCAAGAATATTTTTCTTTTGCAAAATCCTTGTTGACTTATTATGAGATTAGAAGTTATTCTATTAATCCGAAGTTCAAGTCCGAATTTGTAGGGTACTTTAATGATGGCTATGGTTTTGTCTATTGTCAATTTCAAAATATTGACAATTCAACAATAACGTTCGAGCTTGTGAATGTCGCGTCATTTGATGACGTTTTAAATGACGCTGTAAAAACAGAAGAAAATAAAATATTGTGGGATAATAAATCGTGGGAATAAATCCCTGCTTGCATCAGGCAAGCTTGCGCGTTGAGCAGTCTATTTTGTCACACGACACATCTTTCGGCAGCTTGAGGAACTTAAGCTTCCAGTCCGAATAGTATTTCTTCAATCTTAATACATTGATCCTGTGATTGCAAGCATCTTTCATAGTCCATTCCGTCAGAATATGTGCAGAATTGACGTGCATGTCTTAGGTATTCTTTGGCCATCTCTATGCCACAAATACGGTACACAAAGAATATTAGGCTTTTCTTAATATCGTAGATCCCTTTGCTAATTAGCCTTTCCGAGACAAGGACCCATTTATCTTTTGGTAAATGACTTGATACATAGTTATTCGCATCTAAAATTTTTTGAAAGCTATCTACTTGATTAAGTTTGAGTGCTAATTCGCAAAGATATGCGTGATGGCTCCACAACTCCAGGTCTTTGTAGTCTCCTTGCAGTATCTTTTCAAACAACTCATTAAATACACTTTGCCTCCATATTGCTTCGTCCTCGTGAGTAATATTAAGGTTTCGATATTGTTCATACAGCTCAGGTTTCTCCCGAGCCATATGGAAATGCGAACAGCCCATTTCTAAAAAAAGTTCTTTTGCACGTTGTAAATCCATTACAATCGTTTTTAGGTTGCATTATGGAATTTTGCACGACAAATTCCATAATGCAACAGTTATTTGAATTAAAATTATTTTACCAATCGGTCCAGAGCAATTCTCGTCTGCTACCCCGCGAATCCCTTCGAGTGTTTTAGTCTATTTTGTCACACGACACATCCTTCGGCAGCTGGGCTACTGCTTAAACCCCATTGGGGCTGCCCTCAATTTCTCAAGCATCTCCAAGAATTCTGTTTTGTCAATCTTGCCAACAGCATAATCAAGTACGTTTCCTTGGGGATCGGTGAAAATTGTGATCGGCGTGCCGCCAATTTTATACCGTTTTACCAGCTCTTGCGAGTTCGGATCATCAATGTCAATCATGATGGGTACAACTTGTGCATTGATGGCCTTCATGACCTCCTTGTCTGCGAAAACTTCACGCTTCATAATTCGGCAGGGTACGCACCACTTCCCGGTGAAAAACAGCAGCATGTTCTTGCCCGAATCGTTGGCGAGCTTTTGTGCCGTGACCATGTCGTCGGCCCAAACCACATCGTTTGAAGGTACATAAAACGAATACCAGGCATAGCCCAACGAAGCGACCAAAAAGGTGAGCCAAAACACACGCCAAAACGGGTGAGGCTTCTTCTTCGGAGCTTTGGTTGATGAATTAGCAGAGGGATTAACTGTTTTTTTCATAGCTGGATGAATTAATTTTTGCAAACTGATGCTATCGTCGCTAACAACACGGCGTTTTTGATTGTCCTTGTCAAAAATTTTGGATGATTCAGAAAGAGTCTGTTTTCGGGTTTTCAGCTAAAGATAAACATTTAAAACCAGAAGCGCGATTTAGTAGCTGGCTCAGGGGAGTTGTCGGTGAAAAATATGTGATTTAAACATGAAATAAGTTTTCGCGATTTCGGCTTTCCGGCAGACTTTACGAAAAGGTTGCTTTTTGACATCAAAACCGCATTTTTCGTGATCCGGGCTGCAACCAATTTTCTCATTTTTAATAAATTTACTACCGGAAGAGTAATGGAATGAGTTGATCGCTTTTTTTCAAATTGCCTTAAGATTGTACAGAGCTAGTCGTCAGGTCGCGATCTGGCGGGTCGTTATCCTTTTACCGGAGGGAAAGTGCCCGTGAACTGAATCGTCGATAGCGTTTTGACCCGACATGCAGGAATGTTTTTCGGGGATGGGATTGTTGAGGATTAAGGTCTCCTGTCGTGTGATCGCTAAGATTAGAGCAGTCTGTCCTGCGATTTAAGCGTTGTAGGGAAAGACAGGCCCGTTTGCAAGCTGGAGGTTATGGAATAAAGCTCAGCCCAAATTAATCGAACATGAATCTAACGAGCTTTCTAAACGCGAATTATAAAGATCAGTACTACGACGAATATTTAAACGAAGTACAAAAAACGATCTTAAAGTACAACAAGCTGTTAATCCCCTTTATGCTGGTGGTTTTTCTGTACTACACCATTGGCGATTACCTGATCTGGCACATCCCGGTGTTTGCCCCCACCCGCTATCCGGGCATATTCACCTGCCTGCTTTTGCTCACAATTACCTACAGCTCGCTCCGAAAAAACCGAAAGCTGGTTATTGTGGCTAACAATTTACACTGTATCGCCCTGTTGTTTATGGGCTTTAGTCTGACCATCCTCGGTCCCGGGTATGGGTTTAAGGGCATTATTTCCTGCATCCTGTTTGTTGTGGCCTCGCACTTTTTTGTGAAAGGCTACCGGGCAATTATCCTGCTGTATTCCATCGGTTTTGCCATGGCCCTCGTCACGCTTGTTTATTCGTATTTGTATTTTCCGGTATACAGCCAGGCCGAAATCATGGGGTTGGTAACAGTTTTTGTCGGGATTATTATCTTAAGCTTTTACAGCGAAAAAACACGCTTCAACGAATTCTATTTCCAGCGAAATTTGGTGGAGGAAAAGAATAAAACGCACGAGCTTTATGTCGAGACTCAGTCGAAAAACGACCAGCTGGAAAAGATGAACAAGCAGCTGGACGAGGCGCTGACAGAGTTGGAGCGGATTGACCAATCGAAAAACAAACTGTTCTCCATTATCGCTCATGATTTGCGAAGCCCAATTGCAGCCGTCGTGGGTTTGTTGGAAGACATGGACGAGAATTTCGGGGATTATAGTCTGGATGAAATTGAATATCGTATTCGCCTGCTTGTGAAATCGAGCGACACGACCTTAATACTCATCAACAACCTGCTTTATTGGGCATCCACACAATGGATGGGGATCAAGATTGAAAAGGCCAGGCATAATCTGGCTGATATGGTGGATAATAGTGTTTCGGCTTACCTCAATGGCGCCAAACTGAAAAACCTGGATGTTGATATTCAAATTGACAATGACCTGTATGTGCTGGTCGACGAGAAAACGATTCGGGTGGTGATCTCCAATTTGTTCAACAATGCCATTAAGTTTACCAATAAAGGAGGGCGAATCGCGCTGTTCAGCGAGGTGGACGGATCGCAGGTGCGCTTATCGGTGCGGGATAATGGTATCGGTATGAAGCCTGAATCGGTACAGAAGTTATTTAAGCTGGGGCAGAATTTTAACCGATACGGCACAGAGAATGAAAAAGGAACCGGGCTGGGACTAGTTCTGGCGGCTGAGTTTGTTGCTTACAACGGCGGCGAAATTCGGGTAGAGAGCGAAGAAAACAACGGCAGTTGTTTCACCATCACACTACCAATGGCCGACGACTGATACTGTGATTTTGCAGAACGCAAAATTACCACCAGGAAAAAGAAATAGCTAAGCTTTTAAATGTTAAATTGAAGGTCGAAAAAACAGGCGATACTAGCGTCATCTGTTTACCTGGTAGATATACGCAGAAGTTGTACACTATTTCTCATTGATGGAAAAAGAAATAATAATACTTAGTCCCAAAAAACTTAAAACAATAAGACTGCTTCTGATATCCTTGACATTCACTATCGGAGCATTTACCTTTATAGATAAAAAACCTTTATTAGGGTGGTCTTGTATTTCTTTTTTTGGATTAGGATTTATTGTTTTTGTTATTCAACTGTTTCCAAACGCCTCATTTCTAAAACTTACTCAAGATGGTTTTGAAGTGCGAAGTCTATATCGATCACATCTCACTAGATGGTCTAATATCAAATCCTTTAGAGCTGGTTTTATATCAATACCTGTATTTGCGTCATTCGGTACTTTTTTGCCAATGAAAAAGAAAATGGTCTTTTATGACTACAAAATGAGTAACAAAAAACATAGAGTTGGTAAATCTTTTTCCAAAGCTCTTTCTGGTAGCGAGGCCGCATTGCCCGATCTATTTGGGATGAATGTTGATGAGTTAGCAGAACTTATGAATAAATGGAAGGACAAAAACAGGTTACAACAATAGTTCTAAAAGCATGGTGGGCGCAGTGGTTTCCGCGCGCTGGCTCTTCGTTCGGCGTCGTGTCCCGGTGGACACTGACGCTCTCCGAGAACCGCCACACTTTATAGCCGAACCGTTTCGTTCACTAGAAATAGGATCAAACAATAGAATTTCAATGTGTGCACTATAAAACATTGCGACTATGAAAAACAACAGACTTGTTATTACCCACCTGATATTAACGTTTGTCATAGTACTACTGTTTGCCTGCAATCGCAGCACGAACCAAACGGATCATATTACGATTGAAAAAGGTAGTTTCACTGACCCGCGGGATGGTAAGATCTACAAAACTGTAAAAATCGGGGATCAATGGATTTTGGCTGAAAATATGGCATACAAACCTGATACAGGAAATTATTGGGCATATGAAAATGATAACAGCAATATTGCAATATACGGTTACCTGTACGACTGGGAAACTGCAATGAATAATGTACCGCCAGGCTGGCATATTCCTTCCGGAGATGAATGGTTAGCTGTAGCAAAATCATTAGGCTGTAAAAATAAAGATTCATGGCGCTATTTGGAAGAAATATACCCAAAGCTGGTAGTTGGAGGAAGTAGTGGATTGAATATGTTACTTGGAGGTATGCGTACTTGCGATGGAGAATTTAAATGCCTTAATGACAAAGCCAGATTTTGGACATCCATCACTACAATTAAACAAAAGGATTCATATAAATCCAATATAAGAGTTTATGGTTTAGAAAGTAAAGATGATGACCGGCATGGTTTAAATTTCAGAAAAACTGCTTACATGTTTTATAACGGAAAGAAGTATCCCGCTTGTTGTGGTTTTAGTGTTCGTCTTTTCAAGGATTAGAATAATTACGAAACACTATATTTTCTATAAGTAATTCTGTGAGTACTGGAAATCCGACGAATATTGGTTGGAAGATTTTAATTCCAAATCCGATCCATACATATCCTTTATTTGGAGCCATAGTGGCCGCGGCTATCCGTGCTGGCGATGATCGCATCGAACAATTCCTGGCTGATGAACTGAGGGCTGTAAGTGTACGTTTCGTCCAGGTTTTTCAGGTTCGAATAAAAGGCGCGGAGATGGTTCATCGAGCCTTCGGTTAAATTGCCTAAAACCTTAACAACGTCAGCATCTTCAAATTCTTCGGATCGTGCTTGCAAGTCTTCAATGTCGAAATCTTCGATCGTCATTCCGACTTCGAGTGCTGCAAGGATGGAGCTTTCTCCCGAAGTGGTCAACGCGATGTAAAGCTGACGGATTTCGTCAATCGAAAATTCACCGTACGTGTCGTTGTCCGGGTAGTCGATTTCGTACGAGATCAACAATTTTTCCATCGCGTCTTTGTGGTTTTGTTCGCTGTCGATAATGTTTGCAAAGACTGTTAAATTCCATTTTTCGTTGAGGTAGTAATAAACGTCTCGGGCCATTTTTTCTTCTTCAAAAACGAAGACTAAGTTTTCGGTCTGTATCTCTGTTAACGCGCTTTTCGTTAGGGGCGTATCAAAATCCGTGGGTTCGGCTTCCGATAGTGACGATTCGCTGCACGATACGATTGTAACGAGCATGGCAACCAGGGTCATCAATTTTAAAAGTGGGTTTGTTTTCATGGTGCTGTATTTTTTGAATTTCCGAGAAAAAAACTTAGAAAGGGGTGGAAGAACAACGCGTGGGGTGTAACTGTGGATGTACCGCACTGCTCCTGTTTTACCCTACCGGAATTCAATTAAAATGCAGCTGGAATTTAGCATGACATTGCTTTCAGTATTTACAATCGATGAAAATCGAAAGATCATCTTATTTGTTTAACCTCGGATTCGAGGATGCCGGAGGCATTCTATATTTATAGAAAATAAGGAGAAGTTGACGTACGACTCCGGCGGGAGTCGAATGAGTCCGGTTGTTTTTTGGACTATAAATATTTAAATCCTTTGGATTTTAGTGATAGCCCTGATGAGACCGTTGGAATTTAAGAACATTCGTCTGTTGCGTTGAAGCTCAATGCCAAAACTAATTCGAAGGCATGTCTATTGGTAGATCTTCCCCCTTGCTCGTCAGGATTTGTAATCCTGACGTCTTAAACGCGGATTTGTAATCCGCATAACTCGAATGCTAGTTTGAAGGCATCTCGGCTGGTTGGTCTTCCGGTAACGAAGCTTGCAGTTGTGGTTGAGTTGCTGGTTGCTCGTCGCCAAACGGAATTGCCTGCAGGCGGAGCATCAGTGAATCTTTCAGTTGGGTGTATTGCGGCATCAAGGCCTCTTTGACCGGCTCAACAGGTGGTGCTTTCAATTTCAGCGGGTCCATAGCCGATCCGTTTTTAAATACGCGGAAGTCGAGGTGAGGCCCGGTTGCCAACCCCGTTTTTCCAACATAACCAATCAGCTGCCCTTGTTTGACGCGAACGCCCGGCGCCATGCCTTTGGCAAAGTTGTTCAGGTGCATGTAGCAGGTGGTGTATACTGAGTTGTGCTTGATGTAAATGTAATTACCGCCACCACCGGCCTGGTAGCCTTTGCGGGTAACCACGCCATCGCCGATACTGTGAACGGGTGTTCCGGTTGGCGCAGCATAGTCAATACCCAGGTGCGGACGGCTAATCTTTAGTACCGGGTGCAGGCGGGCACGCGAAAAGTGCGAGCTGATTCGCGAGAACTTAAGCGGCGCTTTCAGGAATGCTTTTTTCAGACTCTTTCCCTGGTCGTCGTAGTAGCTCATAATGCTGTCCTGCTCGAACTCGAAGGCGTAAAAATCCTCGCCCATGTGTTCGAACTGGCAGGCGTAAATGGCGTTGATGCCCACAGAAACACTGTCAACAAAATTCTCTTCGTAGATCAAACGGAATTTATCGCCTTTTTGGATGCCGAAGAAGTCGATTGTCCAGGCATAAATTTCGGAAAGCTCGATGGCCAAAACCGGGTTGAGGTCGTTCCCCGTCATGGCATTCCACAGCGATGATTCGATAACGCCTGATGCGGTTTTCAGCTCCTGGGTCACTGGCTTTTCGCCTTTGTAAATGTTCAGGCTATCGTCGAGCTGGTAAACCACATATTCAATCGGGTCGATTTCGTAAATGAAGTATTTAGCCAGCTTGTTGGTGTCGGGAGTGCAAAAGAAGTAGCAGTTGTTGCCTTGTTTCAGCTTGCGCACATCGAAAATAGGTTTCGATTTACGTGCAATTTCATCAATGGTTTGGTACGAAACTCCCCGGTTAACCAACAAGTCGGATAGGTTTTGATTGCGCTTGATGGAGCTCGCTTCAACGTAAAACGAATCGACCGGGAGGCCGAACTTTAAAATCGGTTCGGGGATAACTTCGGGCTCGGGGATAACTTCTGCTTCAGGTTCCGGATTTTGTTTGTAGATAAAAATCCAGGTTACCAATGCAATTCCAATGACAATAAAAATCCCTTCAGCCCAATATCTTTTCATACTAAATTTTGATGTTTTCGAACCCATTGCCGTAAACCCCCATCACACTACCCATGGAGATAAAAGCATCCGGGTCAATTTCCTTTAATTTTCTGAAAATCATGCTCGATTCGCGTTTGCGAACAACGGTCATGACAATTTTAACGTTTTCCTTGGAGTACCATCCTGTGCCGTCGAGTACTGTAACACCTCGGTTGGCATTTTGATTAATGTAATCCGCAACTTCATTAAATTTCTTCGAAAATATAAAAATTTGAGCAGAAGCATTGGCTCCGCTTAAAAAAGCATCAATCGAATAAGAGACCACCCACATGGATACGTAGCCATACACCAGCTTTGCCGGCGAGTGGAAAACAAAGTAACTGGACGCAATAATAATGACGTCGCAGTACATGATTACCCGGCCCGGGCTGATGTTGCGGTATTTGTTGATAATCATGGCAATGATGTCGGTTCCGCCGGTGCTGCCACCGCGCGTGAACACCAGGCCGATTCCCATACCACCCAGCATGGCGCCCAAAACAGCCGAAAGGAAAGTGTCATCAATCAGTGGTTCTTTGATCATTCCGGGGGTGATCCAAAACAGGAGCGTTGCAACGAGCATGCTCCAAATGGTTTTCACGCCGAAGCTGGCGCCCAAAACTTTGATGGCAACCAGGATCAGGAAAACGTTGATCACAAAATAAGAGATCGCAATCGGAAACTTGGTGCTGTAATAAATTACTGTCGATACACCACTAATTCCTCCACCGGTGATTTCAGCAGGAATCAGGAACAGTGTCCACCCAACAACATACAACGACATCCCCACGGTAATAATGAGGTAATCAGTAAGCAGGGTCTTCAACTTGAATTTACGTTCTTCAGTCATTTTAGCAATTTATGTGTAGCGTTTCCGCTCCGTTTTTTCGTGATTTTAAAATTGGCTGCAAATGAAGAATATAAAATATGAAAAAATCCTGCTAAAAATCATCTGGTGAAGGAATTAAGAAAAGATTATGAAACGGCTTAAGAGTCAGTTAACCTGAGGGTTCCCCGGATGAAATGCTGACGCTTGATTTTTAATTAGGCGGCTGGTTAATTAAATCGTAGATTTCTTTCGGACTGATGCCATTCTCATCGCCAATAGCGCGCAGCGTTTGGTCCTTGTCTGCAATGATCGCGTTGTCTTCCAAAAGTAAAATTACGTCGTCTGCATTTTTATTTAGCTCGGTGCAAATCGTTTCCAGTGATTTTCGGCCAATGCCGCTTCCCTGCATTTGTGAAGCTGGTTTTTGGGTGATTTGCGCGTAAATCTCCATTGGCGTTTGGTTGTTTAGCTCGGCTATTTCGCGCAGGGTTTGTGTCGAAGCGTTTTCGAAAGCGATGTTGTGCCGTTTCAATTTTTCGGTAATTTGATCCAGGCTGAGGTCTGGTAATTGTGTGTCCAGCTCGGCAAGGGTGAGGAGTTCGGCATGCGGAACCGGTGGTGTTTCCTCTGTTTTTTCCCAAGAAGCCGTCAGGTTTTCACTTAAATTCATGACCGAGCTGAAAGGAGGAATAGAAAAGACAGTCCCGATAAAGAAGATGACGACTACAACACTGGACCATACCAATTCGCGTTTCTTGCTGTGGCTTTTTTCTGTTCTGGCTCGCAGGTAACTTAGAAACGCTTTCCAGTTAATGCTGAACAGGTGAAGTAGGGAAAGGATAACAAAAGCGAATGAAAAGATGGTATGAATGGCTTGCCAACCTTCTTTGGTTGCACCGAGTAGTTTCCAATTCACCCAGTGCGCGTAGCGTCCCGGAGGAGAAACATATAAAACTAAACCGGAAACAAGAACGATGATGAGGCTGTAAGTGAGGCCAAAGCTGATAAATGCCCGCCACGAGAATTTGTTTTTCATTGTTGATTCTTTTTAAGTTGATTTTCGTTTTGGCGATTGGACACGAATAAGTTCGAAAACTTGCGGGCGGACGTCCTCTTTTTTATTCGGAACTTAGGACGACTGCAACCGTGCACCCCTGTTTGCCGTTTTAGGATAAAAGCGCTGAATCCTTCTAATTTTATGAAGATACTATTGACCGGGGCAACCGGATATATCGGAAAAAGATTGCTGCCTGTTTTGGTGAACGAAGGTCACCAGGTGGTGTGTAGTGTGCGCGATGTTCAGCGCTTCAATCCGGTAAAATCCATTCGGGAACAGATTGAGGTAATCGAGAACGATTTGACCGACAGGGAGTCGCTGCAAAATATTCCGGAGGATATTGATTTTGCCTACTACCTGGTACATTCCATGTCGACGGCAAGTGATTTTGATGAGCTGGAGCGGCGCTCGGCTGTTAATTTCCGGGATGCCATGCACGCGACTCGTGTCAGGCAGGTGATTTATTTGAGTGGTATTGTCAATTCGCAGACTTTATCCAAGCACCTGCAATCGCGAAAAACGGTTGAGGATGAACTGGCGCTCGGTGATTATGCGCTGACAACGATTCGGGCCGGAATTATCATTGGTTCGGGTAGTGCTTCGTTCGAAATTATCCGCGACGTGGTGGAGAAATTACCGGCAATGGTTGCTCCCCAATGGCTGAATACGCGCTGCCAGCCAATTGCTATTCGCGATGTGATCCAGTTTTTAACGGGTGTGTTGGGGCGCGAGGAAACCTACAAGCAAAGCTTCGATATTTCCGGGAACGAGATTTTGACTTATAAAGAGATGTTGCTGGAGTTTGCCCGTGTCCGCGGTTTGAAGCGCTACATCGGCGTTGTTCCGGTGATGACGCCGCGGCTGTCTTCGTACTGGCTCTATTTCGTCACATCAACGTCCTATAAATTAGCCTGTGCTTTGGTGGACAGCATGAAGGTTGAAGTGGTAGCCAAGGATCAGCGATTAACCGAGATGCTCGGAATTCAACCACTGTCGTACGAGGATGCCATTGTTAAGGCCTTCAAAAAGATTGAGCAAAACGAAATTGTTTCGAGCTGGAAAGATTCCACGATCAGCGGGCGGCTGAATTACCAAATCTCCGATTTTATCAATGTTCCCCGCTTTGGTTGTTACCGCGATGTGCGGCGGCGGCGAATTCGGGATATCGAGGCTTGTGTGGAGCGGATCTGGCGAATCGGTGGCGACAATGGCTGGTATCATGGCGACTGGTTGTGGCGAATCCGTGGATTTATGGATGAGCTAACTTGGGGCGTTGGTTTGCGCCGCGGCCGGACGAGTATCGATAAAATTGAAGCGGGTGATACGCTGGACTTTTGGCGGGTTTTATATGCCAATCGCGAAGAGGGACGTTTACTTCTGCTGGCTGAAATGAAGATTCCGGGGGAGGCTTGGCTGGAATTTCGGATACAGGGAGACGAGTTGGTACAAACGGCGACATTCCGCCCCAAAGGAGTTGGCGGGCGTTTGTACTGGGCAATGGTTTATCCATTCCATGGCTACATTTTCAGCGGCCTAATCCGGAAATTGACAGAATAGCCTGAGGGCTTAGCAGATATTTTTTTTGGTTTTCAGCAGTCGAAGAGATTATTGGGCCACAATTGTTGGGCTGAAATCCCATTTCGTTTTCTTGAAGCGTTTTCCGCGACTCAGCATTTGGACGCCTTTGATGGTTATAATGGTGCCTACTGTTATGAGGGCGGGCGAATAAAGTAGAATTAAACGTGAGTAGCCTCCCTCTACAATTGCGACTCCTGTACCATAGATTCCCGCTGTACCCAGAGAACCTCCTAAAATACTGAGCAGTACTCCGGATGTTTTGGAAGAATATGTTTTTGCAAATAAAATATTGATTTCCGAAAATGTGATTGTGTCTGTTCCAATCACTAAAGCGTCATCTTGTATTTGGCTGATTTTCCCTTTTATCCGGTTGTCACTTGTTGTAATAACGACTTTTGCTCCTCGTTCAATCTCGAAACTCAGCTGGTTTTTTAAATGGGTTAATCTGATTGAGTTATAATCTTGTGCTTGTGTTGTTAATGCTGCGCAGAATGCTAAAATTAGTTGCAGAAGAATTGTTTTCATTGTTTGGGGATAGTTGATTGGTTGAATAAATGTACTAAACAAAAAAGATCCGAACCAATAATGGCCCGGATCTTTTCAATATTTTGTAGATGTGGTATTTATAAAACCACATTGATAATCTTTTTCGGTACGATAATGACTTTTTTCGGTGTTTTACCATCAAGCCACTTTTGTGCAGCTTCGTGTTCCATCACCGCTTTTTCAATGGCATCTTTGGCGGCATCAACCGGCATTGCCAGTTTGAAGCGCACTTTGCCGTTGAATGAAACCGGGTATTCGAACGTGTCTTCCACCAGGATGCTGGTGTCAGCTACCGGCCACGGTTCGTAAGTCAAGGTTGCGGTGTTGCCGTACATTTGCCACAATTCTTCGGCAAGGTGAGGCGCGTAAGGAGCCAGAATTTTTGCAAAAGTCTCGGCTGTCGCTTTGGTTACTTTGCCTTTTTTCATGGCCAGGTTGTTCAATACCATCAAGGCTGAAATACCGGTGTTGAACTTCAGGTTTTCAATGTCGTCGCCAACTTTGATGATCGTTTGTGCCAACAACTTCGCCATTTCCTTGTCTTCTTCGCCTTCCACAATATTGTCGAGGTTTCCGAAGAAACGGTAAGCACGGCCCAGGAATCCGAACACTCCTTTTACGCCGTTCTCGGCCCAAGGCTTGGTGTCGTCCAGCGGTCCCATAAACATTTCGTACAGACGCAACGAGTCGGCTCCGTATTTCTCAACCACATCGTCGGGGTTGATCACGTTTTTCAGTGACTTCGACATTTTTGCCACAATCTGGCGCAGCTCTTCGCCGGTCTCGATGTGGAAATATTTGCCTTCTTTTTCTTCAACCAAATCCGAAGCAATTTTGGCACCGGTCTTGGTCTCGTAAGCAAATGCCAAAATCATTCCTTGGTTGAACAGCTTTTGGAACGGCTCGTTGGTTGAAACGATTCCCAGGTCGAACAGCACTTTGTGCCAGAAACGCGAGTACAGCAAGTGCAGCACGGCGTGCTCGGCACCGCCAATATACAGGTCGACCGGCATCCAGTAGTTTTCTACTTTCGGGTCGAAAATCGATTCGTCATTTTTCGGGTCGATGTAGCGTAGGTAGTACCAGCACGAGCCCGCCCATTGCGGCATGGTGTTGGTTTCGCGACGACCTTTGCGGCCGTTTTTGTCAACCACAGTCAACCAGTCGCCGGCGTTGGCCAACGGAGATTCACCACCCTCACCCGGTTCAAATTTTTCCAGTTCAGGCAAGGTTACCGGAAGATCTTCATCTACCAGTTCAATCTCGCCATCTTCCCAGTGGATAACCGGGAACGGCTCGCCCCAATAACGTTGGCGGCTGAACAACCAGTCGCGCAGTTTGAAGTTGACAGTTGCTTTACCAATTCCTTGTTCTTCCAACCAGCCAATCACTCTCGCGATCCCTTCTTTTTTGTTGAGTCCGTTGATGTCGATACCGGTTTCGGCGCTGGCTGAGTTAATGTAGGCGCCATCTTCGGTCCAGCAGGCTTTGCCGGCCAAAACCTGATCGCGCAATTCAGCTTCCGCATCTTTCGGATCGAGGATACAGATGATTGGAATTTCGAATTTTTCAGCAAACTCGAAGTCGCGGGTGTCGTGCGCCGGAACAGCCATGATGGCTCCGGTTCCGTAACCCATCAACACGTAGTCGGCCACCCAAACCGGAATTTGTTTTCCGTTGATCGGGTTGGTGGCGTAGCGGCCGGTAAATACACCGGTTTTATCTTTATTCAGCTCGGTACGGTCCAGGTCTGATTTCAAAGCAGCAGCCTGAATGTACTTTTCAACTTCTTCTTTTTTATCGGCGGTTACTATTTCGCTCATCATTGGGTGTTCCGGCGAAATAACCATGTAAGTTGCTCCGAACAGCGTGTCAGGACGAGTGGTGTACACGCGCAGCTTTTGGTTGATGCCTTCCAATGCGAAGTCAACTTCCGCACCGGTCGATTTACCAATCCAGTTTTTCTGCATGTCTTTTACACCTTCCGGCCAGTCCAGTTCATCCAAACCTTCCAACAAACGTTGCGCGTAGTGAGGAATGCGAAGCAGCCATTGTTTCAGGTTTTTGCGATTCACTTGGTGTCCACATTTTTCGTGCGATCCGTCGGTCAACACTTCTTCGTTGGCACAAACTGTTTTACAGTTCGGACACCACCAAACCTGGGCATTATCGTAGTAGGCCAAACGTTTTTTGCTGATGTATTGGTTAACAGCAGCGTCACCTTCAGCTTTTACTTCAGCCGGAATTGGCAGTTCGCTAATTGGGCGACCTTTTCCTTGTTCTGCATCAAAATACGTATTGTACAGTTTGGTGAAGATCCACTGTGTCCATTTGAAATATTTCGGATCGGTTGTGTTAATCTCGCGATCCCAGTCGTAACTCAATCCCAGGGTTTTAATCTGGCGACGGAAGTTGTCGCAGTTTTTCTGGGTTGTAATCGAAGGGTGCGTTCCCGTTTGAATGGCATATTGCTCGGCCGGCAAACCAAACGCATCCCACCCCATGGGGTGAAGCACGTTGAACCCTTTCATGCGTTTGTAACGGCTGATGATGTCGGTTGCTGTGTAACCTTCGGGGTGTCCAACGTGTAGCCCGGCACCTGACGGATAAGGGAACATGTCGAGGATATAATATTTCGGTTTCGAAAAATCGTTTTCCGTCTTGAAGGTTTTGTTCTCCTCCCAGTAAGCTTGCCATTTCGGCTCAATGTCCCAGAATTTGTATTCCATGGTATTGGTTGGTTAAAAGCATTTTAAGGTCGCCGACCTTTGTGTTAAACAATGTTAGTTGTGGTTTTTTGGCGGTGACATTTTTCACCATTCATGTTACCACTTAAAACTGAGGCGCAAAGATAGAAAAAACTGCGTAGACTAGGTGTTGAAAAATATGACTTAAATCGGTGGAGCTCATCTAAAAGCTGCAGGCAGTAATCGCTTCGCTCCGGAAAATGATCAGGTTTGCACTATTTTATATTGTCGCGTTAACAATAACATCCTGAATGATTTACTGAAAAGTAGGGAAATATTAAGTTATTGCGAACAAATGACTGTTTTGAAAGAAAATGAAAACCGATATCTTTTTGAGTATTCTATTTTTAGTTTTTAAAATCAAGTGATTACGTTAATAGAAAATTGTTATTGGTATGAGTCTAAAGAAACAAATGTTAAAATCAAAGCCGGTTTGTAAGGTTACATTCCGTGTGTCAAAAGAGATGGCCGCCGGGGCAGATACAGTTACTGTTGTTGGAGATTTCAATAATTGGGATCCGATTGAAACCCCGCTGAATAAATTGAAAAGTGGTGAATTTACCGGTGTTGTTGAAATAGAATCCGGTAAAACCTATGAGTTCCGTTACCTGGTTGGCGGGCAAGACTGGTATAACGACCCTGAAGCAGACGGCTACGCAGCTAACAGCTTTGGTGGCGAAAACAGTGTTTTAAGCGTGTAAGATAAACAGACTTAGATAATAGGCAGGCAGGTTGTCGATTTTTTAAAGATCGGCAACCTGCTTTCATTTTTAGGTTTCCGGAGCAAAAGCAATTTATTTCGACTTTTTGTTAAAAGCAGAACAATGTGTTTATCTTTGGTTGAGAACACTGTGATGCTATGACAATAGAAGAATTAATCGATCAATTGCTGAAAATAAGAGAGTCAATTTTAGCTTGTGAAACAGAATACAAGCCACTGATTGATTCCGTTCACCCGAATTATCATTACTCGGCCCGGAACTTTGTCCGCTACCTGCGGCTACGAACTTTCGAGTTGCGCCCCATTCAGGAGGAGTTGTCGGCGCTGGGCTTGTCGTCAATCGGTCACTCCGAACGTTATGTGTTGGCCAATATCGAAAATATCCTGTATTTTCTTCATTTGTACGTTGGGCAGTCCTTTCAGGGGCGCTTTGGGCTTGGCGAACATCCGGTCAATTATTTCAAGAGTCTTCATGTTTTGGATGAAAACACCGATCGGCTTTTGGGCAAGTCGAACCAACCCTTTCATACCCGAATCATGGTAACGCTGCCAACATCGGCTGCCGAAGATAAGCAGCTGATTCGTGACCTGATGGATGCGGGGATGGAAAATGCCCGGATAAACTGTAGTCACGATTCGCAAACCGAATGGGCCCGAATGGCTGCAAATGTTCGCGAAATTGCAGTGGAGACCAAGCGCGATTGCAAAGTTTATATGGATCTTCCCGGACCCAAGTTACGTACGGAGCAGATCGTCCGCTTGGGCGAAAATGCAGGCTCGAAAGATTTCGTTCGACTGGAGGCCGGAGATTACTTGCGTGTTGACGTCGCCGAGCGAAACGATATGGTTTTTGGATCCGAAAAAGCGAGTGTTGTGATTTCAATCGCTTCGGTAGTTGCTGATGTGAAAGTTGGCGAACGAATTTGGTTTGACGACGGAAAGATTGGCGGAATGATTGAAGCTGTTCTGCCGGATTCGTTTTTGGTGAAAATCGTAAAAGCGAAAGTTGGCGGAACGAAACTGAAGGCAGAGAAAGGAATTAATTTGCCGGATACCAAGTTGAACCTGCCGTCGCTGCCGGATGAAGACCTTGAAAATCTCCCCTTCATCCTGAAACATGCTGATTTGTTGGGCTACTCGTTTGTACGAACTGCCGCCGATGTTGAATTTCTTCAGCAAAAACTGAAAGAACACGGTCGGGAAGATATTGGCGTGGTGCTGAAAATTGAAAATGAAGAAGCGTTCAGCAATGTGCCGGAACTTATTTTGACAGCGATGCGGAGTCCAAATATCGGGCTGATGATTGCCCGTGGCGATCTGGCTGTTGAGTTGGGACCGGAGCGGATTTCGGAAGTGCAGGAAATGTTGTTGTGGCTTTGTGAGGCAGCTTTCATCCCAAATATTTGGGCCACACAGGTTTTTGAGCACCTGGCGAAAGAAGGAATTGCAACCCGTGCCGAAATTACTGATGCGTCGATGTCGGCTCGTTCCGAATGTGTGATGCTGAACAAGGGCGATCATATTGTTGAGACCGTTCGGATTCTGTCGAGTATCCTGGGGCGGATGGAAGCACATCAGTATAAGAAAAAGGGAACGCTTCGTCCGTTGAATGTTGCTTCGCGCTTTCTGGATCAACGAAATCGGGGAGTCGATATGATCAAATAATAAAAGGAGACTGACTATGCCGCATCGAAAATCAATCATCGAAAATAGGAATTTACAGTTGATTTTTGGGGTGACGCTCGTTGCTGTGATGGGCGTGGCGAGTATTACGCCGGCTTTTCCGGAAGTGATTCAGTATTTCCATATCACCGCCCGGCAGGTTGGCTGGTTGATTGTTTCTTTTACGCTGCCCGGAATTTTCCTGACTCCGCTTACCGGTATTTTGGCGGATCGTTTAGGTCGAAAAGTGATTTTGATTCCGTCGCTGGTCTTGTTCGGGTTGGCCGGTTTTGCTTGTTTCTTTGTCCGCGATTTTTACTGGTTGCTGCTGTTGCGCTTTGTCCAAGGTGTTGGAGCCAGCAGCTTGGCAAGTATCAATATTACCCTGATTGGTGACTTATTCTCCGGTAACGACCGTGTGGCTGCTATGGGCTATAATGCCAGCGTGTTGAGCATCGGCACGGCATCCTATCCTGCCATTGGCGGACTGTTGACTGTCATGGGCTGGCAATTTGTTTTCCTCCTTCCGATTTTATCGGTACCTCTGGCAATTTTGGTTTTGCTCTATTTGCACAACCCCGAACCTGCGGGACAGACCACATTGAGCACTTATTTTTCCAATGTTTGGCAAACGGTGAATCGGAAAATTGTCTGGGGACTTTTCGGTGCTAACATTTTGTTGTTTGTGATTTTGTATGGGGCCTATCTGACTTATTTCCCACTGTTGTTGCGTTCGCGCCTGGATTCGGGATCGGTGATTATCGGCGGAGCCATGTCGCTGATGTCGGCAGTAACTGCGCTCACTTCGTTTCAGATGCCCAGGATTAACAGGCTGCTCAGTCCGAAAAAGCAACTGCTGTTTGCAAGTATGTTTTATTTGGTGTCGATGCTCATATTGGGAAGATCTTTCAATTGGGGCAGCATTATTACCGGGATCGTCGTTTTCGGGCTCGGGCACGGCGTTTTGATTCCGGCTTTGCAGAATATGATGGTTGGTTTGGCCTCAATCCAGGAGAGGGCCGCTTTTATGTCGCTAAATTCGATGGTGTTGCGGGTTGGACAAACCTTGGGGCCGCTGCTGATTGGTGTTTTTTACGAATTTGGAGGAATTCGCACCGCCTTTGCCGGAGGTGCCGCCGTTGCTGTATTGATGTTTTTGCTGATTCTGATCCTGGTGAATCCGTCGAAGGAAGATGCTGTGACACAGAAATCAAAAGCCGGCTAGCACCCGCAGTTGGTAAATTCTTTGTTTTCTGCAAACTTCCCTTGTGTCTCGTAGCCATCGCGCTTCCACCATTCCAGTCCACCGATTAATTCTTTCACTCGAAATCCCAATCTGGAAAGTTGAAAAGCGGCTTTCGTTGAGGCATTGCAGCCAATGCCGTCGCAATAAGTGACGTAAAGCTTTGCGCGATCGAGTTTCTCCGTCGATTCGATGTTGATTTCGCGATGCGGGAAATTGATTGAGCCGGGAATGTGTTCTTTGTCCCAGGCTTCAGCCGAGCGGGCATCCACGACGATGATGTCGTTTTTCTTTTTGAGTGCTTCAGCTAAATCCCAGGCGTCAGTTTCGTATTGTAATTTCTGTTTGTAGAAGGCAATTTGTTCTTTCATGGTGCGTAGTTTCCCTATTTAAACAGGGCTCATTCCCGAAAGTTTACTCAACCAGTTTTAATATTCTGCTGCGTTTGCCGATGCTGTAGTTAATGATGACCAGCGATATGCAGGACAAAACGATGACGAATGCACCCAAGGTCTCGGTTGTAGAGAAATGTTCTTCGAAAATGAAATAGCCCGAAAGTAAATTGAGCACCGGAACCATCGACTGAAAAAGTGATCCTGTTGCGACATTCACGTAGCGGTAACCTTCAGTCATGAATAGCTGTCCTATTGTAGCAACCAGCCCGAGAATGATCAGGATTGTCAGGTCGAATGAGTTTCCTTGGCCTTGTGTTAATCCGGATGGGATAAGAAAGAGCCAAAACCCAATGATGCTTTGCGCGAAAAAGATCGCATAGGAGTTGTCGCTGTGGTGAAGTTTTTTCACATAAACGACGGCCAGTGCTGTGGTGATGGAGCCACCAATGGCAATTAGTTCGTTCCAGCCAAATCCTGCCATCGCGCCATTTGTGCGGCCAAGTGAAAGAAGAACCAATCCGGCAATGGAGGTAAAGATAGGGATGAACTTGATGCCTTCAACTTTTTCCTTCAGCATAAACATGGAAAGCAAGGTCGCAAAAGCGGGGTAGGAATAAACGTAGGCTGATCCCTTTCCAATTCCAAGCCGAACGATTGCCAGGTAGAACAGGTAAACCGCGATGCCACCAATCAGCCCCCGGATGAACAAGGTTTTGCGGTCGCGGAATTTGAGCGGGATTAGTTTAAACATGGCCAGTATGCCGATGATTGCCAACCCAATTGTGAATCGGACAAAGCTGGAGTGGAAGGATGAGACGTGGGGAATCATTCGAACCAAAACGGCCATGAAGGCAAACATGACGACAGATGTTAGGGTGAAGACGATCCCTTTAAAGTTGTTTGACATCGGGTTCAGATTAAGTGATCTGGGTAGTTCGGGGGATAAATAGGAGCTAAAAAAAGCCGGTGGGAACCGGCTTCTGATTTATTCTTCGATGATTACAATCTTTTCAATGACATCGCCCGGCCGGATAGCGTCGATCACATCGAGCCCCTCGTACACTTTGCCAAAGCAGGTGTGTTTGCGGTCGAGGTGTTTCGTGTTTTGACGGTTGTGGCAAATAAAGAATTGAGAGCCACCTGTGTTGCGACCTGCATGTGCCATTGAAAGCACACCGCGATCGTGGTATTGTTTTTCGCCGGTCAATTCGCATTTAATTGTGTAGCCTGGGCCGCCTGCTCCTGTTCCATCCGGGCAACCTCCCTGAATTACGAAACCAGGAATTACGCGATGGAATGTAAGTCCGTCGTAAAAGCCCGACTTGGAAAGTTTCACAAAGTTTTCTACTGTTCCGGGAGCATCATCTTCGTAGAACTCCAATTTCATGACACCCTTTTCCGTGTAAATCTCTGCTTTTTTCATTTCTCTTCTTTGTTAAATATTTCAGCTTCAAAAATACAAATTATCCGAATGTGAAACTCTGCTAAATTTCGACTTGATTCTTTTTATAGATCTGAAGAAGCGTGATTGACAGAGCCGCTGCCGCAAGCAGATAGAGAAAGAGGTAAATTTTTGTATCCGGAATTAAGCTGGATATGCTTTCTATTTGCCCTGAATAAACGATGATGATGTACGCAACGGCATTGTTGAGTATATGCAGAATGATGCATAACAGCAAGGAGCGTGTTTGCCAATAAACAAAGCCGATGAATAAACTTAAAATAAATGAAATAACCGCTTGCAGTAACGAAACATGGAATATAGAGAAGAGTAAGGCGGTTCCTAATATGGCAAGGCCGGGTTTGTAATTTTTCAAAAAGCCGCGCAGAATAATCGACCGGAATATCAGCTCGTTTAATACCGGCGATATCAGAACGACGTAAAGGAACGAGCCAAACTTATTGGTTGAGAGGTTGGAGAAATAGATTTGTACAGTACTGGTTGCCGGTACAAACTGTTCAATCGGTTCCATCAGGAAGATTAAAGCCAGCCCCCCCAGAATCGCCCATAGTAAGCTGGAGTTCAGCGAGGGCGACAATTCATCCGACAGGCTGTATAAATCCTCTTTTTGTACTCGCTTGTAAGCCCAGTAAAAAACGAGTATTTGAGCAAGGATTTTTGAAGTGTAAAAATAAAATGCGTCCAGTCTTGTGATCGTGGTGGAATCATTGATGATAAAGCGGACGATACAATACGGAATTAATAATGCAGCTATTATTAGTACGAGACGTAGCAATAACAATATTGATTGATAGGCCGATGGGTAGTTTGGCTGCATTTTAGATTTCCGGTTTTTTTTATCATTCTTAAGGCTTGTCAAATTTAGTTAAATACATCAATTCCTTGCCTGACAATCAATTAAATTTGACGAACAAGCTGATTTGCAACATGAATTGCGGTTTTACGCCCACAAGAGAGTTTTTTTTATATATCGAAGATTAAAAGGTGAAATGACTTTTAGATTATTAGATAAAACCTGTTTTTTGTTTTGAGTTGATGATCTTGTTGGTGGTAATTGATTGAAATTCATTTTGTTGTGTTGAATAGCACCTTCCCATTTACAGAATTATTTCCGAACTTGATAATAATAATTGTGTTACAGAGCCGGGCTGAGGCAGCCGGGGGGAAAGTCGATTTTTAGGTTGGAGAGGTGCTGGCGGTCTGCCTGGCGAAACTAAAACTTTAGCTATGAAAAAACCAATTGAAAGCTTCATCGACGAGTTTATGTTACGCGTCAAAGCACAGGATCCCAATCAGCTTGAATTTCACCAGGCCGTGCACGAAGTCATTGAGTCATTGGCTCCCTTTCTTTTAGATCATCCGAAATATTTAAAAATGAGAATCCTGGAACGTTTGGTTGAGCCCGAGCGTGTCCTGCATTTCCGAGTTCCCTGGTTGGACGATCAGGGGAACATCCAGGTGAATCGTGGTTTCCGGGTCGAGATGAACTCCGCGATCGGTCCTTATAAAGGAGGTTTGCGATTTCACCCAACCGTAAATTTAAGTATCATGAAGTTCCTCGCGTTTGAGCAGACCTTTAAAAACAGCCTGACCAGTTTGCCAATGGGTGGAGGAAAGGGAGGTTCGGATTTTGACCCGAAGAATAAATCAGATCTCGAAGTGATGCGCTTTTGCCAAAGCTTCATGACGGAGCTGTTTCGGCATATTGGCCCCAATACCGACGTGCCGGCCGGCGATATTGGTGTTGGTGGTCGCGAAATCGGTTTTTTGTTTGGGCAATACAAACGCTTGCGGAACGAATTTACGGGTGTTTTAACCGGGAAAGGAATTGAATGGGGTGGTAGCCTGATTCGCCCCGAAGCAACGGGTTACGGAACCGTTTATTTCGCACAGGAGATGATGAGTACGAAGGGGGAAGATTTGAAAGGTAAAGTAGTTTGTATTTCCGGATCCGGAAACGTTGCGCAATTCGCAGCTCAAAAGGTGTTGGAGCTGGGGGGTAAAGTTGTCACCATGTCGGACTCCGGTGGTTTTATTCACGATCCGGATGGGATTGATCCGGAGAAACTCGAATTTATATTCCAGCTGAAAAACGAGCAGCGTGGACGAATCAAGGAGTACTCAGATAAGTACGGCTGCCCGTATCATGCAGGTCAGCGGCCCTGGTCGGTTGCCTGCGATATCGCTTTGCCCTGTGCTACCGAAAACGAAGTTCACAAAGAGGATGCCGAGCACTTGCTGAAAAACGGCTGCCAGGTTGTTGCCGAAGGAGCGAATATGCCTTGTACGCCCGAAGCAGTACACCTGTTCCTGAAATCGAAAATATTATATGCTCCGGGTAAGGCCGCAAATGCAGGTGGAGTTGCCGTTTCCGGTTTGGAAATGGCGCAAAACAGCATGCGACTCAATTGGACACGAGAAGAAGTGGATGCCCGCCTGCATACGATTATGAAAACGATTCATGCCATGTGTCTGAAACATGGTGCGCAAAAAGATGGTTGGATTAATTACGTCGACGGGGCCAACATCGGGGGCTTTGTAAAAGTAGCCCAAGCCATGCTGGCTCAAGGGGTTGTTTAGGTGAAATTGAAAAGACCGGGTTTGGGGCCCGGTTTTTTTATTGCTATTAAACATTAACAGGTAGTGCAAACTTGTTCGAAAATCAGTTTTTCGTGTCGTTTTCATCGTTTCCTTTGTTGACAATAAAAATTTCAATCATTTAGAATCAATCTCAACGATCATGAGAACGGACATGAATGAATTTATGCAGGCATTAATTGCCAAGACTCCGGGTGAAACTGAGTTTCACCAAGCAGTTCAGGAAGTAGTAGAAACAATTTGGGACGTTTATCAGAAAAATCCCCGATATCAAAAAGCAAAAATATTGGAACGTATGGTTGAGCCCGAGCGGGTAATCATGTTCCGGGTGCCTTGGATCGACGACAAAGGCGAGGTGCAAATTAACCGCGGTTACCGGGTTGAATTCAATTCAGCATTGGGACCTTATAAAGGCGGTTTGCGCTTTCACCCCACAGTGACGCTTTCAATTCTGAAATTCCTCGGATTCGAGCAGACTTTCAAAAATAGTCTGACCACCTTGCCAATGGGCGGTGGAAAAGGCGGTTCTGATTTCAGCCCGAAAGGAAAATCGGACAATGAAATCATGCGTTTTTGCCAAAGTTTTATGACTGAGCTTCAACGCCACATTGGACCGAATACCGATGTTCCGGCTGGTGATATTGGTGTTGGCGGTCGCGAAATCGGTTACTTGTTTGGTCAATACAAACGGATTCGGAACGAGTTTACAGGTGTGCTCACCGGAAAAGGCCTGGCTTGGGGCGGAAGTTTGATTCGTCCGGAGGCAACTGGCTTTGGTGCTGTTTACTTTGTGCACCACATGCTTGATCATTTGGGAAAAGACATTGTCGGGCAGACCTTTGCCGTTTCCGGATTTGGAAACGTTGCCTGGGGCGCGATCACCAAGATTAATGAGCTCGGCGGAAAAGTTGTGACAATCTCCGGCCCCGATGGCTATATTTACGATCCTGCTGGTATCAGTGGTGAGAAGATCGATTATTTGCTGGAGTTGAGAGAAACCAATAACGATGTTGTTGAACCATACGCCAACGAATTTGGCGCACAATTCTTCGCCGGGAAGAAGCCATGGGAGCAAAAGGTCGACATTGCCATTCCTTGTGCCACGCAGAACGAGGTGGATTTGGAAGACGCCAAAATGTTGGTGGCAAAAGGCTGCTTCTTGTTAGCTGAAGCTTCCAATATGGGATGTACAGCCGAGGCTGTAGAATATTTGGCAGACCATATTAATTATGCACCGGGAAAAGCTGTCAATGCTGGTGGCGTTGCTGTGTCCGGGCTCGAAATGACACAGAACAGCCAGCGATTGAATTGGACGCGAGAAGAAGTTGATGCTCGTCTGCATTTGATTATGAAGGAAATTCACGATACCTGTGTTCGGTACGGAAAAAACGGCGAGCGGATTAACTATGTGAAGGGTGCCAACGTTGGGGGCTTTGTGAAAGTTGCCGACGCTATGCTGGCACAGGGCATTGTATAAAAAGAATCGAATTCTGAATTTTTTTAGGATACCGGCTGAAAGTTAATCGACTTTTAGCCGGTTTTTTGCAAATTAGTAATAAGATAATATTTGGGAAACCGCCAGTTCGGATTTCCTTGTTTTCTTTGTTTGAAATTATCTCAAGAAATGTTGATCGATACACATTCTCACATTTATACGGAAGATTTTTCCGATGACATTGCTGAAGTGATCCAGCGCGCGTACGAAAATGAAGTCCGAAAAATAGTACTCCCGAATATCGACAGTTCCACCGTTAAAAAGCTGCTCGATTTATCGGAACAATACCCGCAAATTTGCTATCCGTTAATGGGACTTCATCCTACATCAGTGAATGAGGATTATGAGGAGGAACTCGAATTGGTTGAGTTCTGGCTTCAAAAACAAAAATTCTACGGGATCGGAGAAATTGGTATCGACCTGTATTGGGACAAGACTTTTGTGAATGAGCAAACAGATGCTTTTCGGCGCCAAATCCGGATGGCTATTAAATATGACTTACCGATCGTCATCCATTTCCGCGAATCGTTTAACGAGGTGATGGCTGTTTTGCAGGAAGAAAAGGTTCCCGGGCTTCGCGGCGTTTTCCATAGTTTTTCCGGAACAATTGAGCAGGCACAGCAAGTAATCGACCTTGGGTTTAAATTGGGCGTAAACGGCGTGGTGACCTTTAAAAATAGCGGGATGGACAAAGTAATTGAAAAGGTTGACCCATCTCATATTATTTTAGAAACAGATGCCCCATATTTGACTCCTGTACCGTTTCGTGGAAAACGTAATGAAAGTTCGTATCTGATTTACGTGGCGAGAAAAGTTGCCGAATTGCACGGAATAAGTGTTCAGGAACTAGCCAGACGATCAAGCCAAAACGCAGAAAGTTTGTTTCAAATTTGAAAAAGTATACTTGATGCTCATTAACCCTATGAACAGCCAGGTACCGTCTATACTAATTATTTATACCGGTGGGACAATCGGTATGGTTCAGAAGGAAGGTGGTGCATTAAACCCGGTGAAGTTTGATCAGATTTTGGATGAAGTTCCGGAATTAAGCCGTTTAGGCTACCATTTAGAGTCGTTGACATTCTCACCTCCGATCGACTCGTCGAACATGACGCCGCGCAAATGGTCCAAGCTCGCCAAATTAATCGAAAAAAATTACAGCAGGTTTGATGGTTTTGTTGTCCTCCACGGAACAGACACCATGGCCTACACTGCATCGGCGCTGAGCTACATGCTCGAAAACCTCGATAAGCCGGTGGTACTAACCGGATCCCAGTTGCCGATCGGTATTTTACGCACCGACGGGAAAGAAAACCTCATTACTTCCATTGAAATAGCAGCCGCAAAACAGAACGGGATGGCTGTTGTTCCCGAAGTGTGCATTTACTTCGATTTTAAACTCATGCGCGGTAATCGGACTAAGAAACGCCACGCCGATCACTTCAGTGCATTCAATTCGCAGAATTATCCGCTGCTGGCTAAAGCAGGGGTCGATATAAAGTACTATTTTGAGAATATTTATTATTCCCGAAAAAAGGGAATATTAAATGTGAACACGGCTTTTGATGAAAATGTCGTGGTTTTGAAAATTTTTCCGGGTATTAGCAAAGCCGTTTTTGAGAGCATCGTGAGCATTCCCGGGCTTCGCGGAATCGTATTGGAAGCTTATGGCTCAGGAAATGTCCCAACCGCACCATGGTTCATTCGATTGATCAGGAAGGCAACCCGTCTCCGGATTCTTATTGTCACTGTAACACAGTGCGAAGGAGGGGCCGTCAAGATGGGGCACTATCAGACGAGTCAGGAACTATTGAATGCCGGTGTAATCAGCGGAAAAGACATGACGACAGAAGCCGCTGTAACCAAGCTGATGTTTTTGTTGGGACAAGGTTTAAGTGAGGACGATATCAAGCTTTACATGAATAAAAGCATGAGCGGTGAAATAAGTGAGTAGTTATTTTTTTTTCACAATTTTTTTGTAATTTGCAGCCCGAATTTACAGGAGCCAGATCTTGGAGAGGTGCAGGAGTGGCTGAACTGGCACGCCTGGAAAGCGTGTGTACCTCAAAAGGGTACCGAGGGTTCGAATCCCTCTCTCTCCGCAGTTCCGTTCTTTGTGAAAAACTTAAGCATGAAAAAATTGAAAATGTTTTGGAAAGGGTAGAAGGTTCATTACTATTCTGACAGAATAATCAATACAAATAGTATAAAAATAAAAATTAAGGAGATTTACTAATTAAAATTGAAACCAATGATGAAAAAACTATTTGCGTTTATAGCAGTTCTTGGGATGCTTTACATTGGAGCATCGAACAATGCCGTAGCTCAGGATCAAACCGAGGCTGATTCAACTGAAGTTGTTGCTGCTGAACCGTCTGCACCAGCTGTTTCTGCTGATGCAGAAGAAGAAACAGCTGCTACTGCTGAGCAAGGTCAATCTTTGCACAGTGAGCTGAAACAGAAGTTCATCGAAGGGGGCGCCGGATTCATGTCATTCGTATTGATCTGTTTGATCTTAGGTCTTGCATTGTCTTTGGAACGTGTTATCTATCTGAACTTGTCAACTTCAAACAACAAAAAATTATTGTTGAAAGTTGAAGACGCTTTGGCTACAGGTGGTATCGAAGCTGCAAAAGAAGTGTGCCGTAATACTCGCGGTCCTGTTGCAAGCATCTTCTACCAAGGTCTTGATCGTTCAGACGAAGGTATCGACGTAGTAGAAAAAACAGTTGTAGCTTACGGTGGTGTACAAGCTGGTTTGTTGGAAAAAGGTTTGAGCTGGTTGGCTCTGTTTATTGCTTTGGCTCCTATGTTAGGGTTCATGGGTACAGTAATCGGTATGATCGAGGCTTTCGATGCTATCGAAGTTGCTGGTGATATTAGTCCTGCGTTGGTTGCCGGTGGTATTAAAGTGGCCTTGATTACAACAGTATCTGGTCTTGTTGTTGCGATGATTCTTCAAATTTTCTACAACTACTGTTTGGCTAAAATCGACAGTATCGTAAACAGCATGGAAGACGCTTCTATTTCTTTGATCGACATCTTAGTAAAACACAATCTTAAAAAATAATTGAAGTTATGAAACTAGAAAAAGTATTAAGCATTCTGATGTATGTACTTTTGGCAGTTTCAGCTATCTTGATTGTGTCAATGATGATGAATCTTAGCGATGATAAAGCTGATGCTACCATGGGAACCTGGATCAACACAAACTTGTCTTGGTCATACATCCTGTTGGGCGCCAGTACTATTATTGCACTTGTATTTGCGTTAATTCACACATTCTCGGATAAAGCTGCTGCTAAAAAAGGCTTAACAGCTCTTGTATTTGCAGGCGTAGTTCTTGTTCTTGCTTACGTTTTAGCATCGGACGCTATTCCTCAATTCTATGGTGTGGATAAATTTGTTGCTGATGGTAGCTTAACCAACACTGTTTCTAAGTGGATTGGTACTACTTTGTATGCAACTTATATCCTGTTGTTCTTAACAATTATCGCCATCGCGGTAGCACCGTTAACTCGTTTATTGAAATAATTTATTGTGGATTAATTACAGGAAAAATTAGATTATGGCTAGAAAAGTACCTGAAATACCCGCAGCATCTTTGGCTGATATTGCCTTCATGTTGCTTATCTTTTTCCTGGTAACGACCACAATGGATGTTGATAGCGGTTTGGAACGTAGATTGCCGCCAATGCCACCTGAAGATCAACAAAATGACGATACACCTCCTATTAAGGAACGTAACGTTTTCGTGGTGTTGGTAAATGCTAACGACCAATTACTGGTTGAAGGCGAAATCGGTCGCGTTGAAGAGTTGAGAGAAAAGGCCAAAGAATTTATGGCTAACCCTAATAATTCAGAAAATTTGCCCGAAAAGACTTATAAAGAAGTTCCTTACTTCGGGGAATATGGAATCACAAAAGGGGTAATCTCACTGCAAAACGACCGTGGTACATCGTACGGAACATATCTCGCTGTTCAAAACGAGTTGGTTGGTGCCATTAATGATTTGAGAGAAGAATTAGCAGAACAAAAGTTTGGCAAATCGTTTGAGAAACTCGAGAGCGATCAACAAGACGCGATTAAAGAAATTTATCCGTCTAAGATCTCCGAGGCCGAACCTAAAAAAGTTGGAGGGAAATAAGTATGTCTAAATTTAGAAAAGATAGTGGTAAAGAATTGCCACCAATTTCGACAGCTTCATTGCCCGATATCGTGTTCATGTTGTTGTTCTTCTTCATGGTTAGTACAACGATGAGGGAAGTTACCTTGATGGTTAAGGTTAAAGTTCCCGCAGCCACTGAACTATCCAAATTGGAAAAGAAATCATTGGTAAGTTATATTTACGTAGGTGAGCCGATGCCGCAATACCAACATGTATTCGGATCAGAACCACGTATTCAGTTGAACGATCAATTTGCTCAACCATCTGATATTTTAGACTTCATTACAGCTGAGCGTGAAGCTCGCGATGAAGCTGAGGTGCCAATGATGATTACATCTCTGAAAGTTGATGAATTCGCAAAAATGGGTATCGTTTCCGATATCAAACAAGAGTTGCGTAAAGCTTCTGCGTTGCACATCAACTATTCGTCAAGAAAGAAAGACACTGAAAAGTAATCTTTTTAAGACAATACATAGAAGGGAAACTCATGCGGGTTTCCCTTTTTTCATTTGTAAACTAAACGACATCATGGCTACACTAATGTTCGACGAAGTCCCTTATGAAAAAGTAAGAGAAGGTTTGGAACGCAAGATCATCCATACCTCTAACCTGATGACCGTGCTGATTGATTTCACGGACGGCCCCTGGGAACAACCAGAGCCGCCGCATAGTCATCCGCACGAGCAAACATCCTATGTTGCAGCGGGAGAGATTATCTTCTTCTGTGAGGATGAAGAACCCGTAAAATTGAAAGCTGGGGATATGTTTGCTGCTCCATCCGGAAAGAAGCATACGATTCAATTACTGACGCCGACTGCGCGTTTAGTGGATAGTTTCAACCCAATTCGGGAAGACTTTTTGAAGAAATAAAAAAGGGAGCGTTGAGCTCCCTTTTTGCATGATATCATCGTTGATGATTATTTGTCTTCTTTCAGATCGAGTTTGATATTCAGTTCGTCCAACTGAGCATCGGCAATTGGTGATGGTGCATCGTTCATCACATCGCGTCCTGAGTTGTTTTTCGGGAATGCAATGGTGTCGCGGATACTGTCTAAGCCACAGAACAGTGATACCAATCGGTCGAAGCCGAAGGCGATACCCGCATGCGGAGGAGCTCCGTATTTGAAGGCGCTCATTAGGAAGCCAAATTGCGCTTCAGCCGATTCTTTAGTGAAGCCCAGCAAATCGAACATTTTCGCCTGCAATTCTGAGTTGAAAATACGGACAGATCCACCACCGATTTCAACGCCGTTGATCACCAAATCGTAAGCGTTTGCACGAACTTTACCCGGATCAGTTTCCAGCAACGGAATATCTTCCGGTTTCGGAGCCGTGAACGGGTGGTGCATCGCGTAGAAACGCTGTGTTTCTTCGTCCCATTCCAGCAATGGGAAGTCGATCACCCAAAGTGGTTTGAATGTATTTTTATCGCGTAAGCCGAGTTGGTTGGCCATTTCAAGGCGCAATTCACCCAATGCTTTCAATGTTTTTTCTTTGGCACCCGACAGTACCAGTACAAGATCGCCGGTTTCAGCTCCACAAATGTCAGCCCATTGTTTCAGGTCTTCTTCACTGTAGAATTTGTCCACTGATGATTTCAGGCTACCGTCTGTGTTACACTTCAGGTAAACCATTCCTTGGGCGCCAATTTGCGGACGTTTCACCCAATTGGTCAAAGCGTCCAATTGCTTGCGGGTGTATTCGCTGCAGCCTTTAGCACAAATAGCACCAATGAATTCAGCGTCGTCGAAAACTTTAAAGTCTTTTCCTTTTACCACTTCGCTGATGTCGTTGATCAGCATTTCGAAACGGATGTCCGGTTTGTCTGAACCGTATTTCGACATCGCTTCAGAATAAGGCATGCGAAGGAATTCGCCTACTTCTACATTTTTCGTTGTTTTGAACAACTGCTTTGTCAAACCTTCGAACATGTTCAACACGTCTTCTTGTTCAACAAACGACATTTCGCAGTCGATTTGCGTGAATTCAGGCTGACGGTCGGCACGCAAGTCCTCGTCGCGGAAGCACTTTACAATTTGGTAGTAGCGGTCGAAGCCAGCTACCATCAATAGTTGTTTGAAGATTTGCGGCGATTGTGGCAACGCATAGAATTCACCCGGGTTTAAGCGGGATGGAACCACAAAGTCGCGTGCTCCTTCCGGAGTCGATTTCATCAAAACCGGAGTTTCCGTTTCAATAAAATCGCGCTCGTTCAAATATGTGCGAATTTCGTGTGCCATTTTCGAACGCAGCACCAGGTTTTCGCGAACCGGGTTACGGCGCAGGTCCAGGTAGCGATACTTCATCCGGATATCGTCTCCACCGTCACTTTCATCTTCAATGGTAAACGGAGGAACAGCCGACGGGCTCAAAATCGAAAGTTTGCTCACTTCAATTTCAATGTCGCCGGTAGGAATATTTTTGTTTTTACTGCTGCGTTCGCGAACAGTTCCGGTTACCTGAATTACAAATTCGCGGCCCAGCTTTTTAATATTCTCTTTCAGTTCAGCAGACGAGTTCTCATCAAAAACCAGCTGGGTAATTCCAAAGCGGTCGCGTAAATCAACGAAAGTCATTCCGCCTAGTTCACGTTTCCGTTGTACCCATCCGGCCAATGTTATTTCTTTACCCTGATGTTCGATACGAAGTTCACCACAGGTGTGCGTTCTGTACATAATGGTCGTTACTTTTTTGTTTGCCTGCAAAAATAAACAGATTTTAGCAATATAATTGGTAGGTTTGTCATTAATATTGAATTGATTTGACCATGCAGCCCTTTGACGATGTTTACTTTATGAAACGTGCTTTCCAGGAAGCACAATTGGCGTACGAAGAAGGCGAGGTTCCGGTTGGCGCAGTGGTTGTTGCAAATAACCGGATTATTGCTCGTGCGCATAACCTCACCGAGACTTTAACGGATGTTACCGCTCATGCCGAAATGCAGGCGGTTACGGCTGCGGCCAATTTGTTGGGAAGTAAATACCTCAATGAATGTACGCTTTACGTCACGCTCGAACCCTGTGTGATGTGTGCCGGGGCATTGGGCTGGGCGCAATTGGGAAAACTGGTTTACGGAGCCAGCGATGAAAAACGAGGCTTCAGCAAATTTGCGCCGAAAGGACTTCATCCCAAAACGGAAGTGGTGAGCGGTGTGATGGCTGAAGACTGCGCTGATTTAATGACCGCTTTTTTCCAGGAACGTCGATAATCCAATTTTCATTTTAAATTTTTGGCGTAATTAAATTCCTGATATTTGAGGAATTTGAAATGTAAACGTTTTCATGAGTCGTAAAAGTTGATTAGTTTTGAGGCGAACAAACAGAACTGAACTTGAACGATTATGAATAAGACGTTTTACTATTTTCTTCCTGTTTTCCTGCTTTTCTACGGTTGCAATTATTCTTCCCAAAAGAGCTCCGAATGGACGTTGGCGCCAATCCCGACAGTTGAAGAGGTAGGGCATGCGAACTTGCCCGAAAAAATTGCTCCGGTTGAAGCGCCTTTCGAGACGGTTCAGTTTTCCAAGCCAACTTTTCCATCTGACACAATCCATTTGCAGCTTTCTGCAGATGTTGTTAATACCGTAACAATCAACGATGCGATTTCAAATTTGAGCCAGCGCGGAGGAGGTGTGGTCATATTGCCAACGGGGGAGTGGCTGACAGGACGGGTTGAATTGAAGTCGAATGTCAATTTGCATATTTCAGAAGGAACAGTTCTGCGCTTCAGCGGTCGGGTGAAGGATTTTCAGCCGGCAGTTTTCACGCGTATCGAGGGAGTAGAAGTAATGTCACTTGGTGCTTGTGTTTATGCCAATGGTCAAAATAACATCGCGATTACCGGTGGTGGAAAACTAATTGGACCGACAGGCGGCGATATCCGGGACCGGATTGATCGTTCCGGAGTTATTGAAAATGTGATCGAGGCGACAACGCCGATCGCCGATAGGATGTTTGATGGTAACCAGGAATCGGGAACCATTTTTCCGCCCATGTTTATCTCACCGATTAATTGTACAAACGTCTACATTGAAGGCGTTTCGCTCGAAAATACAGCCTTCTGGAACGTTGTTCCGATTTATTGCGACGGTGTTATTATTCGCGGAATTAACGTGAATTCGGTTGGTGTTCCCCGCGGCGATGGAATTGACATTGAGTCGACCCGAAATGTATTGATTGAATACAGTACTTTGGCCTGTGGCGACGATTGTTTTACCATGAAAGCAGGCCGCGGATATGATGGATTGCGGGTGAATAAGCCAACCGAAAATGTGGTGGTTCGCTATTGCCTGGCGCGGGAAGGACACGGAGGTATTACCGTTGGCAGCGAAACGGCTGCAGTGATCAGAAACCTTTACGTGCACGATTGTGTGTTCGAAGATACCGAAGTCGGAATTCGCTTTAAGACCCGCAGGCCGCGAGGTGGCGGAGGGGAGAACCTCACCTACGAGCGCATCCGGATGAACTTGAAAGCAACGGCTTTTAAATGGGATATGTTGGGCGAACCGCTTTATGTTGGCGAATTGGCGGAAAGGCTGCCGGCCCGGGACGTGAACGAGTTGACGCCCTGGTATAAAAACATTCATGCGAAGGACATCCTGATTGAAAATTGCACGCACTTTGTGAAAGTCTTTGGTATTCCGGAGTCGCCCTTGGAAGGCCTGACGATTGAAAACGTGGAGGCGAACTGCACGAATTTCTTCTACTCACACGATCTGGATCAAGGCACTTTAAAAAATATGCGGCTCAATGCGAACGACAGTATTCTGGAGTTCGTTGACAGTCGTAACTTGAAATTTGAAAATATTGATTTCAAAACACTCGCCGGAAAACTAGATTTGAAGGTTGAAGGGAACTTGAGCGACAGCATTGAGTTTGTGGATTGCTCCCCAATCGACGATCAGCTTTGGGTGAAGGAATAGGTTTCACTCGCGAGAGCGGAAATCTATGCAACGAGTTTCTTTGCGACTCAGCGTCTTTGCCTGACGTGATTTTCAGAAAAAGAAAGAGGATGATCTACCTGGTGTAAATCATCCTCTTTTTTCAGTATCAGTTGGATGATCAGGCTTCTTTAACGTCGAAGCCGACCAGTTTTAAATCTTCGTAGAAAGACGGATAGGATTTGGTAACCACCATCGCGTCGTCGATTTCAACAGCACCAAAGAAAGCGGCCGGAGCAAAAGCCAGCGCCATGCGGTGATCGTGATAAGTTGAAATGAACGGTACATCCTGCTTTTTGAACGGGAAAGTGCCATCCCAGGCTAATTCGCCATGTTGCGGCTCAACCAGTTGCGCACCAAACTTAGCCAGCTCATTTTGCAGGGCGGCAATACGGTTAGTTTCCTTAATTTTCAAGGTTTCCAGGCCGGTAAAGTGGAACGGAACACCTTTCATAACACACAGAACAGCCATGGTTTGTGCAATATCGGGGTTTTCAAGGAAGTCGAGCGTCAGTTTTTTAGGCTGAATATTGGCTGTTTTGCGGATGATAATGCCACCATCGTAAGCCTCGCTTTCAACACCAAATGGTTTGAACCAAGGCGCGATATTGCAATCTCCCTGCAAACTGATCAGGTGCAGGTTTGGCAATTTAATTTCACCTTCTTCTGCCAACGAAAGAATCTCGTACCAGTACGAAGCGCCAGACCAGTCACCTTCAACGGTGTACTCAATCGGTTGGTATTTTTGTTGCGGAATGCGGATTTCGTTTCCTTTGAAAATCGCATCCACGCCGAATTGTTTCATCAGTTTCAACGTCATCTCGATGTACGAGCGAGACGTGATCTTATTTTTCAGACGCAATGTCAGACCGTCTTCCAAAGTCGGAGCGATCATCAACAGGGCCGAAATGTATTGGCTGCTGATGCTGCCGTCCAATTCCAGAATTTTTCCTTTCAGGTGCGAACCGTAGATTTTCAACGGAGGAAAACCTTCGTTTTCCATGTATTCGATTCTCGCGCCCAGTTCGTTCAACGCATCAACCAGCACTTTGATAGGACGCTGTTTCATCCGTTCCGAACCGGTGATTACCCATTCGCCAACAATTTGCGACAGGAAAGCCGTCAGGAAACGCATGGCTGTTCCGGCGTGGCCAATGTCGAACAGGTTGGTGTTCGACTCCAAAACCTTTTTCAGCACTTTCGTGTCGTCGCTGGTCGAGAGGTTCTGAATTTCGTATGGGCTGTAGCTCAGCGCGTGAATAATCAATGCACGGTTGGCAATACTTTTCGAGGCCGGCAGGTTAATCGTGCCGTAAACCTTCTTGTCGTTTTTTGATACCTGGAACTTCATTAGTTGTATAAGTCAAAAGTCAAAAGTCAAAAGTCAAAAATTTGCTAAACACTCAATTGGCTGTAGTAATCAAGCGCTTCAAAAATTAATTCTTTGGGGCAATCCTGGTTAATTTCAACCTGTCCGATTTTCGAGATCAGTGTGAAATTGATACGGCTGCCTTCGTTCTTTTTATCGTGTGTCATCAGTTCGTACAGCGCTTCGTAATCGTCAGGCTTAATTTCGAACTTGCCGTATTTTTCGAGCATCCATTTCGAAATCTGGTCCAGCAGCAGCTTGTCGAAACCACATTTAGCGGCAGAAAGATAAAGCTCGGCAATCATTCCGTAAACCACAGCATAACCGTGAAGGATTGGGCGGCCTTCGTGCAGCGCGTAGCTTTCAAATGCGTGTCCAACGGTGTGCCCGAAGTTCAACGCTTTGCGGATATTCTTTTCGGTGAGGTCGTTTTCAACGTGCCATTTCTTCACATCTACCGAGTGGGCGATGATTTCCTGCAGCGCTTCGTAATCAATATTGTCGAAATCGTAAACCATCAGCTCTTCCCAATGGGCGGGATTTTTGATCAACCCGTGTTTCAGCATTTCAGCATAACCGGAAAGGAAATTCTCAAAATCGATGGTTTTCAGGAAATTGGTGTTGATAATAACGGCATTGGGCTCGTTGAAAACACCAATTTCGTTTTTCAAGCCGTTAAAGTTGATTCCGGTTTTTCCACCCAGCGAGGCATCAACTTGTGCCAGCAAAGTGGTTGGGATATTGATGAAAGCCATGCCGCGCTTAAAGGTAGACGCTGCAAAACCACCAAGATCGGTGAGCATGCCGCCACCAATGTTGATGAGCAGCGATTTGCGGTCGGCGCCGTATTTCGAGAGTACTTCCCAGACTTTCTCCACCGAACGGATCGACTTGTGGGTCTCGCCCCCTTCAATGGTGGTAATCCTGATCTGGTATTTGTCAATTAAATTTTGAATCAGCGGCAAACACAACTTTGCTGGTGTTTCCTCCGTTAGTAAGAATACTTTCCCAACCGGAAAGGAGCTGACGATATTTTCGAGTTCCGTTTCGATCTGTTGGGAAAAGATGATATTCGAATGTATATTTGATGCAGTCATCACCTGATTTTTTGGTGCCGCAAAGTTAAAAAAAAATGGCTGCCTTGAGAATTTAAAACTGATTACAGCTAATTATTTACAATTCAAAAGCAAGATGGAAATTTCAAACAAAAAACGTACGACTAAGATAAAACGGACTTTCAATTTTAGCATGGTTGCGCTGTTGCTATTGACCCTGTTCTTTGTTTGGAAAGAAAATAATGTCGGAGCACTCATCTCCGGTGGTATCCTGGTGTTATGCGTGATGGCTGTTCAGTTTGTACAAATCAACTACATTTATTACTCCTCCGAAGGGAATAAAATCCTGATTCGTTATTATCCGCTGATCGCTTTCTTCGGAAAAGAATACAATTCGATTGAGTTTGACAAACACCTGCTCTACTTTGCCAAAGTGAAACGAATCGCAGCTTTTTCTGATTTGTACATTGCGATCAAGACGGCCAAAGGAATTGCTGAATACCCGGAAGTGAGCCTGGTGGGTTTGTCGAAAGATGAAATCGGCTTGATTGAGAATGACTTAAATGCCCTCCTGAAAAAGTAGGGTCTTGTTTATTCAGACTGAAAGGTTTAAATTGAACAAAACCTTTTTGTCGGTATGGCAAACCCTGAGAAACTGGCTTATTATATTGCGCTGTCGCTTATTCCCGGTATTGGCTGTATCAATGCCAAGAAACTATTTGCATACATGGGAAGTGTGGAGGCTATTTTTGAAGCCGGCCAAAAACACTTTCAGAAAGTTCCCGGTATCGGGAGTGTGCTGGGCCAAAGCATCATTGAGCATCGTGATTTGGATCGCGGAAAACGAGAGCTCGACTTTCTGCAGAAATATAAAATTCAAACTTCGCTTTATTGGGACGATAATTATCCGGCACGGTTGAAGCGCTGCGTGGATGCGCCGCTGGTTCTTTTCGCCAAAGGAAATCTAAATTGGAATGCAGAACGAATTGTTGCGATTGTTGGGACGCGCAATGCAACCGACTACGGTAAAAAGGTCTGCGACGAGCTGGTTTCGGCAATGGCTGAGCGCGGCGGTTACGTTGTGGTGAGTGGTTTGGCCTACGGGATTGATTCGGCAGCACACAAGGCTTGCTTGCAACATGGGGTTTCAACCTGGGCGGTTTTGGCGCACGGACTGGACAAGATTTATCCGGCGTTGCACCGCTCGCTGGCTGAAAAGATGCTCGGTCAGGGAGGACTTGTTACCGATTTTATCAGTGAAACGGATATTGAACGGCAGAACTTTTTGCGGCGCAACCGGATTGTGGCAGGTTTGGCTGATGCAACCATTGTTGTTGAATCGGCCGAGAAGGGTGGTGCGCTGGTGACTGCAGATATTGCCGGTTCGTACAATCGGGATGTGTTTGCAGTTCCGGGCAGAAGTTCCGATACTTTTTCGCGTGGCTGTAACGAACTGATTCGCGATAACAAAGCCTGCTTGATCCAAGGTTTAGAGGATCTGGAACTATTTATGGGCTGGCAGGCGAAACCAGATAAAGCGCCTAAAATTCAGAAACAGCTTTTTGTGGAACTCAGCAACGAGGAACAAACGGTGTTCGACGCCTTGTCGGCTGATTCAATTTATATCGACCAGCTTTGTCAGTTGGTGCAAATGCCGATGGGAAAAGTCTCAGCTCTTCTGCTTAACCTCGAATTTAATGGGCTGGTGGCGAGCCTGCCGGGGAAGATGTACCGAAAAAACTGAAGTTACGGGTTGCGAGTTACGAGTTTTGAGTTCCAAGTTTCAAGTTCCAAAAACCAAACAGTGAAACTTTTCTCTTGGAACCGGGTTCGGTTTAGAAACCAGAAACCAGAAACCAGAAACCAGAAACCAGAAACCAGAAACCAGAAACCAGAAACCAGAAACCAGAAACCAGAAACCAGAAACGAAGCCCTTGATTTGGAACTTCCGGCTTTTCACTATCTTTGCGGCATGACAACTACGTTTGAAGACTTAAAAGTCAATAAATCAATTTTAAAGGTTTTAACTGAAATTGGGTTCGAGCAGCCGACGCCGATCCAGGAAAAAGCAATCCCGGTCGTTCGTTCGGGCGTCGATGTTTTAGGCATTGCGCAAACCGGAACCGGTAAAACGGCCGCCTACCTGTTGCCCATTTTCATGAAGTTGGTGAAAGCGGAAGGTGAAGATCCGCGCGCTTTGATTTTAGTGCCAACACGTGAGTTGTCAATCCAGGTTGGTGAAGATATTGAAGAGTTAACCACTTACAGTAACATTCGTCATGCTGCGGTTTACGGCGGGATCGGCTGGACCAAGCATGCGGATTTGATCAAACCCGGAATTGATATTCTGGTAGCAACGCCCGGTCGTTTGTGGGACTTGTATAAAGCAGGTGCCGTATCGCTGAAGAAGATCAAGACGCTGGTGATTGACGAAGCTGACCGGATGCTCGACATGGGCTTTATGCCGCAGATTCGGCAGTTGCTGGAAATTATTCCGGTAAAACGCCAGAACCTGCTTTTCTCTGCAACCTTTAATGAGAAGGTCGAGGAAATGAGCCACGAGTTCCTGGATTTTCCTGAACGCGTTGAAATTGCACCTTCGGCAACGCCTGCCCAATTGGTGCAGCAATCGATCTACAAAGTCCCAAACTTCAGGACAAAACTGAATTTAATTCAGCATTTGCTGAAAGATGAAGAGACCTTTACCCGCGTTATCATTTTCGTTCGAACGAAGGAACATGCGGAAAGTGTTTTCAAGATCATCAAACGGAAGACCGAAGGGGAGAAACGAATTCTGCACTCGAATAAAGGACAAAATACCCGGATTAATGCGATCAACGCCTTTAAAGACGGGGATGTGCGGATTTTGATTTCGACAGACGTTTCAGCCCGTGGTTTGGATATAAGCCTGATTTCGCACGTGATTAACTTTGATTTGCCGCAACGCTACGAAGATTACGTGCACCGAATCGGTCGTACGGCTCGTGCAAATAACTATGGCGAAGCAATCACCCTGGTTAACCCGGCAGAAGAATACCACCTGCGAAAAATCGAGCAAATTATTCGCATGGAAATTCCGGTACTCGAGATTCCGGAAGAAGTGGAAGTGCCGCCGACACCAAAGCCTGAAAATCAGGATCAGTTGCGGGAGATCGACCGTCAGAAGAAATTGGAAGATCCGACCTTCAAAGGTGCATTCCACGAGAAGAAACGGCGCCCGGGACAATCGAAAAATACGCCGGTAAATCCACCGGCACATCTTTCCAAAACCAAGAAGTTCAGAAAAGGAAAGGGCAAAAGATAGTCAATTGATTAATTGCCTGGCAAAATGAAGTAGAACAGGCAGCCCTCGCCGGGAATAGCATCGCTGAATACGCCAACTTCACCGTCGAGCTTTTCTATAATTCGTTTAACGATTGATAAGCCGAGTCCCGTTCCGTGTGCACGGCTCGCTTCAAGTCGCGTGAACTTGGTGAAAAGTTTAGCCTGATCATCAGTCGATAGGCCGTTGCCATTGTCTTTAATCCAGTACTTGACTTTGTTTTCGGAGTAAAGTTGTTCAGCCCCCATCTTAATTACCGGTGGTGCGCCTCCGTATTTTACGGCGTTGCTGATAAAATTCACCCAGACTTCTTCAATCCAGGAGGGGATAGCTTGGGTTGAAGGCCAATGGTCTGGCTTGACAATGGTTGTCTGGCTCGATTCAATCAAGCTCGAAAGTCTGGTGATTGATTCTTCTACAACCGAATTCATGTCCACCGTTTGTTTGGTAATGTCCTGTTGGCGGATGGTCGACATGGTCAGCAGTTCCTCCATAATGTAGAGCGTTTTGCTTGCCGATCCGAAAACAAGTTTGTTCAAATCAGCGACAGCCCCGTAGTTTTTCTCGGCAATTTCCTGTTCGATCATTTCCGAAAGCGACACAACCACACCAATGGTATTCTTTAAGTCGTGAGCCACCGTGTTGGCGAAATTATCAAGGTCGCCGATGAGTTTTTCTTTCTCCGTAATTTCCTGTTTCAGCTGAGAATTGGTTTTCAGGATCGTTGTTTCGTGATTTTTCAGGGTGGTAATGTCGCGGAAAATAACGACCTGCCCGCTCATCACGTTGTACTTGTCGAAAATCGGTGTTGCCCGCATGTCCAGATGCTTTTTGTCGGGGCTCAGCAAAGTGGTTATCTCAATCCGCGAAACTTGTTCACTCAGTGCGATTTGGTCGATAAGTTCTTCGCGTCCGGGGAAGACCTCAGTCAGATGTTTCCCCAAAACCTCCTCGCGGGAACGGCTGATTCGATTCAGTAACGATTGATTGATATCGGCAACCCGATAATTGATGTCGATAAGCAGAAATCCATCGTCCATCACATCGATAAGCTTCTGACGGGCAAAAGGAATCAGGTCGATCAATCCGAAGCGGATGTTGATGTATGCCAGAATTGAACCAGTAGCGAAAAAGCAAGTCGGTGTCCAATCAAAGCCAGGCACCGGATTCAGTTTGAACACATACATGATGTTCCCTAAAACCGGGATGAGGCAGGCGAGGATCATTAACCAGACAGCGCTGTGAATTTGCGCACTGTAGCGTCTGATGAGATTCAGTATATTAATAATGCTGGCAATCAGAAAGCCGTAGATGTACACAAAGATAAGCCAGAAGAATGGGCCGTATTGATAGATTGTGGTCTGGAATTCACTGTCAATTTTAGCCGACTGCCAGTGCATGTGGTGGTAGTCGTTGGTGAAAACGATGCCGATAAAAATTGAAGAAACAAAGATCAATGGCAGTGCCAACTTTTGCGAGACCTTCTTTTGTCTCGATTCGAAATTGACTGAAAACAGGTAGAACCAGACCGGGATGAATGCAATTCCGATGTACGAGAGTTTTGACCAAAACAATCGGTCGTCCAACTTGATGGCGGAATATTCGAGAAAATAAAAGATGGTCCAAATGGCAGTCGAGAGCTGCAGCATAGCCAAATAGCCGATGCCTGGCGATTGCTTGAATTTCGAAATATACAATGCCAGAAAAATGCCGGCAGCACCGGACACCAGCAAGAATATCCCCAACGGGGTGATTAAATAATTTCCGATCTCATGGGGCATGAAGCGCACAATTTAAGCCCCCAAATGTATCAAGAAGCCTGCAAATGTTCAAGAAGTATTTTCAGGCCGATGGCGATTAGAATGATTCCGCCAGTAATTTCGGCGTATTTTGAGACTTTCGGGCCTGTCTTTTTACCGATTAAGATTCCCAGCATGGAGGCAATAAACGTGATGCTGCCAATGATGAGGACAATTGGTGTCAGCTTCTCCATAATCATTGCCAGGCTGAAGCCCACGGCCATGGCATCAATGCTGGTTGCAAAGGCAAGCATGAGCGCAACACGGAAAATCATGGGATCAAGGAATTTTTTCTCTTCTTTTATTCTGAGGTTTTCAATGATCATTTTCCCGCCAAGTAGTCCAAGTAGCCCGAATGCAATCCAGTGGTCAACCGGCTCAATGTAGTTGCGAACACTGGCTTCCAGGAACCAGCCGATAACTGGCATGGCGGCTTGAAATAATGCCATGAGAAAAGCCAGTTTTACAGCCTCGAAGAATCGGATTTTGGGAAGACTGAGGCCGCTCGTTACAGAAACTGCGAACGAATCAACCGACAATCCCATCGCTAATATGATGATGGTTGTGTAGAACATGTGCGGGATTTGTAAGCTGCAAAACTATAAAAAATGCCTCTTTTGACCTTGTTCAAGTCCGCTGTCACTATAATTTGGAGCGGTTTTAAATAAGCCGGAAATAAAAAGTCCGGCAACATTTGTTACCGGACTTTCTATTGATATTTTGGTCGGGAAATCTGACTATTCGTTACCAGAAACGAGTTGGATCAGTTTTTTACCGATGTCTTCGTTTTTCATGATTCCGGTGAACTCATCTGCGCCCGGTCCAAACGCAAATACAGGTACCATTACGCCGGTGTGGTGTCCGTAGATGAATGATCCTTGTACCATTCCGGTTTCCATATCGCCGCCTGTAATTGCCATTCCTCCGGTTTCATGGTCGGCTGTGATCACGATCAGGGTTTCGCCATCCTTAGCTGCAAACTCAAGCGCTTTGCCAATTGCCTGGTCAAAGTCGAGCATTTCTTCCACCACGTAGTTGGTGTTATTTTGGTGGCCACCCCAGTCGATTTGCGATCCTTCGACCATGATGAAAAAGCCTTTTTTGTTTTTGCTCAGAATATTCAGAGCCGTTTCAGTAGCGCGTGGCAGCATGTCGCCACGTTTTGATGCTACGGGGTTGTGCTCTGCCGCTGTCAGTCCGGCTAATTTTCCTGATTTTACTTTTTCAATGTCATTCATGTCCTGCAAAACAGTGTAGCCTTTCTTTTTCAGGTCAACGGTCAGATCTTTGCCATCCTTGCGATCTGTGAAATGCTTGTAGCCACCGCCAATAAAAACGTCGATATCTGTTTTCAAAAAGTCACCGGCAATTGCTTCGTACATGTTACGCGATGGTTGATGAGCAATAAAGGAAGCGGGAGTGGCGTGTGTTATTGCCGAGGTTGAAACCAAGCCGGTTGCCTTTCCTTTGTCTTCAGCGATCTCGAGCATGGTTTTGTGTGCAACCGTATCGGTGTCGACACCAATTGCTCCGTTGTAGGTGCGGTAGCCGCTTGAAAGTGCTGTACCCCCTGCAGCCGAGTCGGTAATGTAGTCACTGGCAGAACGGGTTTTGGAAAAACCAACGTGTTTGAAATTGTCGAGGAACAGGTGCCCGTGATTGGCAGTCAATCCGGCATAGATTTGAGCCGTTCCCATACCATCGCCAATCATAAAAATGATGTTCTTAGGCTTTTTTGTTTTAGGAGCGTCCGGATACGTTTTTACCGGGTAGCTGATGTTACCGTGATAAGTTCTGAGTGAATCTTCTTTGGTAATTGTCTTGTAGTTTTCCTGGGCAAAGCTGGCCGTGGAGACGGCGAGCGCAAATGCAAATACTAAAATTCTTTTCATGTTCATTGTTTGTTCTAAGGCTGTAAAAATATGTTTAACTATTTGTAAAGCGGTCAAACAAAAATTACAATAATGTGAAAACTTTTTTACGCTGATTCCTGTCTGTCCCAGCTTTCGCGGTCGAAATCGTCGGCTAAAGCATAACGAATTTGTTGTTCTCCAAAGACGGGTTGAAGGATTCCGAGGACGATAAAATCGGAAAGAATTTTTTCAGCATCAATGTAAGTTATGCGGGCTTTTCGGGAAAAAGCGGAATGGCTGATGCTTTCGTTTCGGGAAAGGTAATCCAGTAGAAAGCGTTCATCATCTGAGTAATTGATGAAAATTCCTTCCGGGCTTCTCTGCTTCTTCCAAACCTCTATCATGACTTTGTTGGCCAATTTATTTTCATCTTTCAGGCGGTAATAAGCCCACCATTTGTCGTTTTCGTCTTTGGCAAAATGGGGTTTGTCGGTGCTGCTTTCAACAATAATTTCCAGCACCACTTTATTATCGATGAAATGTTGTTGCGAGCTGAACTTGATCGGTGGTTTGCTGTAAATTGTCGCAGCTGATTCAATCATGTAATATTCCTCTTCCGAACGCACGCCGGCTATATTCCCGTTGTCTTTCACCCCGATCAGCAAACGGCCGCCATCGGTATTGGCAAATGCAACCAGGGAACGAGCAATTTTTCGCGAATCGCTGATACAATATTTAAAGTCCTGGGTTTGATGTTCACCCTCCAGGATCATTTTCTTAAGTTTCGTGCTCACATTAAGTCCTTTTCAGAAATCCGAATAAGTGTTTAGACGTCGATGCCGAACAGAACGCGGACCAGGTATCCCAATCCGAAAGAAATCAATCCAACCACCGTACTAAGAACAACCATTTCGGTAAATCGTTTGCGGAACGGTTGATCGTTTGCAATGGAAATATAATAACTGTAAAAGAAAACAACCAGAATTGAATCGATCACCGCGACGATCAGTGCTACGAACGGTGAGGTAAAAATCAGGTACGGAACGACCAGGAACACTACCGCAACAAAGTAGGCGATGCCTGTGAAGAACGCCGATTTTAAAGCACCGTCATGGTTTCCCTCCGATTTGTTGGACAGATATTCAGACGATGACATCGACAATGCGCCGGCAATACCTGCAATGATACCCGCCAAGGCTACGAGTTTGGTGTTTTGAAGTGCAAATGTCAAACCCGCCAATGTTCCCAGAATCTCCACCAAGGCGTCGTTCAACCCCAGAACAATTGAGCCGATGTATTCCAGCTTTTCTTCATGGATCATGGCGATCAATTTGTTTTCGTGCTCGGTTTCTTCCTTGCCAATGGCGATTGCTTCGGGGATCTCCCGACCAATTTCGTGGTAATTTACCTGGGCACGTTCTTCTGCTTTCTCCAATAGTTTAATACCGAAGGTTATCCCGAAAAGGCGTGCGATCCAGTAAAATTTACGGATTCCCCATTTGCTTGGGCTGACTTCCCGGCCCGAGTATTTTTCCCAAATCTTGTAGTGTCGCAGCTCGTCATCTGCTATCTTCGACAAAACGGCTGAATTTTCTTTGTCCTTGACAATTCCTGCCAGTCGTTTGTAAACATGATATTCTGTGATCTCTGTGCGCTGAGCAATAATAATTTGTTTGCGTACTTCGGGGGATAAAGGCTTGCGTTCCATAATTCTATTTTAACCACTCGTATAGTTGATAATGTTCGGCACTCATTCCTGATTTTTCGTAAACCAGGTGAGCCGTGTCGTTTGTTTTTTCTGCGTACAGGCGAATTCCTTTCAGGTCGTCGTTGTCCATCACCAATTGTTGAATGTGCTGGTACATGGAGGTGTAAATGCCAATCTTCCGAAAATCGGGCAGGACGTAAACCGACTGAATCCAAAGCACGGTTCCGTTGCGCCAGTCGCTCCACTCGAAAGTGGTTAGCAGCGAGGCCACCACATGTCCTTCAATTTCCGCGATGTAATAATTTCCTTTGGACGGGTCTTCAAATACAGCATCAACTCCTTTGTTGACTGTTTTTTTGTCGAGTTGTAAGTCTTCGGTTTCGAGCGCCATGGCCAGTTGAAAACCAGCGATTGTTGAGGCATCTTCGGGCCGAGCTTTCCTGATAAGCATTCTTCGTAATTTTAGTTTGAATATTCAACGAGTAAAGGTAGCTTTATTGCCTCTAACCCGATTCGATTATCGTATGAAAATAGTTGTAGCCTCCAAAAATCCGGTAAAAGTTAATGCAATATTAAAATCCTTTTCAGCCTGCTTCGACGATGCGTTGGAGGTGGTTCCCGTAACGGTTTCTTCCGGTGTTTCCGATCAGCCAATGGACGAAGATGAGACACTGCAGGGAGCGATTAATCGCGCTGCTGAAGCCCGAAACGAAATTCAGGGAGCAGATTTTTATGCCGGAATAGAAGGCGGCGTCGCGCTGCACAACGATCGCTTATTTGCATTTGCCTGGATTGTGATCGCGAATCACGAATTTGAATCACATGCCCGCACGGCCACATTCGAACTTCCGCCGCAAATCAGAGAACTAATTTTTAGCGGGATGGAGCTTGGCGATGCTGATGATCTGGTTTTCAATCAGCAAAATTCGAAACAACAAAATGGTGCTGTTGGACTGTTGACTAGCGATCGGTTAACCCGGGAAATTTTATACCATCAGGCAGCAATGTTGGCAATCATTCCGTTTCTGAACAGGGAATTGTATGTGGAACGGAAGCAGCTTTCAAAGTAGCTACTTCGACATGTTCATCTTTTTCAAAACATGCTGCAGGCTGATTTTATCTTCGGTGAGCATGATAACCTGGATCCGGTTTTTATCGAGACTGGCTTTTGCTTTGGGGCCAATTTCGCCGGTTACGATCTTCGAAACTTCCTGTTTGCTCAGAAGTTCCACAACTCTCGGTGCGACATCATCATCGTCCTGACAAAAAGGGTTGCTGATGAAACGGGTCACAACTCCATCGGTCAATAAAAAGTACGGACTTCTGCCAAAACGGATGTCCATGCTGGCGGTGAGTTTTTTATCTGTTGCACTTATAGCTATCATAAACTTACAATTTAAGATTTTGCATTAATTCCTGCTTTCTCGTTCAGCGCTTCCCAATATTCAACGGCTCGCCGGGTATGAGGAATAACAATTGTCCCTCCGACAAGGTTTGCGATGGAGAATACTTCGAAAATTTCATCGGTGGTCAGCCCCAGTTCATGGCATTTTTCAAGGTGATATTTGATACAATCGTCGCAGCGCAAGACCATTGAAGAAACCAATCCGAGCATTTCTTTTGTTTGCGTGGAGAGAGCTCCTTCCTGGTAAGCCAATGTATCTACCCCGTAGATTCGCTTCATTACTTTGTTGCCGGAACCAAGAATTTTCTCGTTCATCTTCTCCCGGTATTCTCTGAAATCATTGATCAAATCGCTCATAATGTTGTGAAAATAGTGAATTGTACTGTAATAAACGGTTTTGGGTTTGGTAAAGCTTACCGAATTCATTAATTGTTGACAAATATGAGAAAAGAATTGGTGGGCGGTATTTTTGTGCGATCCTTTTTAATCAAAATAAATTATGATCGAGGGCTGTGAAAGGAGGTATAAACGTCATTAGGTGAGTTGTTTGTGCATTCGATTTTGGAGATGGTTAGCAGCGTGAAAAAATAAATGTGAATTTTTTCAAATTTCGCCCGCATTACAATGGTGTAATTCTTGTATTAAAGCAATTCGCATTATATTTGCAGCTTTAAAAGTCGCCTCTATGAAGTTACCAATTGTTGGGATCATCTTTTTATTATTTCATTTGAGTGTTTCTGCTCAGGAGATGACCTACAAGCCTGCCGCAACTTCCGGTGGAGCCACAATCCTGAACCGAATTGACGTTCAGCAAGATTCCCGTATCGATACGTTGTTGAACAATCACATCGAAATGAATAAAAAGAAAGGCGGAACCGATGGTTTTCGTCTCGAGATTTTTTTCAGTTCGGGAACCAGTGCACGCCAGGAAGCGATGAAAGTTCGAACTGATTTCCTTCGGATTTTTCCGGATGTGCCTGCTTACATGTCTTTCCAAAGCCCCAACTTTAAAATCCGCATTGGCGATTGCCGGACCAAGAGTGAAGCTTTGAGACTAAAAGAGAAAATTAAAAAGAATTATCCGAATGCGTTTATTGTGCCGGATTTGATTCAGTTTCCAAAATTATACACTGCAGATTCAAACTAGTAATGAGTGAATTGATTAAACACGAATGTGGTATTGCCCTGATCCGGTTGAGGAAGCCGTTGAGTTACTACCAGGAGAAGTACGGAACATGGCAATATGGCTTGAACAAGCTTTATCTTTTGATGGAGAAACAACACAACCGCGGGCAGGATGGTGCTGGTGTGGTTAGTGTTAAAATGAACCTGAAGCCGGGACAGGAATACATTCATCGTTACCGTTCTATTGAGCAAAATCCAATTCAGGATGTGTTTGCCAAAGTTGGTAAATCGGTGAAAAAAGCGATGAAGTCCGGCAAAGATCTGTCTGATTTGAAATGGGTGTATGAACACCTGCCTTACGCGGGCGAACTGTATTTGGGGCACCTTCGCTACGGTACTTTTGGAAACAATAGCATCGATTTTGTGCACCCGGTCATGCGTCAGAATAACTGGAAATCGCGTACATTGGTGTTGGCGGGTAACTTCAACCTGACAAATACCGACGAGCTTTTCCAGAAGTTGATTGACTTGGGACAGCACCCGAAAAACTACACTGATACGGTAACAGCACTGGAAAAAGTAGGCCACTTCCTGGATGAAGAAAACCAATTCCGTTTCCGTCAATATAAAAATGAAGGATTCTCGAATCGCGAGATTTCTCCGTTGATCGAAAAAACATTGGACGTTCAGAGTATTCTCGAAAATGCCAGCAAGGATTGGGATGGTGGTTATGCAATGGCCGGTTTGATTGGTCATGGTGACGCCTTTGTTGCCCGCGACCCTTGGGGTATTCGTCCGGCTCACTATTATATTGATGACGAAATCGTTGTGGTGGCATCAGAACGTCCGGTAATTCAAACGGTGATGAATGTGAAAGGTAGCGATGTGCACCAGATCAAACCGGGAGAAGCGCTGATTATTAAGAAAGACGGAAGTGTTTCTAATCATATTGTTCGTGTGCCGCACAAACGGAAATCTTGTTCGTTTGAACGGATTTATTTCTCGCGTGGTAGTGATAAAGATATCTACCAGGAACGGAAAGCGCTGGGCCATTTGCTGGCACCGCAAATTTTGAAAGAAATTAACTACGATATTAAAAATACGGTTTTCTCCTATATTCCAAACACTGCGGAAACTGCCTTTTACGGTATGATGCAGGGGATTCGGGATCATTTGATGATCTGGAAAAAGGAGCAAATCCGTGCGAAAAACGGAAGCATCTCCGAAGAAGACTTGGAGAACATCATTTCGCTGGAGCCGCGTGTTGAAAAAATCGCGATTAAAGATGCCAAGCTGCGTACGTTTATTGCTGACGATGCAAGTCGCGATGACTTGGTTGCGCACGTTTACGACGTGACTTACGGCGTGGTGAAAGAAAATACCGATACATTGGTGATTATCGATGACTCGATTGTTCGCGGAACCACGTTGAAAAACAGCATCCTGAAAATTCTCGATCGCTTGAACCCGAAACGCATCATCGTTATTTCTTCAGCTCCTCAGATTCGTTACCCCGACTGCTACGGTATCGACATGGCCGTATTAGGTAAATTTATTGCCTTCAATGCCGTGATCGAATTGTTGAAAGATCACAATAAGGAGCAATTGATCGACGAGGTATATAATAAATGTAAGGCACAGCAAAATCTTCCGAAAGAAGAGATAGTGAACTACGTGAAAGAAATTTACCGTCAGTTTACGCCCGAGCAAATCTCGAAGAAAATCGCTGATTTGTTGAAGCCTGAAGGTTGTAAGGCAGAAGTTGATATCGTTTACCAAAGCATCGAGAACCTGCACAAAGCTTGTCCGAACGATACGGGCGACTGGTATTTCTCGGGCGACTATCCGACTCCGGGAGGAAATAAAGTGGTGAACACTTCATTCATCAACTATGTGGAAGGATTTGAAGGACGCGCGTATTGATTGAAAGAATCAAACCAATATAAAATAGAAAAGCAGGCCGTTTGAGCCTGCTTTTTTTATGCTTTGTTTTGTTGAATTTACTTGATTTCCGGGAAAGCGTCGCCTTTGTCCTTGATGTAAGTCTCGATGTGGCGGTCGCGTTTCGCGTCGTAAATATCTTTGATGGTTACGATGATTCCGGTTTCTTCCACGTCGCCAAAACGGTCGTTCAAAATCGTACCGAATGTTTTCATTGACGGACTCAGGTTCATGTATGCGTTGATGAGCGGTGGAACGTTTTCTCCCAATTCGCGCACCTTCTGGGTGAGGATGCGGTAGTCGGCATCGTATGAGCCGCCACTGAAGATTTTCGCAAGTGCATCGCGATCCATATTGATCAACATCGGCTTTTTAGGGTAAACCAGTTTCTCAGAATCGTTGAAATATTTCTCGAAGAAATACAGGATCATGTTTCTGGCTTCAACGTTGAAGTGTGTGTACATGGTCACTTTTCCGAAGAAATATTTGATTTCCGGGTGATCCACTGTCAATGCGCCCAGTCCGTCCCACAGGTTGTCCAATGCGAACAGTGCTTTCGCGCCAGCCTTGCTCGATTGGTAAGCTGGTTGCACGAATGAACGTCCCAGTTCCAGTGTGTGTGGCATGTATTCTTTCATAAACTTATCGGAGAAATGGAACAAACGGGCTGTCGCCAGTTTTACTTCGCCGTTTTCGTCCAACGGAAGTCCATCACACAAGATGTATCTGTAGCCACCAAGAATCTCCTGAGAATCCGGATCCCAAACGATCAATTGTCTGTATGGGTTTTCCTGGGTGTCATATTGATCTATGTCGAGGTCCTTACCAGTTCCCCCGCCGGCTTCCCGGAAGGTGATTTCGCGTAAGCGACCAATTTCATGCATAATATTGGGGGAGTCGTGGTAGGTCACCACGTAGATCTCATTGGCACCTTTGTTGGTCTTGCGTAGTAGCTTCTCAGGCGTCAGTTCCGCCAGAATCGCACTTTTTGCGACCGGTGCAGCAATATCCTTCATATTTTCGTCTGCTAAATTTTATGAATTACAAAGCTAAAAAAAATTATTAAGAATTGTTTTTGTGCCCCTCTAAATTAGGGCTTTTCGGAATTTGGTAAGGCATACAATATCTCCCGGACTTTGTCGGCCCATTCTTTGGCCGTTTTGCTGTTGTTGAATGTTGTGTAGGGGATTGGTTTTCCAAAGGTTAAGGTGAATTTAGCTCCTTTGTGACGAAAAGTCTCGTCTGATAAATAGAACATTTCCAGGTTCCATTTGATGCCCAGTGCAGTACGAATGTTGGATAGATTGTAAAAGAAACCGGAGTTTTGACCACTGATGTGTACTGGAATGACGTCGCGTTTATGTTCGACAGATTTCTGAATGAAATGTTTCTTCCAGTCTGTATCTACAACTTTTCCTTTGATTCGTCGGCTGGCTAATCCTGCCGGGAAAATCAAAATCTGCTTATCTGATTTGTAGGTTTCCTCGATCGCACGGGCTGCCTCGCGGCTGTGTGCTCCGTGTTTGTTGATCGGCACAAAGATGTTGGCCAGTGGTGTGATTTTCATCAATACATCGTTCACTAAAAAACGAAGGTCGCCAATGCGCTTGTAGACATTGCTGATGAGCAGTAACGCGTCGAATCCTCCGAGCGGGTGGTTGGCGACAAAAATGTAGCGTCCGTTGGTCGGTACGTTTTCGATTCCGCAAACTTCTTCGCTTACCCCAAAGTGTTCAACAGTTTTTTGTGCAAATTCAACGCCCTTCAGGTGGCCGTAATTGGTGATAATCTCGTTACATTCGTCGATGTGTCCAATCCGGTTGATGTACCGGTATATGAATCCCGGCAAAAGTCGGGCTATTTTAGGGTTCTTTTCGTTAAATAAAGCCTTGACGTTTATCGGCTTTAGCTTGTTTTCCTGTTCCTTCGCCATGATGATGCGTATTTGAACCGAAAAATAGAAAAATATTTGGCAAGTGGGGTTTTTGGGGTGCTCTTTATTTTCGTTTGGCGAGAGCGATTTGTGAGTTATTAACGGGTGTTGGTAGTTTTGGGCGTGTGGTAAGGCTTTGTAAATCAATGTCAGTATTTCGGTTATTAACAATTTTAATTGGGTTATCAACAATGATTCAACGATGTTTTCTGGATATGGTGGTGGAAAAAAGTGACTGAAAGTGACTGAAAGTGGATTTTTGCAATAGAATTTACTATTTTTACAATTGGAAAATAGGCAATTAGCATATGAACTTCTCAGCAGAAAAAAGCGCAACATTTGACGAAAAAGGACGCGTCGTTCTGCCCGCCGATTACAAAAATGAAATGGGGGGCAGTATTCCCGGTGCCCGCTTGGCCATCGAGATAGACCCGTATGAGAAGTGCTTGAATATTTACCCGATGGAAGCGTGGGAGCGGCGTTTGGCTGGTTTTACCGAGAAGTTAAATCCGAACAATCGTGCACATAGCCGCTTGTTGGATATGCTCTATCGTAATTTTAAAATCATCCAGGTTCCCGATAGTTGCCGCATGAATTTTCCAAACAATTTCCTCGAAAAAGTGGGGATTAAGAAAGATGTGGTGTTTGTTGGTCAGGGGCAAAGAATTCGTTTGTGGGATGTGGATCAGTTTGATCAGTATCTGAATTCGATGGAGGATTTCAGTACGATGTTCGAGAAGGAGTTTGGTGGAAATGTTGATTTGTAATGGAGCAAGTATATCACATACCGGTTTTATTGAATGAGAGTATCGAAGGATTGAACATTCAAGGCGATGGTGACTACGTCGATGTTACCTTTGGGGGAGGTGGTCACTCTCGTGAAATTTTGAAAAATCTGAAAAGCGGCCGACTGTTCGGTTTTGATCAGGATGAAGATGCCGCTGCGAACGCGTTCGATGATGAACGTTTTATTTTTATCCGACACAATTTTAAATACATCCGAAATTTTTTGCGGTACAAGGGAGTCGATCAGGTCGATGGGATTCTGGCCGACCTTGGTGTTTCATCGCATGATTTCGATGTGGCAGAGCGCGGTTTTTCATTTCGCTTTTCGGGCGACCTGGATATGCGCATGAATCGCAATTCTTCCAAAACGGCAGCCGACATTGTGAATTCGTCGTCTGAAGAAGATCTGATTCGAATCTTTAAAGATTACGGCGAAGTGGAAAATGCACGTCGTTTGGTTCGGCAGATTCTGTCTGCACGTCAGGTGAAGCCAATCCGCACGATCGATCAGTTTAAAGAAGCGATCGCGCCTTGTGTTCCGAAGAAGACAGAAACAAAATATCTCGCCAAGGTTTTTCAAGCCCTGCGTATTGAAACGAATGGCGAGCTGGATGTCTTGAAGGATTTCCTGGAGCAAAGCATGGAGTTGTTGAAGCCGGGCGGAAGACTGGTTGTCATTACTTATCATTCACTGGAAGACCGCCTGGTAAAGAATTTTATCAAGGCCGGAAACTTTGAAGGTAAGCAGGAGAAGGATTTCTATGGAAATGTCGCCTCCGCTTTGCAGGCGGTCAATCGAAAAGTGATTGTGCCGACAGAAGAAGAAATTGAGCGGAATCCGCGGGCTCGAAGTGCAAAACTCAGAATAGCTGAAAAAGTATGAGCGAAGAAACAGGCCATATCGATAAGGGGAAAAAAGGAAGACCAATTCTGAAGTCGTTTCTTGGAGGGAGTATCTTGGCGAGCGAAAAAGCACTGAGCCAGATTCCCTTCGTGTTGTTTATAGTCTTCTTGTTTATCCTGATTATCGCCAATCGCTACTGGTCGGAAAAAACCCTCACCGAGATGGAAGCTGTGCAGGACTCGATTAAAGAGCTTCGCGCTTCGTCGGTGACTTTTGAGACGGAGTTGATGCGCATGAACCGGCCGTCGGAGATTGCCAACAAGGTTTATGATGGTGGATTGGATTTGGTAGAACCGCAAGAGCCTCCGCGCAGGTTGTCGGTTGAAAAGCTGAAAAAGTAAAAGTCGGATTCGATACGAATCGCGACAAATTAAAATAAACAGAACTCGGAGAGATTAATGGAGATCAGGAAATACATAACCTTACGCTTTGGAATTATCTACTTTTTAGCCATGGCGCTGACTGCAGCAATTGTGGTCAAGTTGGTTATGATTCAAAATGTGGATACGGAGAGATGGGAGCAGATTGCCAAAAATCTTAAAACAAATACATCAGAAATACAGGCGAAGCGAGGAAATGTTTGCGCTGACGACGGTAGCATCCTGGCTACTTCGATCCCGTATTACGAGCTTCGTTTCGATTGTAAAGCGCCGCGTGTTGTTCGCGATTTCAACGAGAAAGCCGATGCCTTTTCCGAAGAAGTCGCCAAATTCTTCGGCATTTCGAAAAGCCAGTTTAAGCAGCGCTTGGTTCAGTCATTCAAAAAAGGAAATCGTTGGTTTCAGATTTACCCCGAGAAAGTGAATTATAACCAGCTGCAGAAATTCAAACGACTGAGCACCTTGCAGCGCTCTGTGTTTGGTAGCGGGTTGATCGTTGTTGGCGAAAGCGAACGCATTATGCCGCATGGCGACATGGCCAGCCGCACCATCGGGACCTTAAATAAAGGTGCATACGGTGGCGTGCATGGCAATATCGGTTATTCCGGTATCGAGGGCATGATGGAAGGGTATCTGGCCGGAGAGAATGGATTGGCTATTAAACGTAACTATTCGGGGCATTGGGTTGATATTCCGATCACAGAGCCGGAAGACGGAAAGGATGTGATCACGACCATTAATGTCAATCTACAAGATTTCACGCAAAACGCCCTGATGCGCCAGATGGAAAAATCACAGGCGGAATGGGGTACAGCTGTTGTGATGGAAGTCGCAACCGGTGATGTGAAAGCAATCGCCAACATTGGCCGCCTGAAGGATGGCACTTATGGCGAGAGCTATAATTACGCGTTGGGACATGCCGGCTGCAGTGAGCCTGGATCAACGTTCAAGCTGGTGTCGCTCATGGTTGCCATGGAAGATGGTTACGTGGATACAGCTGACGTTTACGACACAGGTATTGGCCGTTGGGATTACAAAGGCCAAACCATTTATGACAGTGATTACGGTCATGGCGGTCACGGCGCGATTAGTGTGAAGAAAATTTTGGAACTGTCATCAAATGTTGGGGTGGCAAAGGTTATCACAAAATATTACGAAGGCAAAGAGCGCGATTTTATCAACCGGATTTACGACTTCGGGCTGAACAAGCCGCTAGGGTTGGGTTTTGCCGGCGAAGGCGTGCCCTATATCAAATATCCAACCGACAATGTTTGGTGGGGGCCGTCGCTGGCCTGGATCTCTTATGGCTATGAGATTAAACTGACACCGATTCAAACCCTCACCTTTTATAATGCGGTGGCGAATAACGGGCGCATGGTGAAACCTCGCTTTGTGAAAGAGATTCGGGAAAATGGCTTGCTGGTTCGCAAGTTCGATACCGAAGTGCTGAACCCGATGATTTGTTCGCAAGGGACACTTGATAAAGCTCGCTCAATGCTCGAGGGAGTTTGTATTGAAGGTACCGGTCGTTCGCTGAATAACGACTATTTCCCGATTGCCGGGAAAACCGGTACAGCCCAGGTTGCCTACGACAACCAAGGTTATACTAAAGGCGGGAAAAAATACCAGGCATCATTCTGTGGGTACTTCCCGGCTGATGATCCGAAGTACTCGATCATCGTAGCGGTGGTTGGCCCCAAAGGCTTGTATTATGGTGGTTCGGTGGCAGGTCCTGTTTTTAAAGAGGTCGTTTCAAAAGTTTACGCATCGTTTATGGAGCCACGCAGTAAAGAAGTGGACGAAAAAGATGAACCACAGAAACCGCGTGAAATACAGCTGGTCGACAACGGTTTCCGTGAAGATGTTGTTGAAACGGCCGAAGAGCTAAATCTCGGTGTTGATGAAAAGCAACTGGCCGGCGATTTGGTCAGCGTGGCGTTCGAAGGCAAGAAACCGGAGGTGAAAGGGCGTGACATTAAAGATGGTGTTATGCCGAATGTTGTGGGAATGGCCGGAAGCGATGCGCTGTTCCTGCTTGAAAAATCTGGATTGAAGGTTAAAATGAACGGCTTGGGGAAAGTGAGCAAACAATCACTGAAGGCCGGGAATACGATAAAGAAAGGTCAAACCATTTATTTGGAGTTGAGTTAAGATGAAGACATTAAAGGATATATTGAGTGGAATTGAGTTTGAACTGGTAACCGGAAGTCTTTCGACTCCGGTCGGCCAGATTCAGTTTGACTCGCGCAAAGTAAAAGCGGGGGATGTTTTTGTAGCGACCAGCGGAACGCATGTCGATGGACATGATTTTATTCCGAAAGCCATCGAGAATGGCGCTACAATTATTATTGCCGAGCGCGCGGATGTTGCTGTTGGCGAAGCTTGCCTGATTACCTTGAAAAATACGGCAGCGGCATTGGGGTTGATTGCTGCTAATTTTCATGGCAATCCTTCGCAAAACCTGCGGGTAGTAGGTGTGACTGGTACCAATGGCAAAACGACGATTGCCACCTTGTTGTACAAGCTATTCATTAAGCTGGGCAACAAAGCCGGCTTGATATCGACCATTAAATATTATGTAGGCGAGGAAGAATTTCCGGCAACCCACACGACGCCGGATTCGTTGCAAATCCAGTCGTTGATGGCCAAAATGGTTGAGGCTGGTTGCGAATATTGCTTCATGGAAGTGAGCTCGCACGCCATCGATCAGGACCGGATTGCAGGGATCAAATTTGAGGGAGGAATTTTCACCAACCTCACGCACGATCACCTGGACTACCACAAAACATTTGCTGAATACCTGAAAGCGAAGAAGAAGTTTTTCGACAACCTGCCCGCTGCAGCTTTCGCGTTGACGAATGCTGATGAGAAGAACGGAAAGGTGATGTTGCAAAATACCAAAGCTTCGCAAAAAGCATATGGCTTGAAATCGCTGGCCGATTTCAAATGCAAGGTCATCGAGAAACACCTTGACGGCATGTTGCTGGCTATTGATGGTCGCGAAGTTTGGACGCACTTCTCAGGTATTTTCAATGCTTACAACCTGATGGCAGTGTACGGATCGGCTATTCTTTTGGGCGAGGATGTGGAGAAAGTGTTACCACTGATCAGCGAGCTTCGTCCCGTTGCCGGTCGATTCGAGATTCTTCGTTCGCCGGATGGTAAATACGCGATTGTGGATTACGCACACACACCCGACGCGTTGAAAAACGTGCTGAACGGAATCAGCGAAATCCGCACCGGAAACGAGCAAGTAATCACCGTAGTTGGAGCCGGAGGCGATCGTGATAAAACCAAACGCCCGGTGATGGCGAAAGAAGCGGTGATGCAAAGTGACCGCGTGATCTTGACATCCGATAATCCGCGCACCGAGGTGCCGGAGCAAATTATTGCCGATATGGAAGCCGGTGTTGAACCACATGTTCGCAAGAAGGTGCTGTCGATCGTCAATCGCAAAGAGGCTATTCGTACCGCTTGCATGCTGGCGAAAACCGGCGACATCATTCTGGTTGCCGGGAAAGGGCACGAAGACTACCAGGAGATTAACGGTGTGAAACATCATTTCGACGATAAAGAAGTGATCGCAGAGATTTTTAACGAGTAGGGATACAAAAGGAAGAGAAAGAAAAAAGAAAAATAAAGGACTATGTTTAGTTTATTGTATGATTGGTTGAAAGATTCAAATATCCCCGGTATCGGGATGTTTCAGTACATCTCATTTCGTTCATCGGCGGCAATTATCGTCTCGTTGTTCATTACGATGGGCTTTGGTAAAAAGCTGATTCGTATGCTGCAGCGCAAACAAATCGGCGAAGAAATTCGCGATTTGGGGCTGGAGGGACAAATGCAGAAGAAAGGTACGCCGACAATGGGGGGTATCATTATTCTCACGTCAATTATTATCCCAACGTTGCTTTTCGCACAGCTGAATAACATCTACATCATTTTGATGCTGGTGACCACAGTTTGGTTGGGAATCATTGGTTTTATCGACGACTATATCAAAGTATTCCTGAAAGACAAAGAAGGTCTGGCAGGTAAATTTAAAATTCTGGGTCAGGTTTCATTGGGAATCATTGTCGCTGCAACATTGTACTTGTCTCCGGACGTGATCGTTCGCGAAAAAGTGAAGAATGCCAAAGGCGACTACGTGAAAGAAATTGTGGTTGAAAATGAGACCGGCCAGCAGTCGGTTCACTATGTAACCAAGGATGTCAAGTCAACCAAGACAACCATTCCATTCATTAAAAACCACGAGTTCGACTATAAATGGATCGTCAACTTTTTGGGAGAAGATGCAAGTTGGGTGCGCTGGCTGGTTTATGCTTTTGCGATCATTCTGATTATTACTGCGGTGTCGAATGCCGCTAATTTAACGGATGGTATCGACGGCCTGGCAACGGGAACCTCGGCCATCAGTGCGGTCACGCTCGGTATTTTGGCATACGTAAGTGGTAACATCATTTACGCCGACTATTTGAATATCATGTACATTCCTCATATTGGTGAGTTGACGGTTTTTGTGGCTGCTTTCATTGGTGCTACTGTCGGCTTTTTGTGGTGGAACTCGTATCCGGCTCAGGTGTTTATGGGCGACACCGGAAGTTTGGCTTTGGGCGGTATTTTGGCCGTTTTCGCCATCATCATCCGCAAGGAAATTCTGATTCCGCTTTTGTGCGGCATCTTCCTGCTCGAAAACCTGTCGGTGATTATCCAGGTCAGCTATTTCAAATATACTAAGAAGAAATATGGTGAAGGACAGCGCGTCTTTTTGATGAGCCCGATTCACCACCACTTTCAGAAAAAGGGAATTCCGGAAGCAAAGATTGTAACCCGTTTCTGGATTGTGGGAATCGTGTTGGCCGTATTCACCATTGCAACCTTAAAAATGCGCTAGACTATGAGCAACCGCATTGTCATATTAGGTGCTGGTGAGAGTGGAGTAGGATCAGCTATTCTGGCAAAGCAAAAAGGCTTTGATGTTTGGGTGTCCGACGCCGGAACGATCAAGCCAAACTATAAAGACGTTCTTTCAAATTATGCGATTCCTTTTGAAGAAGGAAAACATTCGGAAGCGGAAATCCTGAGCGCCGCCGAGGTGATTAAGAGCCCCGGTATTCCGGAGAAGGCGCCGATGGTGAAAAAGCTGCACGAAGCGGACATCCCGGTCATCTCTGAGATTGAGTTTGCCGGTCGCTACTGCACGGCGAAGACCATTTGCATTACTGGCAGCAACGGGAAGACCACAACCACGATGTTGACTTACCAGCTGTTGAAAGACGCCGGTTTCAATGTTGGTTTAGCGGGAAATGTAGGGCAGAGTTTTGCCTGGCAGGTGGGCGAGAAGGATTTCGATTACTATGTGATTGAGTTGAGTAGTTTTCAGCTCGACGGGATGTACGAGTTCAAAGCCGACGTTGCCATTTTGCTCAACATCACGCCGGATCACCTGGATCGCTACGAATATAAATTTCAGAATTATGTGGACTCGAAGTTCCGCATTATTCAAAATCAGACGGCTTCAGACTTTTTTATTTACTGGGCTGAAGATCCGGTCATTCAGGAAGAATTGAAAAAAAGAACCGTTTCTGCAACTTGCCTGCCTTTCGGGTTTACCGAGGCGCCGGCCAACGGAGCAGGAATCAACAACGATACACTAACGATTAATTGCAATAAAAACACATTCAGTATGTCCATATTTGATATCGCCCTGCAGGGAAAACACAACGCCTACAACTCGATGGCCGCAGGATTGGCCGGAAAGGTGTTGAACATCAGAAATGAAAAGATCAGAGAGAGTTTGTCTGATTTTAAAGGGGTTGAGCACCGTTTGGAGCGCTTCCTGAAGGTGCATGGCATCGAGTTTATCAACGACTCGAAAGCGACCAATGTCAATTCGACCTGGTATGCACTGGAAAGCATCAACCGCCCCGTTGTGTGGATCGTTGGCGGTGTTGACAAAGGAAACGATTACAAGGAACTGGAAGCCTTGGTTCGCGAAAAAGTGAAAGCTATCGTTTGTCTGGGAACCGATAATAAAAAGATCATCGACTATTTCACGGGTATTGTTCCGGATATCGTCGATACGCAGGATATCAAAGATGCAGTTCGGGCATCGTACTACCTGGCCAAAGACGGCGAAGTAGTGCTGCTGTCGCCGGCCTGTGCAAGTTTCGATTTGTTCGACAATTATGAAGACCGGGGACGCCAGTTTAAAATGGCAGTTCGCGAGTTGTAAGAATTAGTGTTTCGTTGGATTTGAATTTTGGAAGTCAGAATAAAGAATTGTAGGATATGAAGTTTTCTCTTGGAAATATAATTAAAGGAGACCGCACCTTATGGGTGGTGCTGTTCTTTTTGTCTCTGGCTTCGATACTGATTGTGTATAGTGCAACCGGCCGTTTGGCCTATCGTGAGGCAGGAGGTTTTACAGCCCACTACCTCATTCGTCACTCCATTTTTATTGCGATTGGTTTTGGTGTGATGGCATTCCTGGTGAATGTCGTGCCCGTGAAGTTTTATTCCCTGATTGCGCCCACGGCGCTGATATTTACGATTGGACTGCTGATACTGGCGCTGATTCAATATAAGTTGACCGGAAAAGCAACACCCCGTTCATTGGACCTGAAGTTCATTAGCTTCCAGCCGGCCGAGTTGGCCAAGCTGTCGTTGGTGATGTTCGGTGCCAAAATGCTGGCGAGCCGGCAAAAAACGGAAAAGGAATTGCGCACCGCATTCTTGTGGGTGCTTGGAGCAAGTGGTCTTGTTTGCGGAATCATTTCGATCGGAAACATCTCGACGGCAGCAGTGATCTTCATGGGAATGATGGGATTGATGTTCGTGGCCCGAGTGCCTCTAAAATTTTTGGGACTGACGGCGCTGGCCGGGATCCTGATGGCTTTGCTGATGTATTTTTCGGCTCCGATTATGCCAAAGTCTTTCGGTCGTTTGCAGACTTTTAAGCAACGTATCGACGATCACATTCATGGCGATAAAGAGTCGGAAGAGGGAACCACGCAGGCCGATTTTGCCAAGCTGGCAATTTTTGAAGGTGGCCTGATTGGTAAAGGTCCCGGAAGCAGTGATGTGAGTAATTATATGGAAGCCGCATACAACGACTTTATTTACGCCATTTTGGTGGAAGAGTACGGTGTTGTTGGTGGTGTGTTCATCGCCCTGTTGTACCTGATCTTCCTGTTCAGGGGAGTGTCCATTGTTCGGGCGAGTTCGCGAACGTTCCCGGCTTTCTTAACGACGGGAATTGTGCTGATCTATTCGATCCAGGCCTTTGTGAACATGTCGGTATCAACCGGTTTGGTTCCGGTAACGGGGCAACCACTTCCCTGGATCAGTATGGGGGGAACGTCGATGATTTTCACGGCGGCGGGTTTCGGCCTCATCCTCTCGGTAAGTTACCTGAATAAGAAGGATGACAAGGCCGAGCAGCAGGAGCAACCGGTGGTTGTGAATGTGCCTGACGAAGATCAGGAGTTGAAATAGAAACAAAAGAAATTGAAATATAGAAACTGGTAAACCATGGCATTAAAAGTAATCATAAGCGGAGGCGGAACAGGCGGACATATTTTCCCTGCTTTATCCATTGCCAACGAACTGAAGCAAACCGTCCCCGATGTGGACATCCTGTTTGTGGGGGCGTTGGGGAAAATGGAAATGGAACGTGTGCCGGCTGCGGGTTACCCGATTGTTGGTTTGCCGGTGATGGGCCTGCCGCGAAAGGCATCGCTGAAGATGTTCAAGTTCATCTGGATGCTTTACCAGAGCATGAGCAAGGCCCGCAAAGTGATTAAAGATTTTAAGCCTGATGTGGCGATTGGTGTTGGTGGGTTTGCCAGCGGTCCGGTGTTGAAAGCTGCCGTTAAGGCGGGTGTTCCGGCCATTTTGCAGGAGCAGAATTCGTACGCAGGTGTCACCAATAAATTGCTTTCGGCCAAAGTGCGGAAGATTTGTGTGGCCTATCCGAATATGGAGCGCTACTTCCCGGCGGAGAAGCTGGTGGTTACCGGAAACCCGGTGCGTCAGAACTTGCTGTTGCCGGTTGATCGCGAAAAAGCTTTGAAAGCCTACCGTCTGGAGGCTGAAAAACCCATCGTGTTTGTGGTGGGCGGAAGTTTGGGAGCCCGCAGTTTGAACGAAAGTGTGATGGCGAATCTCGATTATATCGCCGAAAGCGGCGTGCAGGTGGTGTGGCAAACCGGCAAGATCTATTACAAAGAAATGCTGGAACGTTTGGCGGGTAAGCAACCCAAAAATCTGCAGGCGATGGAGTTCCTGACGGATATGGATCTGGCTTACAAAGCTGCCGATTTGGTGATTTCGAGAGCCGGAGCCGGAACGATTTCCGAGCTGTGTTTGCTGGGAAAACCATCGGTGCTGATGCCATCGCCCAATGTGGCCGAAGATCATCAAACCAAAAATGCGATGGCGCTGGTTGAAAACCATGCCGCTGTGATGGTGAAAGATGCTGACGGGCCGGAGATGCTTTTTAGAGAAGCATTCAGTCTGGTGAAAGACGAAAAGAAATTGGCTGAGCTGGCCGCGAATAGTAAGAAGCTGGCCAAGCCCAATGCCACTGCCGACATTGTGCAGGTTATTTTAAACGAAGTGATGAAGAAATGAAAGGCTTGAACGACATAAAACAAGTTTATTTTCTCGGTATCGGAGGAATCGGGATGAGCGCACTGGCACGCTGGTTTAAGCATGCTGGTTTTGCAGTTTCCGGCTACGATAAAACCGAGACGGAATTGACCAAAGCCTTGGTCAGCGAGGGGATTGATGTGCATTACACCGATCAACCCGAATTGGTTGCAGGCCTCGATAAAAATACCTGTTTGGTGGTGCTCACTCCGGCTGTTCCTGCGGACTTGGAGGAGAGGGTTTACCTGGAGAAGTCGGGTTTCACAATCCGGAAGCGCTCGCAAGTTTTGGGCATGATTTGCGACGAAGGAAAGACTTTGGCGGTTGCCGGCACGCATGGTAAAACCACCGTGTCTACTATGACTGCGCATATTTTGAAAAGTTCGCGCTTGGATTGCTCTGCCTTCCTGGGCGGCATCTCCAAAAATTATGCGACCAATTTGCTGCTTTCGGCTGAGAGCGAGTGGATGGTGGCTGAAGCCGACGAGTTCGACCGTTCGTTTTTGCAGCTTCACCCGGATTATGCGGTAGTGACCTCGATGGATGCCGATCATCTGGATATTTACGGCGATCACGGTGCCATCCTGAAATCGTTCCGTGAATTTGTTGGGCAGATTCGTTCGGGAGGCGCAGTTGTCGCCAAGAAGGGTTTACCGATCTCGGAATCGCACAATCCGGCGATAAAACATTACAGTTACTCGCTGAATGAGCAGGCTGATTTCTGCGCGCTGAATGTGAGTTTGAAAAACGAAGCTTATCATTTCGACCTGCAATACCCCGATGGCCTGATTCGCGACATGCAGTTGAATTATCCGGGCTTGTTGAACGTTGAAAATGCAGTGGCTGCTTCAGCGCTGGCTTTGCTGGCCGGAGTGTCGGAGGAAGAAGTGAAAGCGGCTGTGGCCACTTATCAGGGAGTGAAACGCCGCTTCGACATTCGTTACCGTGGTAACGAGTATTTGTTGATTGATGATTACGCGCATCATCCGGAGGAGTTGAAGGCGACGATCAGTTCGGTGAAAGCGATGTTTGCCGATCGTTGGGTGACGGGCATTTTTCAGCCTCACCTGTACAGCCGGACAAAAGATTTTGCACCTGAATTTGCAGAGCAGCTGAGCCAGTTGGACGAGTTGTTCCTGCTCGATATTTACCCGGCCCGCGAAAAGCCGATCCCCGGAGTGACTTCGGGAATAATTTTCGACCAGGTGAAACTGGACGAGAAGCATTTGTTTACCAAAGCCGAAATGATAACGAATGCGCAGTACCTGAAGCCCGGTATCATTCTGATGATGGGAGCCGGTGATATTGATTTGTTGGTGGAACCTGTAGCACGATTTTTAAAACAAACGGAAAATGTTTAAACGGATTTTAAATATCGGATTAATCGTGTTGGCCGGAATTTTCCTGGTCTTCACCATGGCATTTTCCTCCGGCAGTTTGTCGAAAGTGAAATGTGATGAGATTACGGTTGTGATCCCGGATGATTCGCCTCGTTTTATTGATGAGGCAGAGGTTACCCGGTTGGTGAAAGCTGCCGATCCGAAGTTGTTTGAGCGTAAGCTCGACCAGGTGAACGCGCACACTTTGGAGTTGAAGCTGGAGAAAACACCGGCGATTAAAAACGCGGAAGTTTTTCGTCACATCGAGGGCGACCGGATGGACTTTAAAGGCCATTTGGTGGTTGAGGTGACACAGCGTGAACCCCTGTTTCGTGTGAAAGACGGTCAGACGGATTATTACATGGATGAGGCAGGCGTTGTTATTCCGGCGAACCCGAAATTTACCTCGCATGTGATGTTGGTCACCGGACAGGTGGATGAGAAGTTTGCACGGAAAGAATTGATCCCGCTGATTGAGTTTATCAACGGCGACGATTTCTGGAAAGCGCAGATCAAGCAGGTTGCGGTGAACGGTTCAGGCGAGCTGTTGATGGTTCCTTTGGTGGGTGACCAGATTATCGAATTCGGTGAAGCAACGAATTACCGCGAAAAGTTTCGCAATCTGAAGGCCTTATACGCACAGGCTTTCAACGAATTTGGATGGGACAAATACAAGAAAATTAGCCTAAAATATAAAGATCAGGTAGTTTGTACAAAGCGGTAGCGAGCCGCGGAGTGCAGTGCGATTTTTTGTGAAAAAGAACAGAGACTAAAAGTAAAGCTTATGGCCAAGAGCAAAAAAATAGTTGCAGCAGTAGATGTCGGTACCACTAAGATTGTGGTTGTTGCCGGACAATGGACTGAAGAAGGCAAAGTTGAGATCCTGGGAATCGGAACATCAGCTTCGGCCGGAGTTAGACGAGGTGTGGTTCTCAATATCGAAGAGGTGTCGCGGGCGATTGACGTGGCGCTTCGTCAGGCCGAGGAGCACATCGGAACTGATATTGACGAGGTTTATGTGAACATCGTCGGACAACAGCTGAAGACCTTCAGTTTGAAGGCTGAAAAATACATTGACAAAGACCACCTGGTAACGGAGGCGGACGTTGAATTTCTGATCCAAAAGGTGAAGAAAGCCGAGTTGCCGGAGGGTTATAAAATATATCATGCTGAGCCGCAATTGTATCAGGTTGATCAGGAGGGCGAGTGCCCGGATCCGGTTGGTATGAAGGCTGAGCACCTGGAAGTGGAATTTAAGTTGTTGGTAGCGCCCGAGTCGTACGAGAGTAATCTGCAGTTAGGGCTGGAGCAAACCGGCATAAAGGTGAAGCAGGCGATTATCGATCCGCTGGCGTCATCGGAAATTCTGCTGACCGAGGAAGAAAAAGAAACGGGAGTTATTTTGTTGGATATTGGCGGTGGTACCACGAAGTTGGCCATTTTTCATGAAGGTGTGCTGCGCTATTCATCCCTGATTCCCTTTGGCGGAAACGTGTTGACCCACGATATTAAAGAAGGATGCTCTATTGTGCTGCGCCAGGCTGAGTCGCTGAAAACGCAGTTCGGACAGGCCATGGGCGATTTTGCACCCGAAGACAAAGTGGTGACGATTCCTTCACCATCGGGTTGGGAACCGAAAGAAATCAGTTTCCGCAACCTCGCTTACGTCATTCAGGCTCGTATGGAAGAGATCATCGAAAGCATCAACTTCCACATTGAAAAATCGGGTTTTGGAGACCGCATCGGCGCCGGAATAGTATTGACAGGTGGGACAGCTTTACTGCTCAACCTGAACCAGTTGTTGAAATACCAAACCGGGATGGATGTTCGGATTGGTGTTCCGCGACTGAAAACCGACAAGCCCTGGAAAGGACTGGAAGATCCCCGTTTCGCAACGGTTTTGGGATTGCTGCAAATTGGTTTGAAAGAAACAGCCTTTGACGGTAAAAAAGAGCCGGTGAAGAAAAAAGTGGCGAAACCAAAATCCAACTCATTCGGCTTCCTGAAGTCGATGAAAGAAGGTGTTGCCCGTCAGATGGATATGTTCTTTAACGACGAGCAAGGGATCGAGATGAAGTAGATAGAAAATGTCTGCCTGCGGGCGGATAGCGATTATAGGTATTGTTTATCAGATTCGTAACGAATGAACAGATTTTTATAAGGTTCGTGTTTGTATTTTAATTGTAAAAATCCTCGCTTATGATAGAGGAAATGATTGAATTTGGATTAGAAAGAGCGCAGTCGTCACTGATCAAGGTGTTGGGTGTGGGCGGCGCCGGTTGCAACGCAGTCAATCACATGTATAACGAAGGTATTCATGGGGTCGACTTCATTATTTGCAACACCGACGCACAGGCCATGATCAACAGCCCCGTGCCGATTAAGATTCAGCTGGGGGTAACGCTGACGGAAGGACGTGGTGCCGGTAACCAACCGGAACATGGTCGTCAGGCAGCAATCGAAAACCTCGACGATGTGCGCAATGTGCTGGACGCAAATACCAAGATGTTGTTTATCACTGCCGGAATGGGTGGTGGTACCGGAACAGGTGCGGCGCCGGTTATTGCCGGTTTGGCGCGTGAGCTGGGCATTTTGACGATTGCCGTGGTCACAGCACCATCTCCGGCCGAAGGGAAACGCCGGTTTGAACAGGCTATTGACGGTATTGAACGCATGAAGGAACATGTGGATAGTATGCTGGTGATCAGTAATGAAAAGCTGCATAAAATCTACGGTAATCTTCCAGCGTCGAAAGCCTTTAAAAAGGCCGACGATATTATTACGGCTGCCGTGAAGGGGGTGGCCGAAATCATTACCGTGCATGGTCAGATCAACATCGACTTTGCCGATGTGCACACCGTGATGGCAAACAGTGAAGTGTTTATCATGGGAACCGGTTATGCCGAAGGTGAAGACCGGGCCATGAAAGCGGTTCACGAAGCGCTGGAGTCGCCCTTGCTGGATAGCAACGACATCCGCGGAACAAAAGATATCCTTCTCAACATCATCTCGGGTGACGATGAAATCACCATGGGTGAGATTGGCGATATCATCGAGTTTCTGCAGGAAAAGGCCGGGCAGGACGCCAACATCATTTGGGGGAACGGCAAGGACAGCAAATTGGGTACCCGCGTAAGCGTAACCATTGCAGCCACCCGATTCGACAAAAACCCGAGCGAATTGTTGCGTGAAGAGCCGCCGGTTGAAAAACACGAATTGGAAAACGAAGATATACTGGATATCAATCTGGAAGACGATACGTACGAAGGGACAGTTTTTGAAATGAGACCTGAGCCACAACCTGGTACGGCCCGCAAAACTCAAAAAAAGTCTGCGACGACTAACCGGAAGAAAAAATCGTCCGGGGAACTAGTGAACGAAAAAGCGGATGGCGCGACCGACAACTGGTTTATGCGTCAGTTCAACCGTTTATTTGACGATCAGGATGAATCGATGACTGAAAACAACTAAGAAAATTACAGGTTATGGCTAACGATATAATGAACTTCGATCTGGAAAAATCTTCCGGCAGCATTATAAAAGTAATTGGTGTTGGTGGTGGTGGTGGCAACGCGGTCAACCACATGTACCAGCAAGGAATTAAAGATGTGGGTTTCATGGTTTGCAACACCGATGCACAGGCTTTGCAAAACAGCCCGATTCCCATGAAAGTACAGCTGGGTGCTTCGCTCACTGAAGGGCGTGGTGCCGGCAACAAACCCGACATTGGCCGGGAGGCCGCCGTTGAAAACATCAACGATGTAAAACAGGCGATTGAGCAGGACACCAAAATGGTGTTCATCACGGCCGGAATGGGTGGTGGTACCGGAACCGGTGCCGCGCCGGTGATTGCCGAAGCCTGTCGCGAACTCAATATTCTCACGGTTGGTATTGTTACCATTCCGTTCCGGAATGAAGGTCGCCGCCGGATTAAACAGGCGATCGACGGAATTAGCGAGATGCAGACACATGTCGACTCGTTGCTGGTAATCAACAACGAACGCATCCGCGAAATGTACGGCGATTTCAAAATCTCTGAAGCCTTTGCCAAGGCCGACAATGTTTTGGCAACAGCGGCAAAGGGGATTGCCGAAATTATTACCGTGGCGGGCTACATCAATGTGGACTTTGCCGATGTGGAAACCGTGATGCGTAAAAGTGGTGTGGCCCTGATGGGATCGGCCAAAGCAACCGGCGAGGATCGTGCCTTGCGTGCCGTGGAGGAAGCCTTGAACTCGCCTTTGCTGAATAACAACGATATTCGCGGCGCTCAAAATATCCTGCTGAATATTACTTCCGGAAATGAGGAAGTAACCATGGATGAAATTGGACAGATCACCGACTATATCCAGGCGAAAGCCGGGCACGAAGCCGACCTGATCTGGGGTAACGGTCTGGATGAAGAGCTGGGCGAAGAAATCTCGGTGACGGTGATTGCCACAGGGTTCAGCATAAGCAGCATTCCGGAAATGATGGCAGCCCAAAAAGTTGAAAAAACATACCATTCGCTGGGAGAAGATCAAAAGGATCAGTTTGGCGGAATCCCGCGTCCGCAGGTTTTCAAATCGAAACCGGTGGAGGAGAAGAAGCCGCAAAACCAAAGTATGATCGAGTTTGAGATCGACTATCCGAAGCCGGACGAGTTTGAAGCTTTATACGGACAGCCGCAGCCCAGCCCGGACGACGATTACTCGGTGAAAATTGATTTCTCGAGCTCGGATGACGACCTGGTGGACAAGCTGGAGAACATTCCGGCCTACCGTCGCAAGAACCTGAAGATTGACAACAACCGCGGAAAGTTTGAAAACAAAATGTCGCGCTTCTCGCTTTCGCAGGACGACGATAACAAAACATTCCTGCGCGATAACAATTCGTTCCTGCACGATAATGTGGACTAGGCAAAGGGCAGAGAGCAGAGAGCAAAGGGCAGGGAGTGTGCCAAGCTCACGCAATTCGAAACCCGAAACTCAAAACTGACAACAGTAAACTGGGAACTAAATTTGGATTGCGTCCGATTTTTTGAAAACTTTGGAGAACGAATTTTAAAGTCTTAAATGATGAGTTTATTTGACCAAATAAATGCTGACCTGACAACGGCAATGAAGGCCCGCGATAAAGAGAAAACCGCCGCCTTACGCAACATTAAAAAAGTGTTGATTGAAGCCAAAACAGCGACAGCATCACACGAGCTGGATGACACCGAAGTCATCAAAATTATTCAGAAACTGGCCAAACAGGGAACCGATTCGGCGAACCTGTACAAAGAGCAAGGCCGCGAAGACCTGGCAGCTGATGAGCTGGTGCAGGTTGCTGTTTTCGACGAATACTTGCCGAAGAAACTTTCGGACGACGAACTGACAGCTGCCGTAAAAGCCATTATTGAAAAAACCGGCGCTTCTTCCGTTAAAGAAATGGGAAAAGTGATGGGCATGGCCTCGAAAGAGCTGGCGGGTAAAGCCGATGGCAAAGACATTGCCGACAAAGTAAAAGCGTTGCTGGCGTAATTTCGCTGCAATAAGATATGTATGTATTGAGGGTTTCACTCGAAGTGAAGCCCTCAATTATTTTGTGTTCATTTGCTGAGCGGCGGCAGAGATTGCCTCGTCGTCATTGCGAGCATAGCGAAGCAATCTTCCATAGGGATACCTTTGTTTTCACCCTAAAGATCCATCTGCTCCTTGTGCTTGGCGAGCCACTGGTCGAACGACTGTAGTTCCGGGTTCATGGCTTTGGAGTTTGCCACGCTTCTTACACCACAGAAGTCCTCCTGGAAGTCGTGTTTGAACTGGAACATATTGCCCAGGTCGTCGGCCCCGGGGAAGCCCAGCCCGCGGTAAATATCAAAAGGAACGGCATTGTAGGCCACTTCGGTGTTGAACGCTTTTGCAAACGAATCGGCCATTTCCTGGCCAGTGAGGTGCTCGCCCGAGATACCGACCGTTTTCCCTTGGTAGGTTACCGGATCTTTGAAGATGGCCAGGGCACATTTACCAATATCTTCGGCAGCAATGCCCGGCAGTTTTTTATCGCCCATCGGCAGGTTGAGCGCCAGTTTGCCGCTCTCGTCCTTCTGAGGTCCCATACCGAAATGAATGAAATTGTCCCAGTAGAACGAGGCTAACAACAAGGTGTAAGGCACCCCGCTGTTCACGAAATAAGCATCCGCTTCGCCTTTGCCGTCGAAGTGCGGCACCTTGTATTTTCCATGGAGGGTCGGCATCCGGTCGTCATCCAGCGGAACCCACTTGCGGGTATCTTCCAGCGTTGACCAAATTACGTGTTTGGCCCCCACCTCGGCGGCTGCTTCGGCCATGTTTTTGGCGTTCTGCATTTCTTTTTCCGGCGAATAGTGTTCCCAGAAAAAGGTCACACAAAAAATACCATACGAATCTTCAAAGGCATGCAACAGGCTGGCTTTGTTCGAAACATCGGCTTCAACCACATTGGCACCCAGCTTGGCCAGTGCTTTGGCTTTATCCGAACCACTGTTTCGTGTGACCGCCCGAACCGAAAATTCGCCACTCGGATCATTCAGGATCGCCCGTACCAAGCCACCGCCCTGGGCTCCTGTTGCTCCCACCACCGTAATTACTTTCTGATTGCTCATAGTTTTATTGTTTAGGTTAAACGAATACAACGGGCGTCATGGCGTCGAAAAAAGACTCTGATGTCTTGTATAACAGTTTTTACGCCTGATCGATCTGATTGGTAGTATGTTTTGTGGCAGGGAGGAAATCAATACAGATTATGATCTCCTCTGTTTTATCTCGTCTAATTTAGATTACCGCTAAATAGTTTCCCTCAGATATGAATGATTATGAGAAATTGTAAATTAGGGGAATGGAGCCGGTCAGGTGCGCTTATACCTACTAATCGAGGGGATAAACGCACCTTTGAAACCGATACTGTGGAGATAAACGCCGTAAAATTTTAGAACTGCGTTGGGTGCAAGCATGAATGACATTGCATATTGAAAGTATTAAAATAAACGATTTTGATTTTCAGTTTAAGATTTTGGATTTAATTAAATTGATTTGACTGTAATTCGGGTTAGTAATGAGACCATCTTTAATCATATTGCTTTTAGTTATTGGGATATCCTGTAAAACGAACCACTACATGAGTGCTCCAGTAAAAAACATCCCAAATATTGGATTGCAAAATAATTTGAAATCAAATGGCATTCTGATTGCTAGCGACTATAATTTAAAGGCCGATACAGCTTCGTTCGAAAATTGCTTGGAAGGATTGAGAGTGAATGTTGAAGCAATGTCGGAAGTAAATGTAACTGATGAAATCTTTTTCCTTAGAAAACCAAATACCAGTATTTTGAGTCAATTGAAAACAAAATATAATGTAAATGGACTACTGCTTCTAACTAAGTTGAAAGTACAGAATCAATGTGTAGATATTCCAAGTGGACAATTTGAGTATATGGACAATAGAATGCCAGAACCTCATTTACAAATTTCCAAAAGCCCCATCATGTGGACCAATATTTCTGTTGAAATAATTAGTTATTGGGAATATCATGACTTTGCGACAGGCAAATCATATACGTTTAAATTTAAAAGCGATAAGGTTTTAGAAACAAAACAATATGTGTCTGATATAGATTTATTTTTTGAAGCGAATTTTAAGTTGCTAGATTCCTTGTATTATCTAAACGGGGCTCTTACTGCTTCTAATCTTATTGGACTAAATGATTAAAGAAATAAAATGCCAGCACCCAACATTTTGCAAATTGCATTGCGGGCGCAGTGGTGTGCGTTGCCGCTGCTCCTTTCTTAAACGTCATCCCGCTTTCCGGGACTGACGCTCTTTCCTGTCTGCCGCAGGCCGGGAAATCCGCAACGACAACTTGCAAGTGACCGTATACACAACTTGAAAAATCAAATAAACATAGTGATATGAATAAAATAGAAGTTGTATTTTTTATATTATTCTTTTCAATTTTCGTTATCCCTTTCACCGCCAGTAGTCAGGAAACTAAATTAGAACATGAACTTTTGTTTGAGATGACAGCTTTGTTAGATGAGCCGATAGAAATTGGTGAATCTCCAATGGGGAAGCGTACTATTTATCCTGTATCCGGAGGAACTTTCAGCGGCCCGGAAATAAATGGAAAAGTGTTGGCAAACGGTGGAGATTGGGTACTAATGATTGATTCTTTAACAGAAAAATTAGATGTTAGAGCAGTTTTAGAAACCAGTGAAGGTGAAAAAATATATACTCATTACGGTGGGTTTATTCATTGGAATACGGATGGAAGTTATTATTTCAGAACAAATCCGGTATTTGAAACTTCTTCGAAAAAGTATGCATGGTTGAATTATACCATTGCCGTCGGAGTAGGTGAATTAATTGAAGGTGGTGTAAGGTATAAAGTCTATAAAATAAAATAAACCATTGTATCCCCGCTACCGCGCAAATCCTTCGCATGGTTAAAATAGCCGTTTATAGGCACGCGATATAAGTGCGGGCAGCGGCTTGACATACAAAGGGGAAGCTTACCAAAATAATTGAATATTATTACGGACAGGAATTAAATGAATAGTATACGCCTTCACCTTGTCAGTGTCAGCGGAGAGTCGAGGGAAGGATCGTTAAGACCCAATGATCATGAGAATAGTTTTTTTGATATTTCTGACTGCTTTTGTTAAAAGCTTGAATGCGCAGGTTCTGTTTGATTTGAAACGAGATGTGAATCTTGAAGGCTGGACATCTCCGGTAAGTGAGGAGGTTAAAGCGGAAGTCCTAAAGAAAGTCGAAGCTAACGGCAGTATCGGTTGGGTGGTTTATTCTATGGAGAATGGAGATTCCACCAGTTTGGTTAATCTTCATATGGTCGACTTTAACTGCGATGGCATTCATGATTTTATTTATACTGGATCTGTAGGAGCGGAAAGTGACGGCATCATTTTCTTGCAAGGTAATTCCAATGGAATATATACGAGAGTTTTGGGATTGTTCGGGAGGCTAATAGATGTCTCTGTAAATGATGGATTGTCACCCATGAGCTTTACAATTGAGAACTACGGATGCTGCGGTGGAGTGATTGACCACATCGAAAAATATGTACCGGTATGGAATAGTTCAAAATTTAGCTTTGCCTTACAGGCCAGGTATGCGATGTACTATGAAACTGATTTACCCCAAACGAGCTTCGAGAAACCAATTGCATTTAAAACAACCAACGAGAAATATTTCTTGCGTCTAAACCCTTGCATAAACGACACGATATTACTAGACCATGATGAAGTCGGAAATATTTTTGCTGAATACCCCAAAGATTCAGATGGTATTGCAATAGCAGAACAAATTGATAATACAGGTCGGGTATGGTGGTTCGTTATGATGAAGAACAACATAAAACCGAATTGGAGTTTATATGTAAATGGTGATAATAATGATAGTCCAGCTTACTATTTAGGCTGGGTTAGTAGTCGATTTGTAAAAAAGATAGAGTAACTATGAAATATTTGGAATTTAAATATAGCGGGAACAAGATTGAATTCGAGAATTCGGTCTTTGGAAGAGAAACGGTTAAGCTAAATGGGAGATCAGTGTCTCGAAAATATTCCGTTACAGGAACCAGTCATATCTTTAAAATTGGTGGAGATGACTTCGAGCTGAAATCGACTTACAAACTGTTCCGAGACGGTGCATTAACGCTTGATTTGATAAAAGAGGAGAGCATAGTGTGCTCGAATTCATTTGGTGTTAACTCACGTCACCGAATTGCTTGGATGGCCATCGGATTTGCGATAATCTATGTTGTCGTAAGATTAATGCAGTAACGAAAAATTCCCCCGCTACCGCGCAAATCCTTCGCATGGTTAAAATAGCCGTTTGGAAATCTTAGGCAAGCGATATAAGTGCGGGCAGCGACGAAGAATGACTTAAACAAATCGGGATATGATGTCAGATAAAATAGCTCTTGTACTTTTATATATCGTAATTGCCTTTAATGCGGTTTTTGTATGGATGAGACTAAGATTAATAAAAAGAGGTCAAGAGTATAAATATGTAAACGGTAGTTGGAGAGTTTTTCATGCATACATTGACCAAATGTCAAGCGACAAAAAATTGAAATTTGAATTGATGAGGTTTGTTGTTGTTGATTGTACTATCCTGATTTCGGTTTCCGTTTTAACTTTAACCCTATAGTCTACCTATTTTTAGTTTAGGGTCGAGACGGATTAAAAATGATGACGTTGTGCAATTTAGAATGTCTATTTACCAAGAGATTGAATATATGGACTCAGAACTATTATATATCGCAGAAATATTTGCTGAAGAAATTCGGAAAGGAGAATGGAATGATATTCTTGACGATTCAATTCCAATTTCGAGAAATAAGCATATTATAAGAGAATTAGCCCAACGTTCTCCCGGATTCGGCAGTCAAGAATATAGAAAAGCTATATCAGTAGGAATGCAGAATACTAGGTAAGAAGCTTTTTTTCGCTTCGCCTACCCCTCGTCTGAGCGATAGCGGAGACGAGGGGTAAGTGGTCCATCGTTTTTAACGATACCAATGTGAGCGTTACAAAAGCCCAACAGATCCCGAAATGAATTCGGGACGACGGACTCTCCGCTGCGATTCAGCTTCTTCTTTCTCGATTGACGACTTTCCCAACTTCCCGATATTCCGTAAATTTGGCTCCTCTAAAACCCAAAGGCGCGTATACCCGCGTGCCGAAAAACAAGAAGAAAGAATGAATACGACAAACTCAAAATTTACCAGATACGAAGACAACGGCAAGGTTTGGTTGTCAGAAGACAGCGATCAGTCCTTTCAATTGACCGATTACGGCGTGAAGCCTACGGTATTGGCTACCGAAGCAGAAGTAGGGCAGGCCATGCTGGATGAGCTCTACACTACGGCAGCAGCCAAAGACGGCGATATCAACATTGCCCTGTTGGGTGGTCGCGGTGCACAACAGTTACACCGTCTGTTAGGAGAGTTAGCCAAAACAAACGAAGCCGATGAGCTACTTGCCCGCCTGAATGTGTTTACACAGGATGCCCTGGCACCGATGGCAATGGGCAATGGTTTGAGCTTTGTGCGCGATTTCGAACGCATCCTGGGCGATGCTTTTTTCAAAAAGATTAAAAGCTTTACGCCGATGCGTACCGATACGCCGGATCTGGAGTCGGCCCTGGTTGACTATTTGACGAAACTGGAAGAGCTGGGCGGATTGGATATCTTCTTTATTGGTCATGGGCCGGAAGAGAATGCCGCTTCGCACCTAGCTTACATAAAGCCATTCTCCGGAGCACAGTATCACCATGTGGCCGGTATCATCCCGATTTCGAGCAGTATTCTGGAACACCACATCAGTAAGTTTAAAGCGGGCGGCAGCACCGTGAGCGAGGCGGATGAAAAGGAATGCCGTTCGGCTGCATCCATTCTCACTTTGGGGCCGGCAGCAATCTTGCAAGCCAAAAAGATCGTGCAGTCGGTGGTGGATGCCGATTCAGCTCCGGCAAAAGTGAAAACCTACGCCAATGTGCTGAACACAACTTTCAGTGCCGATACCGATGAAGCCCTTGAGCAGTTAAATGCCAACCCGGGATTGTGGATCAGGCTGCACCCGAACACCAAATCGTTCGTATTGCCTAATTTGGGATTGTAGTATAACGTGACCTGTATCGGCAGGAGTGGTTCTAAATTTCGTTGCAACGCTCCCCTGATTCGAAACAATCCGACTCTGTCGGATCGTTCGACTCTTCCCCTCTCTGCCGGCAGAGCGGGGAGAAGCATGCAGCGCATGCTTGGGGTGAGTCAGAAACTGTGGCATAGCAACAAAAAAGTACAACCAAAGGTCACACTTTACCTTTTATATTATTTCTAAAAACGAATTGACCGGATGACTCAACGTCACCCGGTCAATTCGTTTATCGCTTGTTGCAGCGGAAACCTTAGTTCCCTTCCTCAATTAATTTCAAGAGTGCCGAAGATGGAATGGTCGCTTTCAGTACCATTTGCGTTTTGGTCTCGTCGTCGGAGTGCTGCAGAGTTTTGGTGAAATCAACCGTTGCAATTACGTTCCCGTATTGATCGATAATGGCTGAACCACTGGAGCCCGCCGCAAAGTCGGCCGAGATCGCCATCAGGTTCCTGTACTGCTGCGCATTGATCTGGCTGAATTTATCGGTGACCATTCCCGAAGAAAACGCATAGAAATAGCCTTTGGGGTGACTGACAATAAAGACCGGGTCGCCAATTTCCGCATCTTTGGTGGCCACCGGCAATGCCGTAAGTTCCACGCCCTTGGGATCAATCCGGATAATGGCCAGGTCGTTGGCTTTATCGGCCAACAGCACTTCAGTTACCGGGATAATCGTTTGATCCTTGAGCATGACCACCAGAACGTCCCGCGAAACTGTGTTGTGTTTTGTCACATAGCCTTCCACGACGTGATAATTGGTCACAATAATGCCCTCGGAGTTGATAATGTAACCGGAAGCCGGGTAGGTGTGAATTTGTTTGCACTCAACGCCGCGATCGTTCACTTCGCCGCATCTTCCGGCCGAAGAAACGATAACGATTGACTCGGAGACACGGTCGTAAATCTGACCCGGTGTCAATTTCTTCTTTTTCATCGGTTTCAGCCTGACATCAACCGGGCCGTAACCCTTTTCCTGAAATGTTTTGCTTAGCGAATCTGCCGTCAAAAAAAATTTGCCGGAGTCGATTAGTTTAGCACAGTCGCCGGCCAGTCGCGCTTTGTATTCCCGAATGTTATTCTTGAAATACTGGCCCTGAGCGGTAGTAGCAACCAGGAATAGTGCGATGCCCAAAAGTGTATTGAAAAGGTATCTCATTTTACGCTCAATGATTTATTGAATGATGTTTCAAAATTTGTGCGCGCAAGATACATTTTCGGGCTAAGGCTTTGACTGATAAATATTAGGTTTAGCTAATATTGACAACCTCAGGTTCTTGCAGAAAACGAAATGACCGGGTGACTTCAAGCCGCCCGGTCATTTTCTATTTTGTCAATTCGGTTTATTTGAAATATTCGAGCAGGTTGCTCAATACCGTTTCGTCGGCTTTGAACACCGTGCCGTGACGGGTTCCCTCGGGGAAGCTGATCGAGTCGTTAATCACTTCCCAGTTCTCCAGGTCGGTCGAGCGGATTGCTCCCATGTGGTGGCGTGTGTATTCGTCGTAATAAACCACCCAGGCGCCGTCAACCTCCGCTACGGTTGGTCCTTCTACCCAGTCGGGCGAAATGGGGCCGGTAGCCAGTTTATAGCCGCCGTAAAGGGAGTTGCTTTTGGCAATGCGAATGTGTTTTTTCGGCGGGTAGCGGGTTTCGTCCTTCAGGAACATCAGGTATTCGCCGTTAATCTTTTTGATCACCGCATCGATCACATTGAAGTCTTCGTCGTATAACAGTTTTGTCGGGCTGAAAGTGATAAAGTCTTTTGTAGTGGTGTAATACATGCGGTGGTTGTATTTGCTGTCGCCCTGTTCCGAGCCCGCCTCAAAACGGTCGGGGATGGTGGTGGCCCAGTAAATCATGTATTGAGCGCTGTCGGCATCGTAAATCAACTCCGGTGCCCAGCAGTTCAGGGCGGTCGGTTCGTCTTGCATTACCGGCACAAATTGCTGCTCCGACCAGTTGATCAGGTCTGCAGATGAAGCGTAGCCAATGCCGCGGTCGTTCCAGCTTACAGTCCAGACCATGTGGAATTTGCCGTCTGGCCCCGGGATGATGCAGGGGTCGCGCATCAGTTTGTCGTCGGCAACCATTGGCGTTAGAATCGACGAGTCGTTGTTCAGCGCGTCGAAGTGATAGCCATCGAGGCTGTATGCCAGGTGAAGTCCGTCCTGTCCGTTGTCTTTGAAATAAGAAAACAGGTAGACTTGCTTCGGAGCTTCAGTACAAGCAGTGAAGGCGATAACAAGTAGTAATAAGAAGAAGTGTAGTTTTTTCATTTCGATTTGAGTTTTCCCAAAAATAGCAAAAAAGTTCCTTTTACTTTTATTGATGGGCGGAACCCGCGTGAAAAACAAAATACAAATGATACCGGACTATAGTAGCGTGAAGGCATGCAATTGTGGGAAACAAAAAAAGCAGGCCCAATAGCCTGCTTTTCCAAATATCTTGTGAGCGTCGATTAATAGAATTTCGCTCTTCTGTCGTCGATTTCGGCAGCGCTGCGTTGTGCTTCGTAAGCCTGGTAGTTGGCACGGTAAGCCAATGATTGTTCCAGACGAGCTTTTTCAGCTTCTGCGTTTGTATTGTTCAGCTCGTTGATGGCAACCACTTTGGTGATGTAAACGCCATTGTTTCCTTTAATCGGAGCTGAGATTTTACCTTGTTCCATGCTAACTACTGTTCCAACTACGGCTGGTTCAACACCGATTACCGGTACTGAGTACAAGTCGAAGTGGATGTTGGCAGCTGATTTTACTTCAGTTCCCAAGGTTGATGCAATTGCATCGATATCGTCAGATGAAGCAGCTTCTTTCATTTTAGCAACCAATGCTTCGCCTTTTTTCTCTTTCAAAACTGCCAGTTTGATTGTTGGAGCAACTTCGTTCAACGGAGCATAACCTTCAGGCTGAACACTTGCCAATTTCGCAATCACGAAGTTGTCGCCGAATTCGAAGATGGTTGAACCTTCGTTATTCACCAAAATGTCGTTCACATCAGCTGTGTAAGCCGCGCGGATCATGTTGCGCGATTGGTCCAAACCAACAACCTGACGGTCGTTTTCGCTAACACGGGCAACGCGTTTGCTCAAACCTTCTGTTTTTGCAGCTTCGTCGAAAGCAGAACCGCTGGTGTTTTCGCTGGCAAACTTGCTGGCTTTTCCATAAACGGTTTGGTATGTTTTTGTACTTGGCTCAATGTTGCGAATCAATTCGGCCAAACGTACTTGTTTAACTTCTTTACCTTTTTTAGTCGGCTGAATCAGGTGAACACCGAACTGTGTTGTTGTAACGTACAATTTGTTTACATCACCGTTGAAAGCAGCTTCTTCGAAAGGTTTCACCATTTGGTTTTTCTTGAACCAACCCAAGTCACCACCTTTAGCAGCTGATCCCGGGTCTTCAGAATAGATTCCAGCTAATTTGGCAAAGCTTTCACCTTTTTCAACCAGGTTTTTCAAGCTGTCAGCCAATGCCAAAGCTGCATCGTAGCTACCAGTGGTTTCCGGTTTAATCAGGATGTGACGAGCTTCAACTGAATCCGGAAGATTTTTGATGTCGTCAATTTTTACCAATTTATAAGCGTTGTTTTCTTTGAAAGGTCCGAACACATCGCCAACGTTTCCGCTGAAAGCGAAGTCTGCAATGTTTTCAGGCATTTCGTCTTGTTTTTCGTAAACATTCTGGAAACGAACATCAGAGTTTACGTTCACATATTGTGCATTGTCCTGGATCGTTTCGAATTCAGGTTTTACGTCTTCGATCCATTTCAAGGTATTAGCATCATCTTCTTCGGTAGCTGCTACAGGGAAAACCAAATATTCAATAGTGCGGGTTGCATCTTGTTTGTAGGTTTCCTTGTGCTCATCGTAGTATGCTTGCAAATCTTTTTCGTTAACAGATACTGCGCTGTCTGAAATCGAAGCGTATGGAAGACTTACAAATTCGATGTTTACGTTTTTGTTTTTTTCGTTCAGACTTTCTTTCGCTTCAGCACTGGTAACGTACAATCCCTGGCGAACAAGGTTGTTGTATTTTGTTTGAATACGTTCTTCTTTGATTTGATCTTCGATGTACAACCAGTATGCTTTTTGTTGAGCAGTTGCCTGACCAGAGTTGATGGCTTTCAAAAACTGAAGCACAGCAGTACGGTCAACTTGTCCTGTGTTCGGGTTGGTGAACAACTGTTGAATTACCGGGTGAAGGTTTGAACCTTGTACCATGTCGAACAATTCGTCGCCGCTTACAGCAAGACCTAAATCTTCGTACACATCGCCCATCACCGCTTCGCGAACGTATTGTTGCCACACTTGCTCACGAATTTGAGCCCAGGCATTGTCGTTCAACTGGGTTTGGCCAGTGTTCATTTTGTAAATTTCGGCTGTTTCTTCCACTTTCTTTTGGAAATCAGGATATTGAACTGATTCGCCGTTTATTTCTGCAATTTTAAGTTGGTTAGGTCTTAATAATGAATTACTTGCATTAAGAATGTCTCCCAAAATGAAAGCCACTAAGGCAAGACCAATAATGATCGCTACTAAGATACCTGCACGATTACGAATTCTCTGTAAGGTAGCCATTTACTTATGATTCTAAATTTGTTTGTTTACTTAATTTTTAGCGGTACGAAGATAACAATTTTAGCTTTTAAACCTTACTGTTCGGTTTTTATTTTAGCTGTTATCTAATATGTGCAGTTTTACCAGTTCAATACGGGTGTTGCTGGCTTTTAACACTTTAAACTGAAAGTCGTTGATGGTGATAACCGTATTGATTTTCGGAATGTTTTCGTGGTGAAAAAGAATGAAGCCGGCCAGTGTTTCGTAGTTCTCTTCGACCGGGAAATTGAGGTTGTATTTATCATTCAAATAGTCGAGTTCAATACGGGCAGAAAGGATGTATTCGGTGTCGCTAATTTTGCGGTCAACAAAGTCGATAGTGTCGTGTTCGTCTTCAATTTCGCCGAAAATTTCTTCCAGAATATCTTCAATGGTCACCAGTCCGGATGTTCCGCCAAACTCGTCAACAACAACAGCAATGCTGCGGTGTTGCGAAATGAATTTGCTAAGCAGTTTACTGGCCGGCATCGTCTCGGGAACGATGAGCACTTTTTTCAGGTTTTGACGGATCGACTCGGGGCTGGTAAAAATTACCGAATGGTGAATGTATCCGATAATGTTGTCGATGTTTTCTTTATAAAACAGGATTCGGGAATAACCGGTATCGATGAATTTTTGACGCAGCTCTTCAATACCCGACTCAATATCCATGGCTTCGATTTCCGTTCTGGGAACCATGATCTCACGCAGCTTCACTTTCGAGAAGTCCAGCGCATTTCGGAAAAGTTTCAATTCGTTTTCCTGAGAATGACGCGGCTGGTGATCGGGATTGTCGGGCTCATTTACAAAGTGGTCGAGGTCAATCCGGCTGAATACAATTTTTTCCTCGTCCTTGTCAATGGCAGCTCTGAAAATGCCGTTCAGCAAAAATTTGCTGATGCCCATTGTGATTCGGGTGAGCGGGTAGAAGAGGAAGTAAAAAATGATCAGAGGAACGGCGAAAAGACGAAGAACGATGTTCGGGTTTATTCGGAACAGCGTTTTGGGTAAAAACTCGGCCGTAACCAGAATTATCAGTGTTGAGGAGACGGTCTGCAGGAAAAGTACAGCCCCGTCGGTTGCCAGGAAACTCTGGAAAAAGGGCTCCAGCAGCTTGGCAAACGCCACCCCGTAAATAACCAGTGCCACATTGTTTCCGACCAGCATGGTGGCAATGTACTGCCCCGGATTCCGGGTAAAAATGGTCAGAATTTTAGAATTAAGTGATTCTTGCTTTTTGTCGAGTTCCAGGCGCAATTTGTTCGCCGAGACAAAGGCAATTTCCATCCCTGAGAAAAAGGCGGAAAAGACAATCGTGAGAAAAATGGTTATAATGAGGGTTTCCATGTTCTAATTTGCGACATCAAGGTACAAAGTTCCGGTGGGTTTTTTAATTTCCCAGTTCATTAAATCCTGATCCGATTCAAAACCGATACCGTTAATGATTTGATCCTTGCGTATAATTTTTACAAACTGGTCCGAGAAAATCTTTCCTTTCTTTTCTTCCCAAATCAGTTCTTCTGTTTTTAATGAATCGCCCTCTTCGTTTACCGCAACCACATTGTTTTTGGCCAACCACTTTTCTTCGTTATCCAGGTAGCGCGCATAGTCCGCTGTAATTCGCGAAACAATTCGCATCTGGCCGTCGAATTTCTCGATTTCGATTCCTTCCGGAAACTCAATGAACGGCTCTTTTTCCTGGTCGTAACGGATCATTCGCGGAGCAATCAGTTTGAAACGAACAATGGCCGAATCGGACTGGATCATTTCGAACTGGGTAGCCTCCATGCCGGGCAATTGGTCGGCCGAGGAAAGCTCCTTGATTTTTTCAATCTTGTTGGCACATGAAAAGAAAAGCACTGCAATTCCCGTTAAGAGAACTGCAATGCTTAGCTGTTTTGTATTCAGTTTGTTGAACTGTTTATTTTGCACGTATCGTTGTCGTTTCGTTAATCCATCCACCGAGTTTGTAGCTTTGTCCGTCCTGTTGACCTTGGAAGAACAAGGTTTCTTTGTCAGGGAAGTACACGCGGTAAGTCGCGATTTGTTCGTTTGCTTTCGCTGTCAAGTCCGGATCTACGCGTTTTGCTTTTTGGTAATAGTCAACGGCCAACCAGTAAACTGTTGTGTGGTCGAAGTCATTCTCACCGTAAGTACGGGCAGCTTGTGCGTAAATGTCACCCATCAGAAGCAATGTTCTTCCTGAGTTTGGATCATTTTCCAATGATTTGCGGGCATAGTCGCGAGCTTTCGAATAAGCACGTTCTTTAGCGTAAGTAAAGAAAGCAAGCTCATAGTAATATTTACCCAACAATTCTTTATCAGTTTCAGCGCTGATGGCTTTTTGATAGTATTCTTTAGCACGATCGAACTCGTCACGTTTTACGAACAAACGGGCCATGTTGAATGCAGCTTCTGCTGATGGCTCCATTTCGTACAATTTCTCAGATGCTTTAGCGAACAACTCGCTTTCAGTACAATCCTGACGGTCCAATGCGCGAAGCATTTTTTTCATAGCGTCAATGTCGCCTGAAATTTCATCGAACTTAGGTTCGTAGTAAGCGATCAAAGCTTCACAGTCAGCAGCTCCTGAAGTTTGGAAAGCTTTGTCGATTTCCGCTTTGGCAACCGGAGCTTTTTCGTCCTTCGGATCTTTTGCAATTTGCGTATCTGTAATTCTGCTCAAGCTACCATAGTTGCCAACAACCTGCTCTTTAGTAAGCTCGCCCATCAGGAACAAACTTTTGATTACCTGCATGTCGATTACCATTACAGCTGGCTCAGCATCGTCACCTTGCAGTTTAATTGATTCCTGCAGATCAGCGAAAGCTTTTTTCAATACAGCTTTGCGTTCGTCTTCCGAAATTTCGTCTCCACCCAGTTTGTACTTCACATAGTCAGTTGCTTTACGACCCAGTACAAAACCTTTTTGGTCGAAATATTTGATACGACGATCGTAGATTGACATCAACGTATCGATGTAAGCGTCTTTTGTTGCTTTGTCAGTAGCTGCTTCAATTTTAGCCGAGTACATGTTCACACCGTGGATGTACAGGTTGCTTGAAGATTTTGGGTATTTGTTGTATACTTTTCTCCAGTGAGGCAGTGCCGATTTGTAGTCTTTTTGCTTGTAGAACTGATCGTACAAGGTGAATTGGCTCATGAATTCAGTATCGTTTGCTTTTACCAATTCCTGGCTGGTTCTCAAGTCCACGCCAACTTCAGCTGCATCGCCGCCGCCGTCACCTTCTCCCGGAATCGGAGTTCCGTCGAAGCTAAAGTTGATTACATTGCCTTCACTTCCAGTCAAATCAAGTTTCTTCGATTCATCGATGAAAGTAAATTTCAGGTATTTACATTTTTCAGGATCAATGGTCAGTTTATACTTTCCATCGAAGCTGGTCATGAACATTTCACTCGATTTGTGAGCCTCAACGGTGATACCGGCAGCTGGTTTTCCTTCACGGTAAACGGTTCCGGTAATTTCTTTTTGCGCAAAGGCCGAGATGCTCATTGCAACAGCCAAAATAGTTGTAAGTACTTTGGTTTTAATTAGAAACGACTTCATTTTTTTTGAAAATATTTTAGATTACACTTTTATTTTTCAAATCTCGCTGGGTCTACAGCGATAACAGAGGGTCAAATATAAGTTTATTTTGCTTTTCTTCGCCGCCCATTTTCTTTTGCGACTGCTAAATAATCTTTAAGATGTGTTCAGTTTTAATTTCTTCTCGAATTCAATTGAATCATTTATTCAGATTTCAAAAGCTGTGCCAAATTGCAGCTTAGGATATTTTTATACGCTTTTCGGCAAGATGCAGTTTGTTTTGAAGCGCTGCTCAAACCCGTTTTTCTTTTGTGTCTGATTAACATGTTGTCTTTTATTTTAGTAGCTAAGTTTTTTTATTTCCTGAAAATCTTAAGCTTGGCTTGATCGTGGGTTCTAACTGAATAGAATTATTGTAAAGGTGGAAACAACGCAACTTGTGGAAATGTGTGGTCAAAATTCCCGATGGTGTCATCGGCTGACTTTTTCTGCATCTAAAAATAAGTTAAGTTGTTGTTGAATTTATCTTATCCGTTTGGTTTACTGTCAGCTCGTGTTAAGAAATTGTCATTTTTTGGAGCGTTGTTTTTGAGGCGGCAACTAACTGGCATTGAACATTAAAATTTCGAGAAGGCCGGTCAGCGTCAGATTTTCGATCTGTTTTAGTTCTGCACCAATGTGCTTCATCAGGAAATTGGAATGTCCGCCGGTAAGGACAACAACAAGTTCGGGATATACCTTTTTATAATGAGCGATGTACGATTCAAGTTCGAAAATAACGCCTTGTTGCACGCCTGCCCGAATAGCCGATTCAGTATCGCCGCCCAATGGTTCAAAGTCATTTTTTAATTGAATAAGAGGTAGCTTACCCGTAAACTGATTCAATGCCCGGAAGCGGGTTTCGATACCGGGCGAAATGTTGCCGCCAAGGTATTCGTTAGCCGGACTGACCAGATCAATAGTTATGGCAGTGCCGGCATCAATAATTAAAAGCGGATCGCCGGGAAAGGCGGTACTTGCCCCAATGGCAGCCGCCAAACGGTCCAGTCCCAAGGTCTCCGGAGTTCGGTACCGATTGACGATTGGAGTGGGAGTGTTGTGATTGAGTTCGATGAATAAGTCGGTGACTTCGGTTAACAAATCACGGCACTCTTTGGGGAACTCTTTTACCGACGACAGGATCGCTAGCTTGACATCATGGAAATCGCCGATGATTTGACCAAGTACATGAAGCGTAAGTTCCGGTGCCGAGTCCTGTGTCACGAGCTCGCGATCACGAAACAGTGCCCATTTAACACGCGTGTTCCCGATGTCAATAACTAAATTCATTATTCAATTCGTTGACTGATATCTAATGCTGCTACCGAATGGGTGAGTGCACCAATCGAAATGAAATCGACGCCGGTTGCAGCAACTCCTGCTAAACGTTCCAGTGTCATATTTCCCGATGCTTCAACTTTTGCTTTTCCGGCAATTAACTCGACTGCTTCAGTCATCGTTTCGTTGCTCATATTGTCGAGCATGATGATGTCGGCGCCGGCCTCCAGTGCTTCTTTTACCTGGTCAAGGTTGGTGGTTTCAACTTCAATTTTGATTTCCGGAGCAACTTTCTCGCGGATAGCTTTCACCGCCGGTTTGATGCCGCCAGCAATATCGATGTGGTTATCCTTAATCATGACCATATCGAAAAGTCCAATGCGGTGGTTGGTTGCGCCGCCGGTTTTGACAGCGTATTTATCTAGCAAGCGAAAGCCGGGAAGTGTTTTGCGCGTGTCGAGAATCTCCGTTTTGTAGTCTTTCACGGCATCGGCATACAGGCCCGACATGCTGGCAACGCCCGAAAGCCGCTGCACGAAATTCAGTGCTGTGCGCTCGCCCGTCAGTAAGGCCCGGTAAGTTGCTTCAAATCGAACGATGATGTCGCCTTTTTTCACGCGGCTGCCGTCATTGAAAAATATGTTCCATTTCAAATCCGGGTCCAGCTTGCGGAAGGTCATTTCTGCGATCTCCAGTCCGGCGACAATACCATCGGCTTTGGCAGCCCAATAGGCTGTGCGCTTCATCTCGGCAGGAATGAGGTTGTCGGTCGTCAGGTCACCGGTGGCAACATCTTCTTCCAGTGCCAGTTCTATCAGGTGTTTTGCAGCTTCAAGTTCTTTTTGATTCATCATTTTCTTAACGGAACGTAAGTGGTTTCTTTTCCTTTTTGAAAAACAATATGTACTCTGAAGTCGGGATCTTCGTGTTTGAATTCTTCACGGATGTGTCCGCCGCGGCTTTCCTTGCGGAGCAATGCGGAGCGAGTAATCAGTTCGCAGATTTCAACAATCTGGCGCGCTTTTAAAACATTGTAGTCCCGGGCACAGGTTTCAACCTTTCTCGTGATTTCTTCGAATCGGTTGAGCGCATTTGTCAGGTCTTCTTCGTTTCTGACGATGCCCACTTTTTGCGACATTAAATCCGCGACTTCATTTTTGATATCGAGGTAGAATTGCTCAAATTCCGGCTTGTTAGTGTACTCGTCCAGTTCAGGGATCGAAGGTGAGAGAGCCTGAATTTTTCCTGCTGCCTCGGCCGCCCGCTTACCAAAAACCAAACATTCAAGCAGTGAGTTGCTGGCCAGTCGGTTGGCTCCCATAACTCCGGTCGATGCAACTTCGCCACAGGCAAAAAGGCCGGGAATGTTGGTTTCGCCGTGCAAGCCCGTTTTAACACCACCAACCATGTAATGCGCAGCCGGTGCAATGGGCAGCAGATCCGCTGTCATGTCGTAGCCGAAGCTTTCGAGCTTATTATAAATATTCGAGAATCGATTCTTAATTTTTTCAGGGTTCAGGTGTTTCAGCGAAAGGTAGACATTGGGGCTTTTGTCTTTTTTCATCTGCTGGTAAATCGAGAAAGCCACCACGTCGCGGGGTGCCAGTTCTGCCAGCGGGTGAATATCTTTCATGAAACGCTCGCCGCTTTTGTTAATCAACCAGGCTCCTTCGCCACGAACGGCCTCACTGATCAGAAAAGCATCCTGGTTTTCGACACACAGGGCTGATGGGTGAAACTGGATGAATTCCATGTCTTCCACTTTGGCGCCTGCATCGTAAGCCAGCGAAATCCCATCGCCGGTCGCAGTGTGCGGGTTGGTGGTGCGGCTAAAAATACGAGACAAACCACCGGTGGCCAAAATACAGGCCGGCGCTTCGAAAATAACATTCTGCCCACTGATAAAATCGATCGCTTGTACGCCGCGGCAAATGCCTTCTGAAACAATGATCTGTGTAACAGCGGTGTATTCGAAAGTCTCGATCGATTGCTGCTCCATCACTTTTTCAAGCATGAAACAGGTCAGCTCTTTTCCGGTTGCGTCGCCTCCGGCATGCAGAATCCGGCGTTTACAGTGACCTCCTTCAAGGCCCAAAACGATTTGTCCGTCTTTTTGGTCGAACTGCATTCCCATCTCAATCAGGTCGAGAATACGGTCGCGACCTTCGCTGACCAAGATGTTAACGGCATCGCGTTCGCACAGTCCTCTTCCCGCAACCAGCGTGTCGTGCGCATGCAAATCGGGTGAGTCATCTTCTGAAATGGCTCCCGCAATACCGCCTTGTGCGTAATAAGAATTACTGGTGTCGAGTTGTGACTTGGTGATCAGCGCCACTGATCCGTTTTTCGATGCGTGAAAAGCTGCTGTGAGCCCGGCAAGCCCGCTACCCACAACAATAATGTCAAATGATTTTTTTTGCATGAAATGCTTTTCCTTCAATTAGGATTCGAAAAGCAAAGTTAAAAAATGAATTCATTCGAAAGCTGATTTAGCTTAGCAACCACCGATTTTCAATACCGAAAAGGCTGAAAAATTCAATTTTGCTTAATTTTTCAGGATTAGGTGACTTTATTGTAATTAAATCGAACATCTTAAGACTTTTAATAACGGACAATGTTCTGCTCGATGGCGTGGGGTAGAACAATTGGATAAAAAAATGTGTCTTTTTTACATTTTGTAAATTAAACCATTTGTTGAAATGGTAATCTAACGTGCAACTAAACTAATTTAAACTAATCTATGAGCTGGCGAAAAACTACGTTTATCATTGCTGCTTTGGTGATCCTGTTAGGAGGAGCTGCAGCACTTTCCTGGGTTTTTATCCATATGAAACCCGAACCACCCCGACGCCCGGGTGACGGTTTAAAACGATATGTTAAAGCAGAGGCGGTCTTTTACAAACCGATTGTATCACCCTTGAAACGAGAGGGAAGGGTGACGGCTAGCCACGATGTGTTGCTGGTTGCGGAGGCTGCCGGGAAAATTGAACCCGGGGAGGTTCCGCTGAAAAAAGGCACGTCGTTTCGGAAAGGACAATTACTCGCAAGTATTTATAAAGATGAAGCGGAACTGGCTTTGAAAGCTCGCAAGAGCAGTTTCCTGAATTCATTATCCAATATTCTCCCTGATTTGAAGGTGGATTACCCGGAGGAATTTCAATCATATTATGATTATTTCTCGACGGTTGATTTGAATAAACCGCTGCCGCGTTTGCCGGAACCGCGAACCGAAAAATTTAAGGTTTTCCTGGCCAGTCGTAGTATTTTGAGTGAGTACTTTGGATTGCTGCAGGACGAGAAAAACCTGCAACGCCGGTCTTTGGTGGCTCCGTTTGACGGGACTTTTTCATCGGTTAATTTTGAAGCAGGGGCTTATGTGAATGCAGGTAGCCAGATTGCACGAATGATTGGAACGGATGTACTGGAGGTCGAAGTTCCCGTTGAAAATCACAACAGCAAGTGGATTGAAATAGGGGATCAGGTGCAGGTGCTTTCTAAAATCAGCATAGACACGCTGGTAGGGACTGTGGTGCGCAAAGCCGCATTCGTTGATGCTAGCACGCAGGCGCGAAGTATTTTTGTACGGGTAAAAGAATTTCGCAAAGACGATTTGCTGGCCGGCGAATATAAAGTGGTGGTCTTTCCGGGGCAGAAAATTCATGGAGCTATGGAAATCCCCCGTAGTGCCGTTTTCAATTCGAACGTGGTTTTCACAGTGGTGAACGGCGAATTAAAAAAAGCTGAAATCAATGTGATGAAGGTCAACGAAACAAACTTGATCTTTAATGGACTGCCCGAAGGAACGATGGTTGTCACTGAACCATTGATTAATGTAAAAGAGAATTTACCGGTTGAAATATTAGCTGGTGCCAATAGTCAAACAGCCGGTAAATCAGAATAGCATGAGAAAGATTGTCGAAACTTTTGTTCGCTTTCCATTCTATGCGAACCTTATTGTATTATTCCTACTGATCGTTGGAGGCATTAGTCTGGTAACGATGAAACTGTCGTTCTTCCCGGAACGACCGTCAAAAATGATCTACGTACGAGTTTCTTATCCTGGAGCTTCGCCTGTTGAAATGGAGGAGGGCGTGACCAGCCGGATTGAAGAAGCCGTTCGGGGAATTCCCGGAATTTACGAGATTACATCAACAAGTGCTGAGAATTCGGCCAGTGTGCAAATTGAAATAACCGGCGACATCAACATCGATGAAACACTGATCGAAGTCAAAAATGCGGTTGACGGTATTTCTTCTTTTCCAACCGCTGCTGAGCGCCCGATCGTTTATAAACAGCGGACAACATCTCCCGCAGCTCGTTTGGTGGTCACCGGCGATGTTGATCTGTTGACGCTGAAAGATTACGCGCAGCAAATCGAAGAAGACTTCCTGTCTTCCGGCTACATCAGCCAGGTTTCGCTTTCGGGCTATCCGGATCTCGAAATTTCAGTGGAAGCACACGAAGAAACCCTTTTGCGCTACGGTATCACTTTTACACAGCTGCAAAATGCTGTCACTCAGAATAATCGCGACGTTTCCGGAGGTCAGCTGCGGTCGGATGATGAAGAGATGCTCATCCGCCTGCGCTCTCGCAGCGCCGATCCGAACAAGATTGGAGAAATTATCCTGAAAGCGAATTCGGATGGGAGCGTTATCCGCATCCGCGATGTGGCGACCGTCAAAAAGAAGTTTTCCGATATAACTCCAGATAAATCTTTGGAGCAAGGAAATCCGGTTATCAGTATTTCGGTTTCAAAATTGATTTCAGAAGACCTGGGCGACATTGACGAATATATTCAGGATTACGTCAATACTTTTAACGAGAAAACACATGGTGTTCGGTTGATTATCACCCGCTCATTTATCGATTTGCTGAAAAGTCGTCTGGACTTGTTGCTGGTAAACGGAGGTCAGGGGCTGTTCCTGGTGGTCGTTCTTTTGGCGTTGATGCTGAGTTTACGCCTGTCGTTTTGGGTGGCCTGGGGAATACCTTCTTCCTTTTTAGCAATGTTTATCGTGGCCAACCTGGCGGGAATTACCATCAATATGATTTCCCTGTTCGGGATGATCCTGGTCATCGGGATTTTGGTTGACGATGGGATTGTGATTGGTGAGAATATTTTTCAGCATTTCGAGCGCGGGAAAAACCCGATTCAGGCAGCAGTGGATGGTACCGTTGAAGTGGTGCCGGCAGTTATCACTTCCGTGTTGACAACCGTACTTGCTTTCTCGCCCCTGTTTTTCATTTCCGGGAATATGGAAATGATGTTCGAAATGGCTTTCATCGTTGTTGTCAGTTTGTTGTTCTCGCTATTTGAGTCATTTTTTGTGTTGCCCGCCCATATCGGGAACGAGCATGTGTTGAACCCCGATAAGTTAAGACGTGCTCCCAAAGGCCTGAAAAAATACACCGAACAATTCTTCACCTGGTTACGCGACTACGCGTACGATCGCGTGTTGAAACTGGTGATTGAATGGCGCTACATTGTCATTTTTGTGCCGGTTGCCATGCTGCTGATTACCTTTGGAATGCTCGGCGGGCAGATCATCAAAACCACTTTTTTCCCGCGAATGGAATTCGACTCCTTCAATGTAAACGTTGCTTTTACGCCCGGATCGGGTGAAAAGCAAACGATGGCTTACCTGCAGCGTTTTGAAGATGCGGTGTGGCAGGTGAATGAGGATTTGATGGAAGATTATGGCGATACAGTCGACATTATTGAGTACTGTACTGTGAATCTCGGGTCGGGATTTGACAGGGCAGAAAACGGGACACATACCGGGAATGTTTTTGTTTCGCCGCGAAATTCGGAGGAAACGGGAATTAGTTCATTCGAAATTATCAATCGTGTTCGGGAGAAAATTGGTCCGATACCTGAAGCTGTGAAATATACCATCGGCGCCCGAGGTCGTTTTGGCGACCCGGTGTCCATCGGCTTGCAGTCACGGCATCCTGAAGAGCTGGAACTGGCGCAGGCATTCCTGATCGAGCGTTTGCAAAAGATGCCGCAGTTAAAAGATGTGGTTAACACGAACGCGCTCGGCAAGCAGGAAATCCTGTTGAAGTTGAAGCCGAAAGCATACATGTTGGGTTTCAATGAGGGCACGGTTTCGGAGCAGGTTCGTCAAGGCTTCTATGGAGGTCAGGCACAGCGCTTGCAGGTTGGGCGCGACGAACTTCGTGTTTGGGTGCGCTATCCGGCGGAAGACCGGGAGCGGCTTGGACAGTTGGAACGCATGAAGTTGAAGACAACATCCGGGGAATATCCGCTGACCGAGCTGGTTGATTACGAAATGAAACGCGGTCCTGTGAATATTCAGCGTTTTAACGGTCGTCGCGAGATCCGCGTGAATGCTGATTTGGTCGATCCCGATGCGTCGGTGACCGAAATTCTGGAGCAAATCAAGCGTGAAATTATTCCGGATCTGAATGTGACGTTTCCTGGTATCCATATCGAATACCAGGGGCAACAAAAAGAAAGCGCCCGAAATATGAATGACATTGCGGTGCTCTTCCCAATGGCTTTCCTCGGCATTATATTCATCCTCATGATCAACTTCCGGTCCTTTGAGCAGCCTCTGATCATCTTGATTATGATTCCGATTTCCATACTCGGTGCGGTTTGGGGGCATGGTATTCATGGTAAACCGGTTTCAATTTTAAGCTTGTGGGGAATTGTGGCACTCTCCGGGGTTGTGATTAACGACTCGGTGGTGATGTTGTCGAAATTCAACTCGCTGATTGAAGAAGGCTTCAAAGTGAAAGATGCCATTCTGGAGGCTGGAAAGTCACGCTTGCGACCAATTATCCTGACAACACTAACAACTTCTGCGGGGCTGTTCCCTTTGGTTTTGGAGAAGAGCTTCCAGGCGCAGTTCCTGATCCCTATGGCGATTTCGCTGGTGTATGGAGTGGCTTTTGGAACCCTGTTTATTTTGTTGTTTTTCCCGGCTTTGGTGATCGTGTTGAATGATATCCGTCGGGTACTGCGCGAACTTTACCACGGGCGCCCATTTGAACGCGAGGAAGTTGAGATTGCGTACATCAATTACTTAAGGAAAAACGAGGGAAAAACACAAACAGAAATCGACGACGAAACACAACACGGATAAAACAACTATGAAATACCTAACGATATCACTATTCCTGCTTTGTGCGGTTTTTAGTTCGAGCGCTCAAACGCAGCTCGCGCTGGCCGATGCGATTCAGATCGCAATGGAGAAGAACTACGATTTGGAGATTCAACGAAATGATCAGTTGATTGCCGAAACACGAAACGCCTGGGGCGCGGTTGGCCGCTACCCCTATGTGAATCTTTCTGCTGAAGCCCGCAATAATTTCAATAACAATGAGAACGACGATTACCTGCAAAACCAACTTGTTGGCGCGGCTACCGTTAGTTGGACGCTGTTTGATGGTTTCTCTGTTAATTTGAATAAACAACGGCTAAATGAACTGGAAACGCTTTCCGGGCAAAACACCGGGCTGATGGTTGAAAGCACGATTCAGTCGGTGATTTTAGCTTATTATTCAGTGCTTCTGCAAAAAGAAAAGCTGGAGGTTTTTCGCGAGGTGATGCAGCTGTCGGAGGATTTGTATTCGAAGGCGACTTTCCAAAAAGAGATTGGCTCGGCTGTAACTTATGAAGTGCTCCAGGCGCAGAATGCCTTTCTGGAAGACAAGTCGTCCTTCCTGTTGCAGGAGGTGGCTTATAAAAGTGCCTTGCGCGATCTGCAGTTTTTGATGGCAACCGACTCGCTGACGGATTACGAACTGACCGACAGCTTCGAAGCCATTCCGGTGGATTACAGTCTTTCTGAGCTCAGTGAAGCGATGTTGGCAAACAACAAAACATTGAAGAATCAGTACATCAATCAAAACCTGTTGAAAAATGCGGTGGCACTGGCCAAAAGCGATTTCTACCCTAGCTTGAATTTTGCAGGCGGGGCATCGGCTACCCGCACCCGAATTGACTACGACAGGCAGGGGCTGGACTTGAGCAACATGAGCAATTTCTACGGGAATTTCACGCTGAGCTTTAACCTTTTTGGCGGTGGTGAGAAAAAAAGGGCATTACAAATTGCGGAGATTGAGCAGCAGTCGGGTGATGTTTCGCTGGGGCAAATGAAGCACGAACTGAGGAATCAGCTGAGTAATATTTTCGATTTTTACCAGGTGCGGAAGGAGTTGTTAGGCGTGGCTCGTGAAAACATGGAAGCTGCAAAACTGAACCTGCAAATTAGCCGCGAAAAATTTGAAAACGGGAGCATTAACTCGTTTAACTTTCGCGATGTGCAAAACCTGTATCTGAATGTTGCGGTTGGCGAGCTTGAAGCCATTTACCAGTTCATCGATATTCACACCAATTTGCTGCGTGTGACGGGCGCGATTATTCAGCAGTACAGCGAATAGTTTTAGAGTGAACAAATTTTTTCCCAAACCAAGGGGCTAACAAGGATTCCATTTTTGAGGTTTTTCTCCCGGATTTCAATGCGATACTCGCCCGGATAGTGAACAGGTTGGTCGGCGTTGATCGGCTCGGCTGATTGGTAATCGCGAATAATTTGCTCGATTGTGGATTCGATGGTCGGGAAGTTTTTCAGCTTGCTTAAATCGATGGTGATGAAAATCTGAGAAACGGCGTATTCTTCTTTCCCTTTTTCCGAAACCTGGTGAGTAGAAAGCCCCGCCGAAAGGATGGAAACGAGAATGTCGAGTAGCAACGAAAGTGCCGATCCTTTCCAAAAGCCGATTGGTAGTGCCCGGCCGCCGTTCAGAATTTCGCCCGGATTAGTGGTGAGTTCACCGGCGGCCGTGTAGCCACCGATTTGGGGAAGCTCTTTGCCGAAGTTTTCACAGTCTTTGAGTTTCCCGAAGGAGTATTGCGAAACGGCCATGTCGAGCAAAATGGCATCGCCGCGAAACGGAACAGCGAACACGATCGGGTTGTTGCCCAATTTATTCTCCGCAGAACCCCACGGCGGCAAATTGGCAATGGTGTTTGTCCAGCCGATGAAAGCAAATCCTTTTTGCGCACATTTTAACCCGTAAGTTCCGCCACGCATCCAGTGGTTGGTGTTGGACAGCCCCACGAGGCCAATCCCGAATTTTTGCGCCAGTTCCATGCTTCGCCCGGCTGCCTGCATAGCGTTCAGCGGGCCGGGCCCAAGGTTTCCGTCCCATTGTTCCATATTCCCAAACGCATGGATCAGTGAAGGCTTTTCAGCTGGTTTTACGAATCCTTTTCGGATGTGCCCGACAAATCTCGAAAAACGGTTGACGCCGTGTGAGTAAATTCCATCGAGACTGTTTTCAGTAAATATTGCGGCACATTTTTCGGCGATGTCTGGCGAAACGTTTTCCCGAATAAGGATGTCGTAAAAGGTCCGCTGCATGGTTGCAGCAGTTATGCGTAGTGGGGTAGTTGTCATTTTAATTTAATCTAGAGCAAAATTAACGGCTGCCCTGGCATGTATCTCGGTTGTGTTGAAAAGTGGCAGCCGGACGTCTTCTGGTTTTATGAGCAGCGGGATTTCGGTGCAGCCCAAAATAATACCTTCAGCGCCCTTGTCTGCAAGATTGTCAATTATCGAGAGAAAACGATTCTTGCTTTCTTCCAAAAAACAATTTTTTAACAATTCATCGTTGATGCATTGTTGGATGAAGTTCCGGTCGTCCGTTTCCGGAACCAGCGTCTGTATGCCTTGCTCTGCCAGTTTGTTAGAGTAGAAGTCTAGCTCCATAGTGTATTTAGTTCCCAAAAGCCCGACCTTTTTCATGCCCTGCTCTTTAACAGCTAGCCCGGTCGCTTCACCGATGTGAATAAGCGGTATGCGCAGAGCCTGTTGAACATCTTCGGCATACCGGTGCAGGGTGTTTGCGCAAATTACGATTCCGTCGACCTCGGCCGCTTGCAATTTGAGGGCGATGTGCTTCAGCGTGGCCATCATCGAAAGCGTATCGTTGCGTTGGCTCATTTTTTCAAAATCGTTGTAATTGACGGAATATAAAATCAGGCGGGCGGCGTTCAACCCTCCAAGTCTTTCGTTGGTCAACTTGTTAATCAGTCGGTAATATTCGATGGTCGAAACCCAGCCGGTTCCACCAATTAGTCCCAAAGTTCTCATGTTGCAAAATTTAGCTGTGAAATTTAATCTTTAACCCGAAACAGGTTTATTGGCGAATCAAATTAGCAAAAAGCTTTCTGGCGTGCAATAAGTTGGAATGATTTCGTTCACCTACCTCAACAGAATCGATGTTAATATTGAACCTGAAAAAATAACTGCCGTAAAAATTGATCACAACCATGCGACTTAAAAGCCAAATAGAATTATTAAATTCGGAAGAAATTAGAAAATCAGCGAAAATCTAAAATTCAGAATATGACCTCTAGAAAACCAAAGCGAATTGGAATTTTAACAGCGGGAGGTGATTGTCCCGGGTTGAATGCAGCCATCCGTGGGGTAGGAAAAACAGCGATCGTAGAATACGGTATGGAAGTCATCGGGTTTAATGCCGGATACTCAGGATTGATTGAAAAGGACTATGTGGAGTTGAAGGAAAGTAACCTGTCGGGCATATTGACCTTGGGGGGAACCATTTTGGGGACGTCTCGTGAGAAGCCGTATAAATTTGTCAAAGAAGGCGACAACGAAAAACCGGAATTGATCAAACAAAATTACCATGAGCTGGGATTGGATGCCTTGGTTTGCATCGGCGGAAACGGAACGATGAAAACGGCCAACAAACTGGCTAATGAAGGCTTGAATGTAATTGGTATTCCGAAAACAATTGATAATGATGTTTGGGGAACTGACGTAACTTTTGGTTTCGACTCGGCCCTGAATATTGCCACCGAAGCGATCGACCGCTTGCACACAACAGCTAACTCGCACCAGCGGGTGATGATTATTGAAGTGATGGGGCACCATGCCGGATGGATCGCACTGTATGCAGGTATGGCCGGTGGTGGAGATATCATTCTTTTGCCGGAGCTGGAGTACAATATTCGTTCGGTTTGTAAGAAAATTGAAGATCGTTACGAAAGTAAAAAAGCATATTCTATTGTAGTTGTGGCTGAGGGAATTGCTCACCCGAAAGAGAGTTCGGCTGCCCGTCATTTGGCGGAAGCAATTCAAACCTACACCGGAATTGAAACCCGCGAAACCGTGTTAGGGTACATCCAGCGTGGCGGTAGCCCAACCCCGATGGACCGAATTTTGGCGACGCGCTATGGCGCTTTTGCAGCCGAGTGTATCGCAGCCGGCGATTTCGGTACCATGGTAGCTATGAAAAACAATGGCTTGATAACTGTTCCGTTGGAAGAGATCAGCGATAAACTGAGATTGGTGGATAAAGAACATCCGCTGGTTTTAAAAGCCCGGAAGATGGGCGTTTCATTTGGCGATGAATTTATGTAACTATAATTGTTCTCAAACGAAGAACCCTGCTTTTGGCAGGGTTTTTTATTTAGAGAAAATCATTTTTGCAGCCATAAAAAGCAGTAGGAATCCAAACACTTTTTTCAAAATCCGATCGGGAATGTACTGAACGAATATTGATCCCAGGTAGGCTCCGATCAGGAAGGTCACCGATAAAATCAGCGAATAGCGCCAGTCTACATGCCCGTTCTTCCAGTAGTTCCAGGTAGCCAGAATCGTAACTGGCGGAAGCATGAATGCCAGGGTTGTTCCTTGTGCTGCATGCTGATTGAAACCAAATAGGAACACTAATGCCGGAATCACAACAATTCCTCCGCCAACACCCAACGTTCCGCCTAAAAGCCCGGCTGAGAGTCCGACCAAAACAAGCAGAATTATTTGCGAGGCAGTCATTGCAGCATTCGGTTATTTGCGTTCGATCGGCGCGTTGAAGCGGAAGCCGATTCCGTGCAGGTTGATGATTTTGATATTATCATCGCTGCCCAGGTATTTCCGAAGTCGGGAAATGAAAACGTCCAGGCTTCGTCCCAGATAGTAGTCGTCGGAACCCCAAACATTTTTGAGGATGTCAGAACGACTCAAAACAGTATTTGGATTTTCGCAGAAATAGCGAAGTAGTTCAGCTTCTTTATAAGTGAGTGTTCTTTTTTCGTCGCCGCTCTGAAGCGTGAGATTGTCGAAGTAAAAATCAAAATGGCCGACTTTGCAGTTGGTCAATTCGCTCTCGGTTTCGTTGGCAGGCATGCTGCGTTTCAGGAAAACCCGGATGCGCATCAGCAATTCTTCCATGCTGAATGGCTTCGTAATGTAATCGTCGCCACCAATGGTGAAACCGTTGATTTTATCTTCATTCAGCGCTTTCGCTGTCAGAAATAAAATAGGGATTGACTCGTTGCTTTCCCGTATTTTCTTTGCCAGCGAGAAGCCATCCAGTTTTGGCATCATTACATCCAGCAAGCATAAATCGAATTCTTCACCCTGGAATTTCTTAAGGGCCGCTTCTCCGTCTTCGGCAGACGTAACGGTGTATCCGGCTTCTTCCAGATTGTCTCTAACTATAAAATTCAGTGTCTTGTCATCTTCGACCAACAAAATTTTCTTACCCGTGAAATTCATATTATTTCGGAATGATTATCGTAAAAATAGTACCTTTTGGTGAATTATCCTCGACGTCTATCTTCCAGCGGTGGAAGTCGGTCATTTTGCGAACGTAATCCAGCCCAAGTCCAAAACCCTTCACATCGTGGATGTCTCCGGTTGGAATCCGGAAGAACCGGCCAAAGATCTTTTTGCGGTATTCTTTGGGAATGCCGATACCGTTATCCGCGAACCTCAAATAGATGGTATTCTTCACTTTGGTGAGGCTCACCTTGATGTCCGGTGTTTCGTGGCAATATTTAACGGCGTTGTCGAGAATATTAAAAATGATATTTGAAAAGTGCAGTGCATCGGCTTTGATTTTCACATCCACCGGAAGTTTTTCAAATTGAATGAAATCAACGGCTGTTTCCTGGCTGCTTTTGAAATCGGTAATTGTTTTTTCAACGAATTCATTTAGGTGAATTTCCGTCTTATCCAGTTCAATTATCTTCTTCTCGAGACTGGCCATTTGCAACACCTTTTCAACTTGTGACGTCAGACGCTGCGTTTGCTCCCCAACAATACGGGCATATTCCGTCAGCCGTCTCGGGTGTTCGATGATTTTGGGATCTTCGAGCACTTTGGCCGACAAACGAATGGCTGCAATCGGTGTTTTGAATTCGTGCGTCAGGTTATTGATGAAATTCTTTTGAATCTCGCTAAGTTGCCGCTGCCTGAAGATGACATACAATGTATATCCAAAGAAAAGGATGACGATGATGAGGAAGCCGTTAACCATGTACCAGGCCTGAACGTGGCTGCTGTAATACTGGCTCCGGTTCGGGAAATAGACACCAAAGTAATAGGTGTATTTGTCGCAGGTGGGCAACAAAGGCCTTGTAATTTTAGTCGGTTTTAGGGCGTAGTGGTTTTCAAAGATCTCCTCGTCGGTCATAGGCTGACCGGTGGCGTTTGCCGGGATATAAGTGGAGCGAATCAAGGTATCCTTATTGGCAGCGTATGAGATGCCGTAGACCATCTGGTTGGTTTCACAATCGTAAATAGCATATTCAAAGTCGAGCTCGATGTTGAAACGCTTGAACTCAACCAAAAGTAAATGCTCCAGCAGGCTTGGGTTGATGACGTCGTTGACATTGACAACATAGTAGTTGTTCGAAATCTGGTCGACAGAATTGTAAGGGTCGTAATTGCTTTGGTAGCCCAATGTTTTTGAGTTGTAATCCACAAGGCTTTGAGCTACGTTTTTTAATGCCTGGGTTGTCGATTCATGGAACTTTCGTTCATTTAAATCGACCGTATTCTTCAGGAAGAAAAACTGGATAACCAGGATTCCGAGCACCGAAAATGTGGCTAAAATGATTATAACACGCAATGTATTCCGACCCATAAACCCTCAATTCTAAACCGTTGAATTGCGAAACTAGCTTAATTTTCAATATACTGCAGGGGTGTTAACAACTCATTAACAAAAGTTTATTGCAATTAACAGCGTTTGCTCTCAGGCTTTCTTAGCTTTGTATTTAAAGTACTGGTTTTACGCAAGTATTAACGATTTTAACCCAAAACTATTTTACGAAAAATTGCCTATGAAAGCGAGATTATTACTTCTGGTTTTAACCCTTTCACTATTTGTTGGGGAACTAAAAGCTCAGTCATCTCAGGCTAAAATTGTATTCGAAACAACCGAGCATGATTTTGGTGACTTTAAGGAGGCTGCAGGATCACAATCCTACAACTTTGCTTTTGTGAATGACGGTTCAACGCCGTTGATTTTGAATAATGTGCAAGCTTCGTGCGGCTGTACAACTCCTGAGTGGACGAAAAAACCTGTCGCTCCCGGCGAAAAAGGTTTTATCAAAGTGAGTTACAATCCGGCTAATCGTCCGGGGCCTTTCAACAAAACGATTACTGTTACCAGTAACGGTGAAGTTCCAAGAACGATTCTGAGAATTAAAGGTAACGTGGAACAACGTGAAAAAACAGTCGCTGAGTTGTATCCGCGCGAAATTGGCCCGGTGCGTGCCATGTCTAATCACATCGCCTTTGTAAATATCAAGGAAAACGAAGTGAAAACGGAAAGTCTTGAAATCATCAACGACTCGGATGCAGCCGTTACCCTGGATTTCAAAACACCACCTGAAAATATTACCGTCAAGGTTGAGCCATCAACTTTGAAACCACACGAGAAGGGCAATATCATTGTGAGTTACGACGCCTCAAAAGTGCATACTTACGGATTTGTGATGAACCGTATTTATTTGAATGTTGACGGAAAAGCGGATTATCGCAATTCGATAGGTGTTTCGGCAACCATCGAGGAAGACTTCTCAGCGTTGTCGCCTGCTGAATTGGCGAGCGCTCCTGTAGCATCGTTCAGTGAAGATTCGCACGATTTTGGCGAAATTAAGGAAGGCGACAAAGTGGAATGCGTCTTCACTTTGAAAAATACCGGCCAGCGCGATTTGATCATTCGCAATGTGAAAACGTCCTGCGGATGTACTGCGGTGACTCCGGAGAAAAAAGTGATCGGAGCTAACGAGTCTGTACCGTTGAAAGTCGAATTCAATTCGAAAGGAAAACGAGGTCGTCAGAACAAGGCCATCACTGTAATTACAAACGATCCCAAGAATCCTACAACAATCTTGCGCATTTCCACCAATGTGCAGGCAGCCGGATAAGAGAAATAGTTTATCATCATGTGAGCCGCTTCCAATTTCGGAGCGGCTTGTTTTTTTTATCTACAGCGAAGTTTTACCTTCGTAACTCGTAAAAATTTTGAAAGATGATAGGAGATCACGAACATCACCATATAGAGAATGATGAGGCCTACAAAGGTTTGAATGTGAATAGTGGAGTGGAACAGCCCGACTCGTTTGATGAGAGCTCAATTCAGCGATTTCTGAAGAATAAACGGAAAAATCAGCTTTCTGTTGAGGAGTATGTAGCCGGAATTCTTGAAGGTAACCGGACTATTTTGAGCAAGGCGGTAACGCTGGTTGAAAGCTCGAAGCCGGAACACCAGAAAATTGCGCAGCAAATTATTCTGAAATGTTTGCCATACAGCGGAAAATCAATCAGAATCGGGATTACAGGTGTGCCGGGGGTTGGGAAGAGTACTTTTATTGAGTCGACCGGTAAATATATTACCTCGCTGGGTCACAAGCTGGCAGTTTTGGCGATCGACCCGAGTAGCGAACGGTCGAAAGGAAGTATCCTGGGTGACAAGACCCGCATGGAAGAACTCTCAATCGACCCGAATGCTTACATTCGTCCTTCTCCTTCGGCGGGCTCGCTGGGTGGTGTTGCCCGGAAAACGCGCGAGACCATTATTCTTTGCGAGGCTGCAGGTTTCGATGTCATTTTTATCGAGACTGTTGGGGTTGGACAAAGCGAAACCGTCGTTCATTCCATGGTCGACTTTTTCTTGTTGCTGATGCTTTCCGGAGCGGGAGATGAGTTGCAGGGAATCAAACGTGGAATTATGGAAATGGCCGATGCCATCACGATAAATAAGGCCGACGGCGACAACGTAGATCGGGCAGAAATGGCGCGTGTTCAGTACATGAGTGCCTTGCAGTTGTTTCCGCCTACCGATTCGGGCTGGAAGCCTAAGGTACTGACTTGCTCGGCTTATAAAAAGATTGGAATCGACAAGATTTGGAAAACAATCAATGATTATCTTAGCCACGTCAATCAGAACGGTTACTTTCAGTTTAAGCGAAGCGAACAGTCGAAGTTCTGGATGTACGAAACGATTAATGATCAGCTGAAATCGAACTTCTACCAAAACCCCAAGATCAAAGAAATACTCGGAAATTTTGAAGGACAGGTATTGAATGAAGAGTTGAGCTCGTTTGTTGCAGCAAAAGAATTATTAGAAACATATTATCAATCTCAAAAAGTAAAAGAATGAAAAAATTATTTCCAATCATCCTGCTTGTGATGGTGCTCGCCGCTTGTCAAAGCAATTCAAATAAATATACGGTGAGCGGTACCATTGCCGGATTGGACTCGGGTGTTGTATACCTGGTGAAAGCACAGGCTGGTCAGCCGTTGGTTGTAGACACCGCGAAACTTGTTGCTGGAAAATTCACCTTCGAAGGATCAGCAGGATTGCCGGAGTTGAACTTTTTACGCTTGAATGAGCGTGATTATTTCGCTCAATTCTTCCTGGAGAATGCAAATATTAAAGTAGAAAGTTACAAGGATAGCCTTCGTGCAACAAAAATCACCGGTTCAGAAACGACTGATATTTTCAATACGTATGTTGATGAAGTAACCAACCTTGGCCAAAAAATCCGCGAATATCAAACTCAGTATTCTCAAGCTGCTGCAACCGGTAACCAGGACGAAATGGATCGCATCCGTATCGATATTGAAGCGGCTTCCGACAACATGGAAGTTTATGCGAAAAACTTTGTTCGCGAACACAGTAATAGCGTTGTCGGACCATTCATCGCATTGTCGCAGTTAGGTGGTCGTTTGGAATATGCTGAGCTGAAAAGCCTCGTTGATGGTTTCGATCCGAAATTGGCAGAATCAGAATACGTCGTTAAATTGAACGAGATGGTGGCAGCACAGGCAAAAACGGCCGTTGGTGTTGAAGCACCTGACTTTACAATGAACGATCCGGAAGGAAACCCCCTGACACTTTCTTCATTGCGCGGAAAGTATGTGTTAGTTGACTTTTGGGCAAGCTGGTGCGGACCATGTCGTCAGGAAAACCCGAATGTTGTTGCGGCTTACAATAAATACAAAGATAAAGGCTTCGATATTTTGGGTGTATCTCTGGATCGCGATAAAGATGCCTGGTTGAAAGCCATCGATGACGATAAACTGGCGTGGCACCATGTGTCGGATTTGAAATACTGGCAAAATGAAGTTGCTCGCCTTTACGATGTAACTTCAATTCCACACTCAATTCTGTTGGATCCCGATGGAAAAATCATCGCAAAAGATTTACGCGGTGAAGCACTCGACAGCAAACTTGCAGAACTTTTAGATTAAAATATAAAGCCGGTTTTTACCGGCTTTTTTGTTTCCGAAGCGAGCGAAATCTTTCGATTTTTGAAATCTTTTCTCCGGAACATTTTTTCAAAACTTTTTAGAACATTAGATGTTTTCATTACAGTCGAAAAAATAACGAAACAACTATTATGAGCTACGATGTATTAGTGATAGGGAGTGGCCCTGGCGGATATGTTGCCGCCATTCGGGCAGCCCAGTTAGGTTTTAAAGTTGCCGTGGTTGAAAAAGAAAACCTTGGCGGTATCTGTTTGAACTGGGGATGTATCCCTACAAAATCATTGTTAAAGAGCGCGCAGGCATATGAGTATGCTGTTCATGCCGCAGATTATGGTGTAGCCATTACCGGTGAAGTGAAGCCGGATTTTGAAGCGATGGTAAAACGCAGCCGCGGTGTAGCCGAAGGCATGAGCAAAGGGATCCAATTCCTGTTTAAAAAGAACAAAATCGAGGTCATCAACGGTTTCGGTAAATTAGCCGGAAAAGGTGTTGTTGAGGTGACCGATGCTGACGGCAAAAAAACGAAAGTTGAAGCCAAACATATTATTTTAGCAACCGGAGCACGTTCGCGCGAGTTACCAAACTTGCCACAGGACGGAAAGAAAATCATCGGTTATCGTCAGGCAATGACGCTTCCGAAACAGCCAAAATCGATGGTTGTGGTTGGATCAGGTGCTATTGGTAGCGAATTCGCTTACTTCTACCAATCAATTGGAACTGAAGTAACTTTGGTTGAGTTCCTGCCAAACGTGGTCCCAAACGAAGACGAAGAAGTTTCAAAAACACTGGAACGTTCATTTAAGAAAATGAAAATGAAAGTGATGGTTGACTCTTCTGTCGAGTCTGTTGACACTTCAGGCAAAGTATGTAAGGTGAAAGTTAAAACCAAGAAAGGTGTTGAAGAGTTGGAAGCCGAAGTTGTTTTATCAGCTGTTGGTGTAGCAACGAACATCGAAGGTATTGGTTTGGAAGAAATGGGTGTTAAAACCGAAAGAGGTAAAATCATTGTTGATGATTTCTACCGCACAAACGTTGAAGGCGTTTATGCAATCGGCGACATCGTTCATGGCCCAGCATTGGCACACGTTGCTTCTGCTGAAGGGATCACTTGCGTTGAAAAAATCGCCGGTCAAAATCCACACCCGGTTGACTATGGCAACATTCCAGGATGTACTTATACCATGCCGGAAGTATCTTCAGTTGGTTTAACTGAGGCCAAAGCGAAAGAAGCCGGTTACGAAGTAAAAGTTGGTAAATTCCCATTCTCTGCCAGTGGTAAAGCAAGTTCTGCCGGTCAGAAAGACGGTTTCGTAAAACTGGTTTTCGATGCGAAATACGGCGAACTGTTAGGCGCACACATGATCGGTGGCAATGTAACTGAAATGGTTGCTGAGCTGGTCGTTGCAAAACGTTTGGAAATTACCGGTCACGAATTGATCAAATCAATTCACCCTCACCCAACCATGAGCGAGGCGATTATGGAAGCAGCAGCTGCCGCTTACGACGAGGTAATCCACCTGTAAGAATCAATTTATTATGCGATAAGAAGGAGTCTGGCCACTTGGTCGGGCTCTTTTTTTTGCCTTTTCTGAATTTGTAGAATAAACGACTGTAAAGTTTGAAAAGTCTGTAAATGGCTGATATATAGCATATTTGTTTTGTTGATTGGTAAAAAATGATACTTTTGCGCCCGCATTACTAACAATATTTTTATGAAAAGGATTTATTTACTGTGTTTAACATTTATGCTCACTTTTTCGTCGGTTTTTGCGGGAGGTATCCTGACCAATGCCAATCAAAGTGCGCAGTATATCCGGATGTTATCCCGGAACGCATCAACCCAGATTGACGGGGTTTATTTTAACCCGGCCGGTCTAACTCAATTGCAGAATGGTTTTCACTTTGCGTTGAACAACCAAAGCTTGTTTCAAACCCGTACGATTGAAAACACGGCTCCAACCTTGAACCAATCAAGTTACGAAGGCGGTTTAACCATCCCAGTATTCCCTTCTGGTTTTGCAGTGTACAAAAAAGATCGCCTGGCTTTGTCTTTCGGCTTCGGAATTAATTCAGGAGGTGGTTCGGCTGAATACAAAAACGGTTTGCCTTCGTTCGAATTGCCAATTTCGGCATTGCCAACGATTATTACAGCGTTGGGTGTACCGACGACTGGTTACAGCGCCGATTTGTATTTCAAAGGGAAATCAGTTTACCTTGGCTTCCAGCTAGGTGCTTCTTATGAATTCTGTGATTTTTTTAGCGGAGCAATTGGCTTGCGGTACCTGAATGCAGTAACCAATTATGATGGACACATCAGTGATATCATGATCAACCCGCAACATCCATTGGTAAATCCTACGGGTGGATATATTCCGGCTACCGATTTCTTTACTGCGATCGGACAGGCGGAACTTGCGGCAATGACAGCCGACCAGGAAGTGGATGTAAAGCAAAAAGGAACTGGTTTCACTCCGATTATTGGCGTTAACCTGAAGCCCTTCGACAAAATGAATATTGGTATTCGCTACGAATTCCGGACTAAACTGGAATTGGAGAACCACACCAAAACAGACGGAACAGGAACTTTCCCTGATGGCGATACATATCGTAACGATATTCCTGCGATTTTGGGAGCCGGAGTGGACTATCAGCTATTTGAAAACTTAAAAGTGTCTGCTTCTTATTCCAACTATTTTGACAAAGATGCAAACTGGGACGGAAAAGAAAGTAACGTGGACAAAAACCTGTACGAACTCGCGCTTGGTATGGAATATCAAATCTCCGAAATTACAACAATCAGTGCCGGTTATATGCACACAAAAACAGGCGTGGGACGCGGCTTCCAGTCTGATATCAATTACAGCTTGGATGCCAATTCAGTTGGTTTCGGAGCTATGTTTAAAGTGAATGAAAAATTTGACCTGGACTTAGGTATGCTTTACACGGCGTACGAAGGAAACTACAAAGAAGCTATTTATTCTCCGTCTTCTTTGCCAGCCTTGCAGATTCCGTACAAAGAAACTTACGACAAAAAGAACCTGGCTTTTACAATCGGTGTGACTTACCACCTGTTTAAGTAAGCGGTTTTACAATATGTTTGGAAAGGCAGTTCTTCGGAGCTGCCTTTTTGTTTTGAAAAAAAGCAGTAATTTTTGTATTTCCAACGCAACCGATTGGTTTGTGACGCATCTATCGAGCGGAATATGTATTTGCTCAGCCGGATTGATTGGTGCGAGAGTTAATTAATTTGATAAATCGAAAGAACCCGATTTGAACGACCTGACTGTTTTGATTAAGGAATGTGCTGCAGGCAAAGCAAGTGCACAAGCGCGCTTGTACGGGCTTTTTGCACCCAAAATGTTCGGGGTTTGCATGCGCTATTCCAAGGATCAGACCGAAGCGGAGGACAATCTGCAGGAGGGTTTTATCAAGGTTTTTCAAAAGATCGATTCGTTTCGGCACCAAGGATCTTTCGAGGGGTGGATGCGGCGGATAATGGTGAATATTTCGCTGGAGAAGTTTCGGAAAAAACACACGATGTATCCGGTTGAAGACATGGAGAAATTTGATAGTGCGGAAGAAGAATTCAGTGACGTTGAGTTGTCAACCAAAGACCTGATGAAACTGATTCAGGAGCTTCCACCGCGCTATCGCATGGTTTTTAACTTGTACGTTTTTGAGTCGATGAATCACAAAGAGATTGCGAAAGAACTTGCTATTTCTGAGGGAACTTCCAAATCGAATCTGGCACGTGCCCGGATGATTTTGAAGGACCGGATTAAAAACGAGTTGATTGACGCAGAAAATTACACGGCATGAGGAAGGAAGACAATCATATAGACGAATTGTTCCGCTCGAAGCTGGATGACTTCGAGATCAAGCCGCCGGCTTACGTTTGGGATGCTATTCTGGAAAAGCAGGAAGCAGACAAGCGTAAAAAGAGAGCGTTGTGGATTAAATTCAGTGGGGTAGCAGCTGCTCTGTTGCTGGCTTTCCTTTTGGGTTGGGAATTGCAGCACGAGGGGGAGTTGCCTGCAACGAACGAAATGGCGGCGAAACAGATTGGGAAAGATAATTTCAATGGTGAAGATGAAATTGATTCTAATAACGAAAAGGATGTCGAGAGTCAATTGGCAGAAAGTAGCCGGACAATAGGAGACAGTAAAAACACAAACGATAAAGACCTTTTAGTAAACGAGTCTTCGGTAGTAAAACAAAAGAACTCAGAGCAACAGAGAAGTTCAGAAGCATCTAATTTGACAGTGCTAGAGAACGCAGAAGTTGAGCGCAGCGAATCAATTTTAGCCATGTTGCAAAAACGCTTGTCTGAAATCGCGTTCATCTATCCGAAGACTAACGAGCTTGATGAGATTGATCCGTCGGAGGACGACGCATTCCTTAGTGAGCAGGATCGGGCAATTATTGCTCAGAACCAGCAGACGTTGCAAAGCGAAAAGAAAAAGAAAAGAAGCGGACTCGGTTGGGCAGTTGGAGCGCAGGTCAATCCTGTTTTAGCGGTCAACGATAGTAAACAAAGTCAACAGTATGCGTCGGGTATGAACAAGGCGACGGAAAACAGCTCAATGCAATTGGGCGGCGGATTAACGGTTGCCGTCAAACGCAGTGGTCGTTGGAGTATACAGTCGGGTGTCATGTACAACACGTTGAGCCAAAGCTCATCGAACAATGTGTCGAATCGAAACAGCAACCTGGACTATGCTGCTGCTCCTGAAACATCCGGTATTCCGGGATCCGGTGCAGCGTATTACAAAGTTGGCGAATCGAGCAACGGAACGGTTTCTATTCAAACTCCGGCAGGTACAATCCAGGTGAACAGTCTCCCTCAAAATGCACTAGTTGCAGCAGATTATGAGGCGCTGGCTTCGTCTTCAAGCGATGTGTTGATGACCAGTACTGACTTTGAGCAGCATTTCGATTATATTGAAATACCTCTTTTGCTGCGTTATCAATTAGTTGATCAGAAGTTCGGACTACAGCTGATGGCTGGTTTGAACACCGGTTTTCTCGTTGGAAATTCTGCTTATGCCGACAGTGGTAGCGGACGAAGCAATATCGGCGAAACATCTGATATGAACTCGGTGAGTTATTCGACTAACTTTGGCGTAGGACTGGGGTACAAACTTACACCGGCTTTGCAATTGCGATTCGAACCGCAGATGCGTTATTACCTGGAGTCGCTGAGCAGCAATCCGGATATCAGCTACAAACCATACACCTTCGGTTTCTACACGGGGATCAGCTATTCATTCTGAAAAAGTTGTATTAACGATAAAAAAATCATTGATAATATGAGGTCGGGAGAGTTTTAATCTTTAATTTTAAAGCAATTAAACCTTTCACCCCTCTTCATGACTTTTAAAATCTACCTGACTTTACTGTTTCTCTTTGCGGGGACCGTTCACCTTTTGGCCCAGGATTCCGTTAAAGAGACGAAAATTTCAGGCGTCTACAACGACGCTCCGGTCGAGCGCTTTCTCGACGATCTGAATGAAAAGTACCACCTACTATCTTATTATCAACAAAGCTGGCTGGATAGCATTACCGTTACCGCCACCTTCGACGACATTCCGCTTGTTCAGGCGCTGAATAAAGTGTTTGGACAGAGCCCGCTCGGTTATCGTTTTTTTCAGGATGCCATTGTGTTGATTCCGCGCTCGCTGTCCGGCGAGAATATCCGGCGAGAAGGCGATGTTTCCGTTCTGGTTATCGGTGACCCAGTTGATCGGGGCCGGTATAAAAAAGCAGTTCTCAAGGGTACAATTACCGATGGTAAGCAGGGAGATCGCCTGGCGGGAGCTGTCATTTATGTGCGCGATTTGGACAAAGGTTTCAGTACTGACCGAAATGGGGAGTTTGAAATGGAACTTCCGGTAGGACTGCACCAGTTGCAGTTGAGCTACATGGGCTATGAGCCGCAAACGGTTCGGGTGGAGTTGATCGAAAATGGCGAGGTGTTGCTCGACCTGTTTGAAGAAACCCACAGTCTGGATGAAATTACAGTTAAGGCGGATAACTCGGGAAGCACACGAACCCAGATGAGCATGAGCCGCGTGGATGCAAAGGTCATCAAAGAACTGCCGGTTTTGATGGGAGAAGCTGATGTGATCAAGAGCGTGGTGATGATGCCCGGGATTCAGAGCGTTGGCGAATTGGCGTCGGGCTTCAACGTTCGCGGTGGAAACACTGACCAGAACCTTATTTTGCTCGATGGAGCACCCATTTACAATACCAGCCACTTATTCGGTTTCTTCTCGATGCTGAATCCGGATGCCGTTTCCGATGTGATTTTGTTTAAAGGCGGTTTGCCTGCCAGCTATGGCGAGCGTGTTGCTTCGGTAATGGATGTGCAGCTCAAAGAAGGATCGGTCGAGAAGCTGCAGTTTTATGGTGGCTTGGGATTAATCAACAGCCGTTTTACGCTCGAAGGTCCCTTTGTGAAAGATAAAAAGAGCAGCTTTTTGCTTGGCGGCCGAACGACCTACAGCGATTGGATGTTGCGACAAATGCGCAATCTGGAGTTTCGCCACAGCGTTGCCCGTTTTTATGATCTGAATGGCAATGTCAACATCCATTTCTCGGATAAAAATAAACTGAAGTTGATGGCCTATTCCAGTTCCGACGAATTCAACCTGAACTCGAACTCGCTTTACCAATACGACAACCTGATTAGCGCGTTGAACTGGAAGCTGGCTTTGGGAACCAAGTTCGTCTCCGATTTCAATGCCTCGTACAGTCGCTATCGCTTCAGTTTGTATGAGGAGGATGACCTGGGGCCTGAATTGGACTACGAGCTGAAAACCGGAATTGAATATTGGGGTGGAAAATACAACTTCAGTTATTTGCCGTCGGATGGTTTGAAGTTGAATCTCGGTTTTCAAGCCAATTACCAGCAGGTGAATCCGGGGGAAATTGCTCCGGGGCAGAGTGATTCGTATATTGAATATGAAAAGGTGCAGGATGAACAGGCTTTGGGAACGGCAATCTTTGCCGGTGCAGAGCTTGATCTCACTGATCAGCTGGCGATGACAGCAGGCGTGCGCTACTCCCGTTTTACTGCGCTGGGGCCGGCAACCGTTTATTTGTACGATCCCAACTACAGCTCTTCGGCAGAGCATGTGGTCGATTCGTTGATTTTCGGGAAGAATGATAAAATAAAAACCTGGCAGGGTCTCGAGCCGCGTCTTTCATTTAAATATACCTTGAACGACGGTTCTTCCGTGCGCTGGGCTTATCAAAGGGTTTATCAATACCTGAATCAGATCTCAAACACGTCCGTGGTGTCGCCGGCTGACTTCTGGAAAATCAGTGATTATCACACCTCACCATTAATATCGGATCAGCTGGCCTTGGGCTATTTCCGCGATTTCACGCAAAAAGGGCTGGAAACTTCGGTTGAAATGTACTACAAGCGTTTACAAAACCTGGTGGAGTACAAGAATGGCGCTCAGCTGGTGATGAATCATCATTTGGAAACTGATATTATTCAGGCTGATGGTTATGCCTATGGTTTGGAGCTTTACGTGAAGAAAGCGACCGGCCGTTTGAATGGTTGGCTGAGTTACACTTACTCGCGCACCATGCGAAAAACCGATAATACTTTCGACGAAGAAGTTATCAATAATGGGAAATACTACCCTTCGGTTTACGACAAACCTCACGATGTGTCGGTGGTTGCCAACTACCAGATTTCGCGTCGCTGGAGGGTTTCAGGGAACTTCGTACTTTCATCGGGGCGTCCGACGACACTGCCGGAACTGCGCTACACCTTTGGTGGCGAGCAAGTGGTTTATTACTCGGACCGGAATAAATACCGAATGCCGACCTATCACCGCTTCGACATTAGTTTGACTTTCGACGAAAACCTGAGGCGGAAGCGGATGTGGAAGGGCAGTTGGACACTGTCGATCTACAACCTCTACGGACGCAAAAATCCCTATTCTGTCTACTACCAGCGAGAAGCTGAAGATCAGTCGTCCGGTTTGTTTGGTCTTTACAAATTCTCAATTATCGGGATCCCGGTTCCTTCAATAACCTATAATTTCCGCTTCTGATGAAAAATTATTTACGATATATTGCTTTGTTTTGCCTGGTAGCTCTCGGATGCGAGGATACTTATAACCCGGATTTGGACCAGGTTGAAAATCTCGTCGTGATTGAAGCTTTGCTCACGAACGATGCCGACGTAAATTACGTGAAGGTCCGGATGACCCGAAATTTCTATGCCACTGAAAGCCAGGAGTGGGTTACGGGAGCAGCCGTAACAATAAGCGACGACGGTGGAAACAGCTGGGAACTGTCAGAAGAATCGACTGGTAATTTCAGTATTCCGTTTGATGCTGTCCCTGGAACCTCGTACAAAATAGTGGTTGAAGCAGTCGGGGAGACTTACGAGTCCGGTTTCGAAACATTACCGCCTGTGCCAACAATTGACAGTATGAACGTTGTGGCCGATACCATAACAACCTACACTTATGATTCGGATGGACAACCGCGGGCTCATGAGGTCACGGGTATGCAGATTGTCGCCGATCTGCCGGTTTCTTCTGGCTTGAAAAACTACCGTTTCACCTTTCCCCGGACACTGGAGTATATTGTTCCTCCGCCTGATGAGATGCCATCGCCACCGCCCGTTTACAGCTGGATCAATTACGGCCAGTCGGGTATTTTTCCGATTGAAGGACCGGCTGAGTATGGAAACGAAACGCAGTTGAAAGATCGCCAGTTGCTGTTTCTGTCGAATCGAATTGGCGACTTTGTGACACAGGAAAAGATTGATTCGAGTGCTTATATGGTGGGTTGGTTGGTCAATATGTCGGTCTTCGGAATCTCGGAGAAAACCTATAATTTCTACGAATCGGTTAATGCGCAACTGGAAGCTGACGGAAAGTTGTTCGACCCGGTTTATGCACAATTGGAACCGAATTTTGAATGTACCTCGAATTCGGATGTTGAGGTTGTTGGCTATTTTGAAGTGAGTTCGCACCTGTTCCAGCGCTTCTACGCTTATGTGCCTTACTACAGCAAGAATTCCTATTTCCACTATGTTAGTGCCCCCGCCGCAATACCTGCAAGCGGACAGATAAAAAGTACCACGCCCCCCGAATTCTGGGAGGATCCATACAGCGACTAAACATGAAACAGAACTATTTAATACTACTTGTGATGCTCAGTTTGGCTGTCTGTAGAGGGATGGCACAAACCAATACAAATTACCTGGCAACCGACCGCGATGTGTATGTTAGCGGGGAAGAGGTTTTGCTGACTGCTTTTCTGGATTCAGGGCTCGATTTTAAAGTTTTGTGCGTAGCCTTGTCGGGCGAAGATGGGCAACTGATTCATTCCGTCAACCTTAAAATAGAAGAGCATTGCGCCAACGGGCACATTTATTTGCCCGACTCACTTCGGACCGGAAGTTATTTGTTAACGGCTTTCAGCCCGAATTTTCGGAAACAGGCCATTGGCAACCGTGAAATTTTAGTGGTGAACCGATTCGAAAGTGCCGATGAGGATTTCCCGTTGAGACGAGCAGCACTACCCGCTTGTGAGTCTTTGCAATCCGCGGCTTACCGGTTGGTTGGATTGCGAAATGAATACCGGTTTGGCGAAACAGGCGAAGTGCAGATCCAGGGTGACGAAGCTGCGAATAGGCACTTCGCGATTGTGGTCAGTCGCTGCCTGCCGGGTTGGGAGGAACATTGTTTGCCTGTTCAACCCGATTTGGAAAGCAATGAAATGTTGACACGAAAGGAGGGAGTCGTTATTCAGGGGCTGGTGAAAGACAGCGGCACAGGAGAAGCTGTTTCGGGTGCAACGGTTTTTCTTTCTATTCCGGATTCGATTCCATACTTCGATTATTATAAAACCTGGGACGATGGTCGCTTCTATTTCTTGCTTCCGCAGATGTACGGACAGAAGTCGGTTGTGGTACAAGCCAAAAAAGAAGACAACGAGGAGGAGTTGAAGGTTGTTTTGGATGAATTTGTCGATAGTTCGAAGCTGACGTTTCAGAATCAATATTTGTCGCTGGGAGCAGCGGAGCGAAACTACCTGGCTGATGCCGTTAAATTGGTCACTTTCCAAAAAGTCTTCGAAACGGAAACCTTGCAGAAACAAACCGTTGCAATTGATCTAGTTTATCCCTATCCGTTTTATGGGAAGCCGGAGATGACAGTTGATCCGGATGAATTTTTTGAGCTGGAAGATTTCAATGCCATCTCGAAGGAATTGCTTCAGGCGGTTCGCTTTCGGGAACGCAAAGAAGGATATGAGCTCACAATGGTGGATTACGACGTGAAAGCTTTTTTGACCGGGCAACCGATGATTTTGGTTGATGGTGTGCCGGTTGATGATTTATCGCGAATTGCGCCTTTGGGCTCAAAGGAAATTGACTGGATCGATGTCGTCCCTTATCAACGGTTTTACGGTAATCTGAAAATGGACGGTGTGTTGGCTATCTACACAAAGAAAGGTGATTTAGCTATTTTGCCGGCTTCGCCATCGGTATTGAAAACGGAAGTGGAAAGTTTACAACAGCCGGTTTCACTTGCTGTTCCGAAAAGTAAGGAAGCGCATGTCCCCGATTTCAGACAGGTGTTGTACTGGAATCCTGACGTTGCTATCTCTGATTCATTGCAAATAAGTTTCCGGATTCCCGATGTGAAAGGAACCTACAGGATGCAGCTGATTGAACGCAGGGACGACGGGCAATTGTTTGAGCGAACCGAATATTTCACCGTAAGCGAATAAGCATGAAAAATACGATACTGATAATTTTATTGTTCTTTGGTGCCTTAACTCTTCAGGCGCAGCCAAAGGAAAATTGGGACCAGGAAAAACTGACGGGGCAACGCTATGCTTACCATGAGCAATTGCGTGGATCGCCGTTTTTGTTTGATGACTGGATTAACGGCTCAGTTACTTTGGTTTCGGGAGAGGTAATCGAGAATGTTCCATTGAAGTACAATGCCTACCTCGATGAGCTGATCACCTATAACCCGGTTTATTTTACGGTCATCAAACTCGATAAATATACCCTGCATCGCTTCGAGTTTGATTTGTTTGGCGAGCATTGGTTATTCGAAAAACGTTTCTTCCCCGGCTTCCCGAAAGGCGATCGCTTTTTTCGGATTTTGCACGAGGGGCAAACCGATTTGTTATGCTATTATAAGGTGAATCTGTTGAATACGTCGCCTTACAAAGACCAAAATGATGTGTTGAAAAACCAGGAGTTTTTTAGCGGCTATCGCTACTTCCTGTTTCAACCCGAAAGTGATTTTACATCGGTACAACTTCGGAAAAAGTCGTTGTTGCGATGTGTGAAAAAGGATGATTTAAAGCAGGCGCGTCAACTCATTCGCAAGGGAAATCTGGAATTGAAAGATGTTGGCGGATTTTCGTCGGGCATGCAGCTTTTCGAGGAGAATAAAATTGAACTGAAATTCTGAGAGGAACAGGGGAGTCAGAAAAACAAGGGTGACACCGGGAACGAAGCCGAGGAGTAAAAGTAAGAAGTAAATGATTGGTTGAAATTTTATTTTGAAGCTTGTTCCATGCGTCCCGGCCTATTTTTGTCAAAGCTGAAAATCGAACCGAAAGAATAGAGAAACCGGGAAGCTCCGACGTAAGGAGGAGATCACCCGGCTGAACTTAGCTTTTGGGAGATGAAAGCAGAAGACAAAAATCAGCCTTGATCTTTCTGTTTCGTCTTTGGATCAAGCCAAAGATGAAAACCCGCCCGGTAGGGCTCTCAAATTTTTATTTGGGATTTACACGTCAGTAAGATGGCTAACATACCAAAAAAAAAGGTGCTTGCCGTCGCAAACACCTTTTCACCTTTTCTCTCTAAACCTAAAATAAATGTCCTGATCGAACTAATTTGCTGTCATGGCTTCGGGCACAACACCGAGTTGCAGCCCTTTAATTTTATCGTCGAATGCCGAAAGTGCGGCTTTTGAGCCTTCACCCATGGCAATTACAATCTGTTTGTAAGGTACTTCCGAAACGTCGCCCGCCGCGTAAATACCCGCTTGTTTGGTACGGCAGTGTGCATCGATAATAATTTCGCCGGCGCGGTTCCGATCAACCACATTGGCAAATACCTCGCTATTGGCCGTTAAGCCGATTTGAACAAACACACCATCCAAATTTAATCTTTCTTCGGCCTCGGTGCTGCGGTGTTTGAAGTCCAGTGCAGTTACTTTGCCGCCATCGCCGATCACTTCCTTGGTTTGGGCATTGGTAATTACTTTAACGTTGGGCAGGGTAGCCAGTTTGTCTTGCAATACCTGGTCGCCTTTCAGCGTATCCATAAACTCGAGCACAGTTACCTCAGAGGCAATGGAAGACAAGTCGATTGCAGCTTCAAGGCCCGAGTTACCACCACCAATGACAGCTACTTTTTTGCCTTTGTAGAATGGTCCGTCGCAGTGCGTGCAGAATGCCACACCTGAGCCAATATACTGGCTTTCGCCCGGAACATTCAGTTTACGCCAGCTAGCACCTGTCGCGATAATCAAGGCCGGGGCAATCAATGTTTCACCCAGTGAAGTCTTTACGGTTTTCAGACCGTCGATCACTTCAACCTCGGTTACACGACGGTTCTCCATCACGTCTATCTGGTAATCACTGATGTGCTGTTTCAGGTTGGCCGACAATTGTGCTCCGGTTGTTTTATTCACCGAAATCATGTTTTCAATGTCAACTGTTTCGGTTACCTGTCCGCCGATTTTCTCAGCAACAATGGCAACGGAGAAACCTTTACGGGCCGAGTAGATGGCTGCTGAAACTCCGGCGGGGCCACCTCCGGCAACAATTACATCGTATGTTTTTGCTGGTCCGGCTTCAGCCTGGTAGCTGGAACCCGACAACGTTTCAATCTTTTCAATCAGCTCGCCCAATGATGAACGGCCTACGTGCAGCAATTCGCCATTAGCATAAACCGCCGGAACTGCCTGTATATTTAGTTTTTCAACTTCTTCCTGGTTAATTCCTCCGTCAATCAACTCGTGTTGAATATTCGGATTCAGAATAGCAACGATATTCAAAGCCTGCACTACATCCGGACAGTTGGTACAAGTCAACGAAATGTAGCTTTTCAGCTGAACCGGATTTTTCAATGCCTGAATACGTTTGGTCATGGCTTCGTCGGGCAGGTTTTTCCCGATTCCGTCCAGGTTCAATACGGCAAGCAACAAGGTCGTAAACTCGTGTCCGTTTGGAATAGCCCGAAAAGTAATCGGGTTTGCTTCGCCGTTTTTCAAAATGTTGAAGGAAAGTCCTTCGCCTTCTGTTTGCTGAACATTGATCTTTTCAGAGCACGAGGCAACATCTTCGAGCAGGCTCACCAAGTCAGCTTTGCTTGGGTGCGATGCGGCTGCAGTAACCTGAAAAGTATAATTGTTTTTCAGACCGGCAAAAACAGCTTTTACCTGGTCTTTTAATCCTTGATTTAACATGGCTGTTTTGTTTAAAAAAACAGGGAGAACTCTGATTGCAAATTCTCCCTGTTAAGTTTTAATTTCTTAGCAATTAGATTTTGCCAACCAAATCGATGCTTGGTTGCAATGTTGCTGCGCCTTCTTTCCATTTTGCAGGACAAACTTCTGCTGGGTGAGCAGCTACAAACTGAAGAGCTTTCAAGCGACGAAGCAATTCTTCAGCGTTACGACCTACGTTTCCGGCTACAACTTCGTAAGCTACGATTTCACCTTGTGGGTTTACGATGAAAGTTCCGCGTTCTGCCAAACCTACTTCTTCGATCATTACATCAAAACCTCTTGACAATACACCTGTTGGGTCAGCCAACATTGGGTATTTAATTTTTTTGATAGTATCAGAAGTATCGTGCCATGCTTTGTGTACGAAGTGAGTGTCGGTTGAAACAGAGAAGATCTCGCAATCAACAGCTTTGAACTCTTCATACAGGTTTGCCAAATCTTCCAATTCAGTAGGACATACAAAAGTGAAGTCGGCAGGGTAGAAGAAGAATACTGACCAACGGCCTACGACATCTTCTTTAGTTACTTCCTGAAATCCGTTGTTTACGAAAGCTTGCGCTTTAAAATCTACGATTTGTTTACCAATCTGTGACATGATATAAAATTTTAGTTGTTTGTTATAATTTGTACTGCAAACATAGAGGTACATAAGAAAACTGGCAAAGCGAAATTTTCTATACGATATAGATGGGATTTATGACTTCAGGAAATCAAATAGATAGCCTTTATGTCGAAAAAATCAAATGTAATTTAATTGTTAATTGTGATTTTTTGGCGTCGTTTTTGCCTTTGTAGAAACTCATTTTCGATGGGCTAAATGCCTCGTCATTTGTGGGTTTGAAACTTCCGAAAGCCGAGTAAAAAATCTTAAAATCGGTTATTGGCGAAGACCGTTTTTATTTAAGGGTGGCGTTGAAGAGTAAAGGAAGCGCTCAATGTATTTTATTTTGAAAACTGCTGCGCAACATGTTTCCCGAGAGCAACTTTGGGATGGTATTTGCATCTATCCGTCAGAAAACAGAAACAATTTTTAATAAACAGCAACGTTTGTCTCAATGCCATGGAGACAGTTCCGAAACAGAATCCCGTTTCAAGGACAAAAAGTCCAACTTTATTTTTTCCTATTCCCCAATAAACCGGTTACACATAGCCGGTTTTTTGTTTTGATATGTTTTGCGAAATCCCGCATCAGGTTGAACAGTATAATTTTTAACTCGTAGAAAATCAGCGTAACTTATCGTTTGGAAACAATAAAACTTAGATGCTATGAAAATTCAAAATCCGGTTGTGTGGTTCGAGATTTATGTGGATGATATGCTACGCGCTCAAAAATTTTATGAAACAGTGTTCGAAACCGAGTTAGCACCTTTGAAAAGCCCGACCGATGACGAGCTTCAAATGATGGCTTTCCCCGGCGATATGGAAGTTAAGGGTCGTGTGTCGGGTGCTTTGGTACGGATGGAAGGCGTGCCCGCTGGCGGAAATAGTACCATCGTGTATTTTGCCAGTGCCGATTGCAGTGTTGAAGAAGCTCGCGTGGCCAGCGCTGGCGGAAAAGTCATTCGTCCCAAAATGTCGATTGGCGAGTATGGTTTTATAACCTTGGCTGCCGATACCGAAGGCAACATGATTGGGATCCATTCGATGGATTGATAGCAAGTTGTTCTAAAACTTAAGGAAGTAGATCCGGTCTTTTATTAAAGATCGGATTTTTTATTTTTTTATGGGATGCATAATTTTTTTGATCAAATGCTAAAAACAAAATCAGCTGGTTTGTGAAATGAAACAACAAAAATGTTAAATTGAAAACGAAAAAACAGATTTGTACAAAGCCTAAAATCACCTAAAATGAAGAAATTACTCTCAATCCTTTTGCTAATTCTTAGCATTGGTATGGTAGAAGCACAAGAGTCAGGGAAAAATTTTATCGACCAGAATTACATTGAGGTCGGTGGTCATGCCGAGAAACAGGTTGCGCCCGATCTCATTTATCTTAAAATATTGTTGAATGAGAAAGAGATAAAGGGGAAGACGTTGTCGGAAGTGGAGGGCGAGATGTATTCTAAGCTGGAGGAGATTGGGATTGATGTAGAAAAGGAATTGGTGGTCAGAGATTTTGTGAGCAACTTCCAGTTTTACCTGTTGCGAAAAACAGATATTTTGATGAGCAAAGAATATCAGCTGCTGGTGCATGACGCTAAAACAGTAGGACAGGTGTATTTGGAATTGGGAGAATTGGGAATCTCCAATATTTCGATCGATAAGCTGGATAACAGCTCTATCGAGAAATACCGAGACGAAGTAAAAGTGGAGGCAATCAAGGCCGCCAAGTCGAAGGCAGATGCGCTGGCTCAAGCATTGGGGCAGGAGACTGGCCGGGCATTGTATATTTCGGACAATGGAACGAATGCATCGTTTGCATTAACCGGAGCTGTTGCCGGAGTCCGTGTTAGAGGGGCGAAGAGCACAATTTATGGATCGTCAGCACCCCCTAATATTGAGTTTGAAAAGATGGAGTTGAAATACGATTTGCTTGTGCGTTTCGAGTTGAAGTGATGTTGATTCCGATTTCAAGGGAGTAGCTTTTCATAGAATATTCGATGCCGGAGGCATCAAATGTTTGTAGAAAGGAATTAGGTTGAAGCAATAGGAATACGACTCCAGCTGGAGTCGTATAGTTTTCCACTTTGCTCAAATGCTACAAACATTAAAATCCTCCGGATTTCATCTCGTTAAATTGAAAATACAATATGGCTGATACTTTTTCACAAATTTATATTCAGGTTGTTTTTGCTGTTCAAAATCGAAATGCTTTAATTCACCGAGATTGGGAGGAAGAATTGTTTAAATACATCACCGGCATAGTTTCGAATAAAGGGCAAAAGCTCCTGGCCATAAATGGAACTGCCGACCACATTCATTTTTTAATTGGTATGCGACCGAGCTGTTGCTTGTCGGATCTTGTTCGGGAAATTAAAAAATCGTCCAACGATTTTCTCAAAGAGAAAGAATTTACAAAATTTCGTTTTCGTTGGCAGGAAGGATTTGGAGCATTTTCATACAGTCGTTCTCAGTTGTCGGATGTGATCCAGTATATTCAATCTCAGAAAGAACATCACAAAAGGAAGACATTTAAAGAAGAATATCTTGCTTTCCTGAAAGCATTTGAGGTGGAGTATAAGACGGAACATCTTTTTCAATGGATTGAAGATGAAGATGCCGGAGGCATCATATGTCTATAAAAAGAAATCAGGGTTAAAGAATACCACTCGGGCTCGACTTTGAAGTCGACGCGAATAGAAGTAAGTTGAATGGATCAATAAAAACAAAGCATAAATAAATGGCGAGTAGTAAAGAATTATACGATAAGTACTTGGTGTTAAAACAAGAGGGGATGAGTTTTGGAGAGATTCGGAGTCGATTAGCGTCGGAGGGAGTGGCGGAAGAAGATATCCGGGTAATTATTCGATTGATTGACAACCAGATTCTCCGGGGGGACGTGAAAAAGAGTCGAAATCAAAAAGCCCGGGAACTGATTGCTGTCGGGCTGGTGATTTCAGTTGTTGGAATTATTGTGACACTTGGCACCTATCTGGGGTATATCAATACCGGTAATTCTTATCTGGTTGCCTATGGCCCTGTTTTAGGAGGAGCTGGGATTGCCGCCGGAGGCTGGAGTCAATATAACCGGAAAGATGGCAGAAAATAGGTCGTTTAAACTCATGAAAGAAAATTTTGACATCTCTGTTCAGCGCTTTAATGAGTTCGCGGACGAGTTCAATGAGCGTTTCAAGAATATTGATTCGTACCAGGTGCATTTGGACCTTTTTGTGAGTTTGGCACCCGAGCCGGTTTCGAGTATTTTGGAGCTGGGCTGCGGTCCGGGAAATATAACCGGATTTCTGCATGGCCATTTTCCGGATGCTCAAATCACGGCAATCGACTTGGCACCCCGGATGATTGAGATTGCACGTCGTTCGCTGCCGTCAGTTGATTTTCGCGTGATGGATGTTCGAAAAATCCGAGCGTTGAAAAGGCAATTCGATCTGGTAATGTGCTCGTTTTGTCTACCCTTTTTGTCTGCTGAAGATACCCAAAAGCTGATTGTCGATTGTGCAGCGCAGATATCACCGGGCGGATTGATTTACATCAGCACCATGGAGGGAGATTCGGACAACGCCGGTTTTGAACCGACCAGTTTTTCGGGCGACAGTGAGGTGTTTTTCAATTATCATTTGAAGGCATCGCTCGAAGAATTGCTGCGAGAGGCCGGAATTGAAATCGAGCATTCGGTTCGGCAGGACTATCAAGCGCCGGATGGCCGAATCAGCACGGATCTAATTTTAATCGGTCGGAAGCGGAGGGGCTGAGCGTTTGGTTTTTAGTATGTTGAAAGTTTGAATTTTCAGAACTTATGGATAAGTTTAAGCATGAATCTAACTATTGAAAAAGTACAGAGCACCGATGCCCAGGTGCTAACCGATTTGACTTTTCGGTCGAAAGCTTACTGGAATTATAGCCCCGAGCAAATGGAGGCCTGGCGTGATGAACTTCGAATTACGACGGAATACCTGGCCGAAAGCACAGCGTTCAAGCTGTTCGCCGATGAAGAGTTGGTGGGCTACTACGCCTATCGAACTGTTGCTTCGGGGACAGTCAAGCTCGATAATCTGTTTGTCGAACCCGCCTTTATTGGTCGTGGCTTCGGTAATTACCTGCTTAACGATTTTATGATGCGTGTTGAGGGTGACGGATTTAAAAAAGTGGTGTTGGATGCTGACCCCAATTCGGAAGCTTTTTACCTCAGCTATGGTTTCCGCACGGTTAGCAAATTGAAGACAACAATCGTAGGGCGTTTTATGCCGGTGATGGAGAAGCATCTTGGAGATGATCCGGAAAGTTTAAAAAGAGTAGAACCCCAATAACACCATCATCATGGATTTCTCGAATATCACAGAAGGAATCAGCGCTGGTTTGAGAAGCTGGGAGCCCGATTTGCAAGCTTTGCCGGAAACAACCATTTGCGACAAGCGAAACGGACAGGGGCGATCCATCAAGCAAATTTTGGGGCACATGGTCGATTCGGCTTCCAATAATACGCACCGGATTGTGCATTTGCAATACCAGTCCAGCCCGCTGCAATTCCCCAATTATGCCACCAATGGCAGCAACGATCGCTGGATTGCCATTCAAAATTACCAAAACGAAAATTGGGGAGACTTGGTGCAGTTGTGGAAATACAGCCATCTGCACCTGATTCATGTCATCAAGCAGGTCAAACCGGATAAATTGGAGAATGAGTGGATCGCCGGTGCCGACGAAGTTGTCAAACTTCGGGAGATGATCACCGATTTTCTTCGGCATTTTCAGCTTCATTTAAACGAAATTTGCGAGCTGATTAATCAATAGTTCCTTTCAGTATCTCTATTTTGGGTTGGCGGTTTAAGCGGATGCAACTTCTGTTTTTTCGTCCGTTCTTCTACTTTTTCGATCCAAAACCATTCTTCTCTCCCGACTTTTTAAATGGCATTGCCGGCATCACTTTTGCTATTTTTCGTGAACAACTACCCGCTTCGGCTGTCTTTAAAATTAATCTTTCAAGTTCGTTGATAGCCACTTGGAAAACCATTACTTTTGCCTTTTAAATTGCTTGTAGGGATATGAAAAAGATTTTTGGACGTTCGATTTTTAGCCTTTCAGTTATTGTGTTGTTGTTTGCCGGTTACCATTTGCTGGAATCCTCGGCTCTGCCGGAAAGCAACGTGAAAACGGAAGAACCTGCCAGGATGATGTTTCATGCAGTGAATATCCCGGAGAAGCTGACTTTTATGGAGGAAGAGGTGCCGCTGTCGTATAACGATGTGCGCGAAAGCCTCGATCGGGAGTTGCTGGTGAACAGTTATTTCCATTCGCAGACGCTGCGTTTTCTGAAATTGGCACCGCGATTTATGTCGATCATTGTTCCGATTCTGGAAGCCGATACCGTACCGACAGATTTCGCTTACCTGGCTTTGGCCGAAAGTGGTTTCGATCAGCGTGCTGTGTCGCCTGCAGGAGCTGTTGGTTTTTGGCAGTTCATGAAAGGTACCGCGACCGATTACGGCTTGGAAGTGAACAACGAGATTGACGAACGTTATCATGTGGAGAAAGCCACACAGGCTGCCTGCAAATACCTGAAAGATTCGTACAAGAAATACGGAAGCTGGACTCTGGTTGCAGCTTCATACAATGCTGGCCGCTCTTTTATCGACCGGCAGTTGGAACGCCAAAAGGTGAGCAGTTACTATGACTTGTTGGTGGGTGAGGAAACCTCGCGCTACGTGTTCCGGATTTTAGCCCTCAAACTAATCATGGAAAACCCGGCGGAATACGGTTTCGTTGTAACCGAAGATGAGAAATATCCGCTGTGGGAAGTGAAAACGACTACGGTAAATGGGCCGGTGAAGGATTTTGCTGATTTTGCAACAGAGCACGGTACCAACTACAAAATATTGAAAATGTTGAATCCATGGTTGCGCGAGACTTTTCTAACCAATTCCAAAGGAAAAACTTACGCAATTAAAATTCCGGCGAAAGGATTCCGGACCAAAGCAAACGACTAAAAATGGTGGAGAACGATAAGTTGCAACTGGAGGACGAGTTGCTTGACCAGGATGAAAAAATCATTGTGCACGGCGCCCGTGTGCACAACCTGCAAAATATTAATGTTGAAATTCCGCGTAATAAGCTGACGGTAATAACCGGTTTGAGCGGTAGTGGCAAGTCCTCGCTGGCTTTCGATACCATTTATGCGGAAGGACAGCGACGCTACATTGAGACTTTTTCGGCCTATGCCCGCTCGTTTTTGGGCAACATGGAACGCCCAGATGTGGACAAGATTACCGGCCTGAGCCCGGTGATTTCCATTGAGCAGAAGACGACCAATAAGAACCCGCGTTCGACTGTGGGAACGGTAACCGAGATTTACGATTTCCTGCGTTTGTTGTATGCCCGTGCCGGGGAAGCTTTCTCATACGAGACCGGTGAAAAGATGGTGAAATACACCGACGACCAGATTCTGAAACTGATCCAGGAACATTTTGCCGATAAGCGGATTCTCATCATGTCGCCTTTGGTGCGCGGCCGTAAGGGGCACTACCGCGAGCTGTTCGAATCGACGCGGAAAAAAGGTTTTCTGTATGCCCGTGTTGACGGAGAAGTGGTTGAAATGAAGCCCAACATGCGTGTCGATCGGTATAAAAATCACTTCATCGAAGTTGTTGTCGACCGGCTGAAGGTGGAAGAGGGCATAACGAAACGCCTGAAGGATTCGGTGGCGATGGCCATGAAACAGGGACATGGTGTCTGCCTGATCATGGACAATGATTCGGAAGACCTCAAATTCTACAGCCGCCAGTTGATGTGCCCGACCACCGGTATTTCGTACAACGAGCCGGCGCCGCATAATTTCTCGTTCAACTCGCCGCAAGGTGCTTGTCCGAAGTGTAATGGCTTGGGACGAATTGCGGTGATCGACCAGGAAAAGATTGTACCCGATCCGGAGTTGAGCATTGCCAAAGGCGGAATTGCTCCACTTGGCACGCAAAAGAATACACTGATATTCTGGCAAATTGAAGCGTTGGGTGAAAAGCATGGTTTCGACCTGAAAACGCCTGTGAAAGATATTCCCGAAGAAGCGATGGATGCGATTCTGTACGGGACCAACGAACGAATTCAACTGAAAAATTCGCCGCTTGGTGGCTCGGTAAATTACGCCATGAGCTACGAGGGAATTGTGAAATATATCGATAGTCAGCGCGACGATAATCCGTCGAAAACAGCGCAGAAGTGGGCGAACCAGTTTGTGCGCGAAAAGGCCTGTCCCGAGTGCGACGGGCATCGCTTGAAAAAGGAGTCGTTATATTTCAAAATCGACAAAAAAAATATTTCGGAACTGGCGCAGATGGACATCGCTGAGCTGACGGAGTGGTTCCAGGGATTGGAAGAACGCATCACGGAGCGTCAGCAAAAAATCGGGGTGGAAATCATCAAGGAAATCCGGACCCGTTTGAGCTTCCTGCTTGATGTGGGCTTGGAGTATTTGTCGCTCGATCGTTCATCGGGAACTTTGTCGGGTGGCGAGTCGCAGCGTATTCGTCTGGCTACACAAATTGGTTCGCAGCTGGTAAATGTGTTGTACATTCTCGATGAACCAAGTATTGGTTTGCACCAGCGTGACAACCTTCGACTGATTAGTTCGTTGGAGAAACTGCGCGATACTGGTAACTCAGTGATCGTGGTTGAGCACGATAAAGACATGATGATGAGTGCCGATTACCTGGTCGACATGGGGCCATTTGCCGGCCGTCATGGTGGGGAGGTGGTTGCGGCGGGTACTCCGCAGGAGGTTTTGGAAGCCGATACGCTGACTTCGAAATACCTGAAAGGTGAACATCAGATTGTGGTGCCCGAAGAACGTCGGAAAGGAAATGGCAAAAGCCTGAAGCTAATTGGTTGCAAAGGCAATAACCTGAAGGATGTGACCGCGGAATTTCCGTTGGGTAAGATGATTTGCGTGACCGGTGTTTCGGGAAGTGGCAAGTCGAGCCTGATTAACGGAACCTTGCAGCCGGTGCTAAGCCAGCATTTCTTCAACTCATTGAAAGATCCGCTGCCCTTCGATAAAATTGAAGGGCTGAAACATATTGACAAAGTGGTGCAGGTAGACCAGTCGCCGCTGGGCCGCACACCACGCTCGAACCCGGTCACTTACACCGGCGTTTTCTCTGATATTCGCGCTTTGTTTGCCCAATTGCCCGAAGCCAAAATCCGTGGCTACAAACCGGGACGTTTTTCATTCAACGTTAAAGGTGGTCGTTGCGAAGAATGCCAGGGAGGTGGCTTGAAGCTGATTGAGATGAACTTTCTGCCCGACGTGTATGTGCATTGCGATGCCTGCAATGGCAAGCGGTACAACCGCGAAACGCTGGAGGTTCGTTACAAAGGAAAGTCGATCAGCGATGTGCTGGACATGACGATCAATCAAGGTGTCGAATTCTTTGAAAGCTTGCCTTCCATTGCGCACAAGTTGAAGACTTTGCAGGAAGTTGGTTTGGGATACATCACGTTGGGGCAGTCGTCAACAACCCTTTCGGGTGGTGAGTCGCAGCGTGTGAAACTGGCAACCGAGCTGGCCAAAAAAGACACCGGCAAAACCATGTACATTCTCGACGAGCCGACGACCGGATTGCATTTCGAGGATATCCGCATTCTGCTGGGAGTGTTGGATCAACTGGTTGAACGGGGGAACACGGTCATTGTTATTGAGCACAACCTGGATGTCATTAAAGTGGCGGATCATATCATCGACCTGGGACCTGAAGGTGGACGCGGCGGCGGTACGATTTTAGGTGCCGGAACGCCGGAAGAAATTGTTGCAAACCATAATTCGTACACGGCGAAGTTTCTGAAAAAAGAGTTAGATTTATAGTCTACTAACGCATTGGCGCCGGGAAAACGGCGAAGTTTGGCGACGCCAATGTGCTGATTTCAGAAAACATGAGCGCGAGAACAATTGACATCTATTGTGAAAACAATAACACAGTTCAGGCTTACCCCTTAGGAACTACCCTTGAAGAAGTAAAAGATGACCTCGGCATCCAATTGGATAATCCAATTTGCGGGGCATTGGTGAACAACAAAGTGAAGGAGCTTTCCTTCTCTGTTGTTAAGTCGAAGAAGGTCGAATTTATCGACTACACGCACATCGACGGACGCCGCCTTTACGTACGATCCCTTATTTTTTTGCTCTATGTTGCTGTTCGGGAGGTTTTCCCGCAGGTAAAACTGAAGGTGCTGAATGGCATTAGTAACGGCTACTATTGCGAGCTGATCGGCCTGAAACGCAAGATTACCGATTCGGATATTTGGGAATTGAAAAGCGAAATGCAATCGTGGGTTGAAAAGGATTTGCCCTTCGAAAAGAAAGGGATTTTGACGCCCGATGCCGTTGAGGAATTGGTGCGTCAGGGGCTGGAAGAAAAGGCAAAGCTGTTTGATCAGCAGGGGATGATGTTCTCTTTTCTGTATTTCCTGAATGGCTACTGCAATTATTTCTATGGCCATCATGTGCCCTCGACCGGTTACCTCACAACGTTTGATATTGTTCCGTATTTCGATGGGATTTTGCTGCAGGTTCCCAAACCGGATAATTTCAAAGAAGTTAACGAAGTTGAACTTCAGGAAAAGCTTTTCGGGATTTTCAAAGAGCATAAAAAACGGGCCGAGTTGATGAATGTGCCGAATCTAGGGATGCTGAATGAGTATGTTGAGTCGGGAAGAGGTGGTGATATCATCAAAATATCGGAGGCACTGCATGAAAAGAAAGTGGCGGAAATTGCCAACATGATTGATGAGCGGAAAGACCATGTGAAAGTGGTCTTGGTTGCCGGACCGTCGGCTTCTGGAAAAACGACATTCAGCAAACGCCTGGCTGTGCAGATGGCCGTAAACGGCATTACGCCACACTTGATTTCGCTGGATGATTACTTTGTTGATCGTGAACAAACGCCGCGGGACGAGCATGGCAATTACGATTTTGAATCGCTGGATGCGATTGACGTGGATTTCTTCAATTTACAGCTCCTACAGCTGTTTGGTGGTGAGGAAGTGGAGTTGCCTCGGTTTAATTTCATACTTGGGCGACGGGAGTTTACGGGTGAAAAACTAAAATTGGGAGAAGGGCATATCCTCATTGTGGAAGGAATTCACGGCATGAATCCCGGCTTGATGCCGCATGTGCAAAACGGCAGAAGTTTCAAGATTTTCCTTTCTGCTTTGACGCAAATTTCTCTGGACGATCACAACCATATTTCAACGACCGATAACCGGCTAATCCGACGCATGATTCGCGACAGCAAGTATCGTGGTTATTCGGCGGCGGATACAATCAAACGTTGGCCGAGTGTTCGAAGTGGCGAGGAAAAAAATATTTTTCCGTACCAGGAAAATGCGGATGTGATGTTCAACTCTGCCCTGATTTACGAGCTGGCTGTGCTGAAAAAATACGTGGAACCTTTGCTGAAAGCCGTTCCTGAGGTTTGCGAGGAACATTGCGAAGCCAATCGCCTGCTCAAATTCTTCAGCTATTTTCATCACATCGATGATGCCGAGATTCCACCAACCTCGTTGATTCGCGAGTTTTTGGGGGGTAGCAGCTTTAAATATTAGCCGAATGCTGTTTACAGCCAGTTTAAATCGACAAAAAAACTGAGTTTATGCCGGTGAAGTATTTCGTCTTATTCGTTGGATTTATCTTGATTTCCTGCGTCCCGAAGAAAGATTACAATGTGCTGTTTATTATATCTGATGACCTAACAGCAACGGCTGTGTCGTCCTATGGAAATGAAGTTTGTCAAACGCCCAATATTGACAAGCTGGCTTCCGAGGGTGTGCGGTTTACGAAAGCGTATTGCCAATATCCGGTTTGCGGACCATCGCGGGCTTCGTTCATGAGTGGTTATTACCCCAACGCAACGACAACCTACGGTTACGTGAGCGGTCGGGAAAATATCGGTGACGAACGTGAAACTTGGGCTCAGCTGTTTAAAGACAACGGCTACTTTACAGCTCGGGTGAGCAAGATTTTTCACATGGGAGTTCCGATTGACATTGAAAACGGAAGTGACGGCGCTGAAGACCCCGCGTCCTGGACTGAAAAATACAACAGCCAGGCGCCTGAGTGGAACGCGGCAGGTGAAGCTGAATTGGTGCAGGGAAATCCTGATGGTTCGATTGAGCGAAAGGGCGGTAACGTAATGACCATCGTGAAGGCGGAAGGGGATGACCTGGTACATGCCGATGGAAAAACGGCTGAAACGGCTTGCGAGTTAATCCGAAAGCATAAAAACGAGAAGTTCTTTTTGGCAGTAGGAATGGTGCGGCCGCATGTGCCGTTTGTGGCGCCGAAATCCTATTTCGATCCATACCCATTTGAGAAGATTCAGTTGCCGAAAAAGGTTGAATTCGATTGGGATGATATTCCCGAGCGGGGAATCAATTATGTGACGAGTGTCAATGGGCAAATGAGCGTCGACCAGCAGAAAAAGGCCATTGCGGCCTATTACGCTTCCGTTTCCTTTATGGATGCACAGGTTGGTAAGATGCTGAAAACACTTAGAGATGAGGGATTGGAAGATAACACCATTGTCGTTTTTACCTCAGACCATGGATTTCATTTGGACGAACATGATTTTTGGATGAAAGTCAGTCTTCATGAAGAATCGGTGCGAGTTCCTTTTATTATAAAAGTGCCCGGAAAGAAACCTGCGGTCTGCAATTCGTTTGTTGAATTGGTCGATCTGTACCCGACTGTGGCAGAGTTGGCCGGGTTGAAGCATTCTGAATATCTTCAAGGAAAGAGCCTTGCAGACATGCTTGACGATCCCTCAGTGAAGGTTCGCGACATGGCTTTTACGGTTTCACAGGGAGGCAAATCGTTTTTGCTTCGAACCGATGATTGGGCCTACATTCAATACGACGAAGATGCCGGATCGGGAATGGAATTGTACAATATGAAAAACGATCCGAAGCAATACACCAATTTGGCGTACAAGCCCGAATTTGCAGAGGTCGTTGATGAATTTCAGGAGAAGCTTCGAAACAAACTGCAAGAAGTGCGAACCAACGACTTGGGAATAGATTACTCCGCTAATTGATAAGCCTTGATTTACTTGAAGCTCTTACTCATGACTTTTGGGAAAAGGATCGTTTGGAAAAGACCTCGCCCCAGCATAAATAGCATCATCGCCAGCCAAAGTGCGTGGTTGCCGAGAATAGCCTGCAGAAAATAAAAACTAGGAGCGAAAAGCAGCAGTGTTGCGGCCAGCATACTATTCCGCATTTCTTTCGAGGCGGTCACACCAATGTAAATACCATCCCAAATAAAGGAACTGAAAGTAATCAGAGGTGTCAAAATCACCCAAACCATAAACTGACTGGCTGTTTCATACAAACCTTCCTGGTTGGTAAGCAGTCCGATGATGAACTTGTTGCCAACTAAAAACAGGAAGCTGAAAACAAGTGCCAATCCGATTCCCCATACAAAAAGACGGCGGGTGAGTTCGGTAAATAAATCCCGGCGTCGTTCACCTTTATATTTCCCGGCCAATGCTTCACCAGCCAAAGCAAATCCATCAATAAAAAAAGCGAAAAATAACAGGAACTGGATTAGAATGGAGTTAACGGCTAATATATGGTCGCTGATACTTGCCGACTTCGACGTGAAGAAGGTGAATACCAGAATGACGCAAAAAGTCCGGATGAAAATATCGGAGTTCACCCGGAAGAAGTTTTTCATAGCATCCAGGTCAAAAATTGCTTTTCGGTCTCTAAAATTTAGCAGATACTTGTATTTCTTCTGCAGTAAAAACAAACCTGTCAGGATTCCGGCGTATTGTGCAATAACAGTTCCCCAGGCGACTCCTGCTGAATTCATGTGCAGGAAATACACAAAGATGAAGCTAAAAACCAGGTTGAAAATATTTGCCAGGATCGAAGTGACCATCACGTAGCGGGCATTCTGCATCCCCAGGAACCATCCGTTAAGGGCGTAAAGTCCAAGTGTGGCGGGTGCAGCCCAAATCCGGATGCGGAAATATTCACGTGCCAGTCCTTCCACTTCCTTACTACCATTGATAGCTTTAAAAGCGATCCACTCAATTGGGACTTGTAACAGAATGATCAGGGCGCTGATCAGTGTCGAAATCATCAGAGCACGGGCCAAAATATTGAAGGTCTCTGCCTGGTTGCCTTCGCCGTAGCTCTGAGCGGTGAAACCACTCGTTCCCATTCGCAGAAAACTAAAGCCCCAGTAAATAAAATTGAACAGCACTGTTCCCAACGAAACAGCTCCGATATAGACTTCAGAATCAAGGTGTCCCATCAGCGCCATGTCGACTAATCCGAGGAGTGGAATGGTGACGTTGCTGATGATATTAGGAATGGCGAGGTGGAGAATTTTCCTGTTCACGAAATTTTTCGGGCAAAGTAAAGAAAAAATTAAGACAGGCTAAAGTGCTGGATCCGAACATTAAATTGAGCGAAGCGATTGCGGATAGATTTTTTCAATAAAAAAAGCATAGTTTTTATTTGGAATGAGTCTAGATAGTTTATAGATTTGCAGAAAAAGATTTAAATATCTTTTATTTGAAATCAAAACCAAGAATTAGATTAACCAGTTTAAAGGAAATAGATATGTCATTTGAATTACCAAAGTTAGGATATGATTATGATTCTCTGGAGCCTTACATCGATGCTCGTACAATGGAGATTCATTACACAAAGCACCACGCTGCTTATACAACAAATTTAAACAATGCCATTCAGGGAACTGATATGGAAGGCAAATCAATTGAAGAATTGATGGCCGGCATTTCAAAACTTCCGGTTGCTGTTCGCAACAATGGTGGTGGTTTTTATAACCACAATTTATTTTGGACTGTGATGGGCTATTGCAATGGCGAAGGTCCGGAAGGTGAATTATTAAAAGCTATTAACGACTCATTTGGGTCATTCGATAATTTTAAAGACGCTTTTACCAAAGCTGCCGCGACCCGTTTCGGTTCGGGTTGGGCTTGGCTGGTAAAACAGGGTGATAGTTTGGTGGTTTCATCCACACCGAATCAGGACAATCCTTTAATGGATGTAGCAGAGGTTCAAGGAACTCCAATCCTTGGTCTCGATGTCTGGGAACATGCCTACTATTTGAAGTACCAGAACAAACGTCCTGACTACATTGAATCATTTTTTAAAGTGATCAATTGGGATGAGGTTGCCAAACGATTTAAAGGTTAGTTGATTTTTGGTTTTTTTCCCCGAGGCAGTGGTCTCGGGGTTTTTCTTTTTTAAGAGGGACTGTCCAACCATTTTTAGCATGAAGATTCAAGAACTTCATATTTACACGTCCCGGTTGGATGAACAATTAAAATTCTATCAGGAGGTTTTGAGCCTGCCGCTGCTGGAATCCTCCCAAACAGATTTTAAGGTGTTAGTTGGCCAATCGGTGTTGTGGTTTTCCTACAAAGCGAAATCCACTCCCTATCATTTGGCTGTGAACATACCTCCCAATCAGGTCAGCGATGCTTTGGCCTGGCTTCACAAACGAGTTTCCATTATACAAGATGAAGGGCAAGACATTATCAACTTTGTGAGTTGGAATGCCAAGTCCGTGTATTTTTACGATCCCGATCACAACATCTTGGAGTTTATTGCCCGCAAAAATCTTCCATACAAAAATATAGATGCCTTCGATTATCATTCACTGATTCGGATTAGTGAGATTGGTGTGCCTGTTGACGATAATGCCACTTTTTACAGGCAGCTGCAACAACTTTCCGACTTCAAAATTTATGATGGAAGTATGGAGCGGTTTTGTGCTGTCGGAGATGAAGAGGGCCTGTTTATCGTTGTCAACAAGCACCAAAAGCGATGGTATCCGACCAATGATGAAACATATTCATCCGATTTTGAGGTGAAGTTTGAGAATCTGGCCCAATCTTTTTCTGTGGTTTTTAAGGACGGGAAAATGGTTGAGTCTGCTTCAATTTAGTTTCTAAACTAATTTTCTTTCTGCGAGGTATTCAGGAAATCTGTTTCTATTAGGTTTTCGAAAATAACGCCACCTTTCATCATACTTTTTAAGATCGGACGAATAGTTTTGCCAAGTTCTGTAAGTCGATATTCGACTCGTGGCGGTACCTCCGGATAAACTGTCTTCTCAACCAACAGGTCTTGTTCCAGTTCGCGCAATTGTTTGCTTAGCATGCGCTCGCTCAGGTCGGGAAGCAACCGAACCAACTCGCTGTATCTTTTCTCTCCTTGATAAAGGTGTAGAATGATGGTCGCTTTTCGTTTTCCTTTCACGACATTAATAAAGGTATCGATCGGACAGTAACTTTTTTTCATAAAAATCGAAATTCTAATTGGCTGATTTTCTTCAATTCCGAAAGAAATGTAAGTATGAGCAGCAATTGTAAGTTCTTTCTGATGTAATTTATTTTCAGCAAGTTTGTTCAAAAATAACGATAAAAGCAATTCAAGATATGAGCAATTACCAGGCATTTGTAGTTCGCGAAAGTGACGGGGTTTATTCGGGGACGGTTGAAAAAGTGGATTTTGTTGGTTTGCAGGATGGAGAAGTCCGAGTGAAAGTCGAATACAGTTCATTGAATTACAAGGACGCTTTGTCCGCAAGTGGAAATAAAGGCGTAACGAAAAATTATCCGCACATTCCGGGTATCGATGCGGCAGGTGTTGTAACCGAAAGTAAGAGTACGTTGTTCGGCGTTGGAGATCTCGTGATTGTAAGTTGCTATGATTTAGGGATGAACCACCCCGGCGGGTATGCTGAATATATACAGGTTCCGGAGAGCTGGGTTATACCAATGCCAACTAAAATGACCACCCGGGAAGCAATGGTTTACGGAACTGCTGGTTTTACAGCTGCTTTGTCGGTCTATCGCTTGCTTCAAAACGGACAGAAGCCGGAAATGGGACCAATTGTAGTCACCGGGGCACTGGGCGGTGTTGGCAGTATTGCCTGTCAAATTTTAAATAAATTGAAGTTCGACGTTATAGCGGCTAGTTCCAACGGTATGAGCGACGAGATGATGAACCTGTTGGGGGCTACTTCTCAGTTCACAAAAATGGAAACCGACGACCAATCCGGCCGCCCAATGTTACGTTCAGCCTGGGGAGGTGCTATTGATGTGGTTGGAGGAAATACATTGACCACTTTGTTGAAGGCATGTAACCCGTTGGGAAATGTGACGACTTGCGGCAATATTGGATCCGGGGATTTGAATATGACGGTTTACCCGTTTATTCTGAGAGGAGTGAGCCTGTTGGGTGTTGATGCGCAAAGTTGTCCGATGCCCCTGAGACGAGAAATCTGGAATTTGTTGGCTGCTGATTGGGCAATAGATTTGAGCGATCAGCTTGTTTTCGAGACCGATCTCGACGGGCTGAACCACTACATTCAACTTATGCTGACAAAGAAAAGCAGGGGGCGGGTCGTTGTAAAGCTTTGAGGCTTTCAATCTTGCTCGTGAAAATACAGAGTATTGATCCGGTGATGTTTCAAAATCACCGGATTTTTTGCTTACGGGCGAATTATTTGGAATCACTTTAAATAGATTTAACTGAGCATAGTTTCTCAAACTTTTAGACGACCTTCATGTTTTAGGAGTCAAAAAACCACAAAATCGTCTAACTTTTAAATGAATTATTATGTCATTTGAATTACCGGCATTGCCATATGCCAAAAACGCTTTGGAGCCATACATCAGTGAAAAAACATTGGAATTTCACTATGGCAAACACCACAATGCATACGTTACTAACCTGAACAATCTTGTTCCGGGAACTGAGTTTGAAAATGCCGATCTGGAAACGATCGTGAAGAAGGCAGAAGGTGGTATTTTCAATAACGGTGCACAGGTTTGGAACCACACTTTCTATTTCTTTCAATTTTCAGCTACACCCGCAACAGCGCCTTCAGGTGCGCTGAAAGAAGCAATTGATGCATCATTCGGATCGTTTGACGCATTTAAAGAAGCTTTTTCAAAATCTGCTGCAACGCTGTTCGGCTCAGGTTGGGCCTGGTTGGTGAAAGATGCAGCAGGCAAATTGAGCATCGTTCAAACCAGCAATGCCGCTTGTCCGTTACGCGACGGATTGACTCCGCTGATGACTTGCGATGTTTGGGAACACGCTTATTACCTGGACAAACAAAACCTGCGTCCAAAGTACATCGAAGATTTCTTCAAAGTACTGGATTGGAAAGTTGTTGAAGGGCGTTTCTAGAATGGATCGCCGGATTTCTGGATTTTCAGATTATCAGAAATAGATAGAACTCCGGATGTTTAGTGGTCTAAATATCTAACAATCCGATAGTCCAATAGTCCGGAAATCTGACAGTCCAACAATCTAATAATCTTGAAAACATGAGTGCAGAAAAAGTATTGGCGGCCATGGAAGCTGCCGGGAAACCGGTAAAAGCCGGAGAAATTGTTACAGCTACAGGGCTGGATCGAAAAGAAGTTGATAAGGCAATGAATCAACTGAAGAAAGAAGGCAAAATTGTGTCCCCGGTGCGTTGCGCCTGGGAACCGAAAAAATTGAAAAAGGGGCTTTAGGGCCCCTTTCTTATTTGTTAGTTGAACGTATCGACTAACTTCTATGTTACTCTGTTGATCTCTATTTTTTCCAAAGTTGTTCCATTTCCTCCAGGGTTTTTCCTTTGGTTTCCGGAACAAATTTCCACATGAATAAAGCGGCCAGAACACCCATAACTCCGTAGATCCAGTAGGCAAATCCGTTGTGGAAATTTTCGACCAGGAAGCTACTCTTGTTCATGATTGGGAAACTCCATGAAACCAGCCAGTTCGAAATCCATTGCGCGGCAACCGCAACCGCCATTGCGCGTCCTCGGACCCGGTTCGGGAAAATTTCTGCCAGCAGTACCCAAACAACCGGTCCCCAGCTTACCGCAAAGCAAGCTACGTAGCCCAGCATGAAAATCAGGGCAGCCAGTCCCACTTGTTGGAAGAAGAAGGCAAAACCCAGGGCGAACATGAAGAATGCCATCCCTGCAGCACCGATAATCATAAGTGGTTTACGACCAAATTTGTCGACAGTAAGAATTGCGACAACTGTAAACGACAGGTTGATAATGCCAACGATGATGGTTTGCAGTAGCGCGGTGTCAGTACCTGATCCCATGGTTTTGAAAATCTCAGGGGCGTAATAGAGCACCACATTGATTCCAACAAATTGCTGGAAGGCTGAGAGTAGGATGCCGATCACGATAACCAGGAAGCCAAACGAAAATAGTTTGCCTGATGAGGTCGTGGTTAGGGTTTGTTTGATTTCGGTCAAAACCTGTTTGCCTCTTTCTGGGCCATTGATTTTACACAGAACCTGCAATGCTTTCTCATCGTTGCCTTTTAGCGCCATAAAACGAGGTGTTGCCGGAACAAAAAGTAGCAGCACGAGGAACAGGCCTGCCGGTATCATTTCCGAACCAAACATGTAGCGCCAGCCAATCGTGTTTAGCCAGCTGTCGTCGCCTTGACGGGCGATGGCATAGTTGACGAAATAAACCACCAGCATCCCGAAGATGATCGCGAACTGGTTAAACGAAACCAGGCGTCCGCGGATGTTGGCAGGTGCGATTTCTGCGATGTACATCGGCGAGAGCATGGACGCCAGTCCGACGCCGATACCACCGATAATCCGGTAAATCACGAAATGCCAGTAGAAGGTGTGATCGCCTTCGCCGAAAGGGCGAAAGAACATCTCGGGATAGGATGAACCGAGCGCAGAAATAAAGAATAAAATCGCGGCCAGGATTAGTCCGTTTCTGCGTCCAAGTTTTAAACTGACGAGACCGCCTGAAATACCTCCGATAATACAGCCGATAAGGGCACTCGATACGATAAATCCAAGTTGAGAATTGGCTGCGGTTTCACCTAAGCCCATCGGTTTGATGAAAAAGACGTCCAGCGATCCAACTGTTCCCGAGATAACTGCTGTATCGTATCCGAACAGCAATCCTCCCAATGTGGCGACAATCGTAATCGCAATGATGAAGAAATTACTTTGTTTCATTGTTGATTGGTTTGTGGTGACAAGGCATCTGTTGTGGGTGAAATACCTTGTCCATCTTTGTTATGGTTTGTAGGGCAATGAAAAACAGATTAACCCGATTCCTATCTTTGGGACACGAACCGGGTTATTCTGACTATTTTATGTCTGAAATGAAACTCATTTCATGTGTTTGTTTGGCTTAAATGTACATGTTTACAATTGCTTCGTACAATTCTTGCTTGCCGCTGATTTGTTTTGGCTCGCCATTCGCTTTAGCGTATTCGTAAACTTGTTCGAAAGTCAATTTTCCTTCTTCAAACTCTTTCCCTTTGCCTGAATCGTATGATGCATAGCGGTCGGCAAGCATTTTTTCGTATGGAGAATCTTCCAAAATAGCTGCTGCAGTTTCCAGTGCGCGAGCCATAATGTCCATTGCTCCGATGTGCGCGATGAATAAATCATCCAGGTCAGTTGAGTTACGACGGATTTTAGCGTCGAAGTTGGTACCGCCACCTTGCATACCGCCGCCTTTCAATACAACCATCATCGCCTGCGTCAATTCGTACAGGTCAACAGGGAACTGGTCAGTATCCCAGCCGTTTTGCACATCACCGCGGTTAGCGTCGATTGCACCCAACATACCGGCGTCAACAGCACATTGCAATTCGTGTTCGAAAGTGTGACCAGCCAAAGTAGCGTGGTTTACTTCAATGTTCAATTTGAAATCTTTTTCCAAACCGAATTCTTTCAGGAAGCCAATCACTGTTTCTGAATCCACATCGTATTGGTGTTTCATTGGCTCCATTGGTTTTGGCTCAATCAGGAAAGTTCCGGTGAAACCTTTTGAACGACCATAGTCGCGAGCCATTTTCAACATGGTTCCCAGGTGTTGCTTTTCACGTTTCATGTTGGTGTTCAACAATGACATGTAACCTTCACGTCCTCCCCAGAAAACGTATGCTTTACCACCCAAAGCGATAGTTGCGTCGATTGAGTTTTTGATTTGAAGCATGGCACGGGCAGCAGTATCAAAGTCAGGGTTTGTGCTGGCTCCGTTCATATAGCGAGCTGCTGAGAATACGTTTGCAGTACCCCACATCAATTTGATGCCGGTTTCAGCTTGCTTTTGCTTGGCGTATTCAACAATCGCTTTCAGGTTCGCTTCGTATTCTTCGATGCTTTTACCTTCGTTTACCAAGTCGATATCGTGGAAGCAATAGTATTCGATACCCATTTTTTGCATGAATTCGAAACCTGCGTCCATTTTGTTTTTTGCAGCTTCTACAGCGTCTTTTGCGCCAACCCATGGGTGGTCTTGTGTTTTTCCACCAAATGGATCGTCACCATCGGCACACAAGGTATGCCACCAAGCCATTGAGAATTTAAACCATTCGGCCATTGTTTTTCCATAAACTACTTTTTCAGGATCGTAGTAACGGAATGCCATTGGGTTTTTACTTTCTTTTCCTTCAAATTTGATTTTTTCCACTGATGGGAAATAAACAGTTGTGCTCATCTTATTCTTGATATTAAATTGTTTATGTTGAAACGGATTTTAATGAAGCTGCTTCGTTTAAATGAATTTCTCCAGCATACTTTTCCAGTTGCCGTAAGCAGCTTCGTATTCCGCCTTTTTGTTTAAATCTGGTTCGATGGTTTCGAGTTTGGTTAAGTTTGAAAAGGCTTCGGCCGGCGACTTGTAATAGCCGGAACCGATTCCTGCACCACGGGCAGCACCCACTGATCCGTCGGTGTTATACAATTCGATGGTTGCTCCGGATACGCCTGCCAGGGTTTCGCGGAAAATCGGGCTCAGGAACATGTTCGCTTTTCCGGCACGAATCACTTTGGCGTCGATACCGATGCTTTCCATGATCTCCATCCCGTACTTGAACGAGAAGACGATGCCTTCCTGCGCAGCACGGAACAGGTGCGCATTGGAGTGGATATTGAAATTGATACCCGACATGATTGACCCGAGGTTTTTATTTTCGAGAACGCGCTCAGCTCCGTTGCCGAAAGGCAAAATGCTGATGCCGTCGGAGCCAATGGCTACTTTCGATGCCGCTTCGTTCATCCCTTCGTAAGAGATATTGCCGCCACCGACTTGCTTGTTCAACCACGAGTTCAGGATACCTGTGCCGTTGATGCAAAGCAGTACGCCCAAACGGTTGGCCTCAGCGCTGTGGTTTACGTGGGCAAAGGTGTTCACCCGTGATTTCGGATCGTATTTTACTTCGTCGCTCACCCCGTAAACAACGCCTGATGTTCCGGCAGTTGTGGCGATTTCGCCCGGGTTAAGCACGTTTAATGATAAGGCATTGTTGGGTTGGTCGCCGGCGCGGTAGCTGATTTTGATGCCAGGTGCCAGCCCCAGTTCTTTTGCTGCTGCTTCGTTGACCACGCTTTGAACCGAGAATGTTGGTACAATCTCGGGAATAAAACTTTCCTCGAAACCGTAGTAGTCGATCAGCATTTTAGCAACCGAGTTTTCTTTGAAGTTCCAAAGAATACCTTCCGACAGGTTGCCGGCAGTTGTTTTGATTTCGCCACTCAGTTTCATGGCGATGTAGTCGCCCGGCAGCATAATTTTATCAATCTTAGCGTACAATTCCGGTTCGTTATCTTTCACCCATTTCAACTTCGAAGCGGTGAAGTTACCCGGTGAGTTCAGCAGGCTCTCCAAACATTTTTGCTCGCCAATCTCCTTCATGGCTTTATCGCCGATGGCCGCAGCACGGCTGTCGCACCAAATAATGGATGGGCGCAAAACGTTTTGGTCTTTATCCACAACAACCAATCCGTGCATCTGGTACGAGATACCGATTGAGTCAATTGCTGTCGGATCAACCTTCGATTTATCCATGATCTCAGCAACCGCCAGTTTCAGGTTCGCCCACCATTGGTCGGGCTCCTGTTCTGCCCATCCCGGCTGGATGGCGGTCATCTTCATCTCTTGTTTAGGGTAAAAAGCTGAGGCCAGACACTCTCCGGAATCCCCGTTTATGATGGAGGCTTTCACCGAAGAACTGCCAATATCGAATCCTAGTAGGTACATGTTTAAGTTGTATTAGTGGTTAAAAGTGTTCTTGTCCGTTCTGTTCTGATGTGTTCTGCAAATTTAGATGGTCGGTTGACGATTTCAAAGCTGAATTTTTGTGTTGTAGAGCACAAATGTCTACATGGAAGCCCGAACCTTTAAGTGAGTGTCTATTTTTAAATGGATTGATTCTCCGCTTGTTACGATTTCTGCTGCTTTTTTGCCCATGAGTTCGAAGTCGGTGGAGATGACGCTGATGCCGTCCTTGACGTATTTCTTCATCGGTGTCTCGTTATACGAAATTACCCCCGCATCCTGCCCGATTATCAGGTTGCGATCAGCACACTGATCGAGGAAACGCGATAGGGTTCGGTCGCTGACCATGAGGTATAAATCGCCCGCCTTCACATCGAGCTTTTTCGAGTTTTTCAATATTTCATACGGAATGAAATTGTCTTTGCAGAATTTCTCGAAATAAACGATGGACTCGACCGGGTGGTAGGTAAATTCCGGATAGAGATAGACAAAGCGCCTGTATTTTTTGATCAAATCAAGGCCACTACACAGCGCATCGTACAAGCTCTGGCCAAAATCCTGGTATATGGTCGAGGCCTCCGGAACAGTGTGTACCTCCCAGTCGATTACCAACAGTTTCGATGGCGGGATCTGCTTGATGATCTCCGGCACGCGTTCGTGATCAAAATTCATCACAATATATTTGGTATACCGGCCAATGTTTTCGGTGATAATCTTCTCGAAGATGTCGATGTTGTAATGATGGAAGTGCAGATCGACTGAAAAGTTTTCGGGCAGATTATCCAGGAACGAACCGTACAGCACTTCTTTGTAAGCTTTAAATGTGTCGAGAAACAAAAACACCTTGGTGGTCGCTTTGGCAATAAAATAGCCTTTGTTGGGTACCGATTCCACAATCCCGCGGTTTTTTAATTCGGCATAGGCTTTAAAAACCGTGTCGCGCGAGAGTGAACTTTCTTTTACCAGCTGATTAACCGAAGGTAGAATATCGCCAATTTGCAGGCGGTTTTCACTGATAGCGTCAATGACAGAGTCAACCAGTTGCTGAAATTTGAGTTGGCTTGAAAGCGGATCGATCTGGAATTTGAATTTGCTCATAAGTTGTTAGGTGTTCTGTTCTGTTATGCAAACATACAAAAGTTCGTTGAAACCATTTATTTCAAACAAATGCTTTTTGTAATATTGAAAGAAAAACCACATGCTTAGAGATTTGATTCTTCGTAACCGCAGCTACCGCCGCTTTGATGAAAGTGCCCGGATTACAGCAGACCAATTGACCGATTGGATTGAGCTGGCTCGCTTTTCAGCCAGCGGACGAAATGCCCAGCCGTTGAAATATATTCCATTGTTTCAACAGGAAGATTGCGATCGTTTATTCCCGCATTTAGGGTGGGCCGGTTATTTGAAAGATTGGAAAGGCCCTGAATCGGGTGAGCGCCCTTCAGCTTATATTATAATAGTAAACGACACGGAAATTGCAACCAACTATTTTTGCGACGATGGTATTGCAGCCCAGAGTATTTTGCTGGGTGCTGTTGAGGCTGGTTATGGCGGATGTATGATTGCTTCGGTGAATAAAAAAGCGGTACAACAGGAGTTCCGGATTCCGGAACGGTACCAATTATTGATGGTGATTGCTTTGGGCAAACCGGTAGAGGAAGTGGTGCTGGAAGAGATGAAAGACGGTGATTTTAAGTACTGGCGCGACGAAGAGGGTGTTCACCACGTGCCAAAGCGCAGTTTGGACGAATTGATCTTAAAACTTTAAAAAGGGTAGGAGAGAAACCAACTTCTCTCCATTACCCTATTCTAAATTAACCCCTAAAAAACAATGCTTTTATAATATGGCTGGCCATTTTCGGATTTTCTTTCAGGCGACGGGTGGAGTAACCGAACCATTCTTTTCCGAATGGAACGTAAACCCGCATTTTGTGGCCGCGGTCAACGATTGATTTGCGCAGTTCCGGTGTAACGCCATACAACATCTGGAACTCGTACATATCCTTTGGAATGCTGTAGCGATCAATCAGCTCCATGGCTCCCTCGACCAGGTATTTATCGTGGGTGGCAATTCCCACATACATATTGTGCTTAAACATGTACTCCAAATCCTCGAGGTAGTGGTCGCGAACCGATTGGTATTCTTTGTAGGCGATCTGCGCCGGTTCAACATAAATACCCTTGCATAAACGGAAGTTCAGCGGATGACCGTTTGATGGCATTTGTGCCATTTGTCCCAGGTCATTCAGCGTGCGGCGGAGGTAAGCTTGCATCACCAGGCCAACGTGGCCGGAGAATTCTTTCTTCAGTCGCTGGAATATGTCGATCTCCGGATCAACGCATTGCGAATCTTCCATATCGATGCGAACAAAGCTGTTGCAAGCGGCGGCTTTTTGCACGATTTCGCGAACATGACGGTAACAAACTTCCGTGTCGAGCAACAAACCAAACATCGATGGTTTCAGCGAGAAATTACCTTTTATGTTTTCGGCGCAAAAGCGTTCGATAATGTCCAGGTATTGGTTTTTATTTTCTTCCGCCTGTTCCAGCTTGGTTATAAACTCACCCAGCAGGTCAATGGTTACCATGACGCCTTCTGCGTTCAGTTGGCGGGCAACCGAAATACCATCATCCATGGTTTCACCTGCGATATAGCGCTTCGAAAATTGCCAGATCAATTTCTCGGGCATGTACGGAAGCACGTGGGCAATTAGTTTGTTTATCATCTTCGTTTATCTTGTAAATCGGTTTTTGGTTTATCTAACTCACCTGATAAAAATACGATCACGAAAGGCCTTTCTTCAATGATGTTTATCAGCCGATTGTTATGATTTTTCGCAGGTTTCAAAAACGAAGATGTTATTTAACTTCTACCGAAAAAATATTCAGCTATTGGACGTTTTCCTAATTTTAAATTTTTATTTTTGGCTCCGATTAATCGACTAAGAAAAAAGAATGAAAATTGTGGAGAGAGGGATGTGCTGAAATTTACACGCCTGATTTCCTGTGAAAAACAAACAAATACGCATGAAAAATTCTTCATTGATCTTAAACATCGTTTTAGTAGTTGCAGTTATCGTTATTTATGTGTTGCATTTTACATCAGGTAAAAGCGCTGCCTCCGGTGATGTTTTGGTAGAAGGTCCGGCTCAGTTGACCGATCTTAAAATCGCCTATGTAAAAGTTGACTCCCTGATTGTGAATTACGATTTGGCTCAGCAATTACACGATGAGTTCACCAAAAACCAGGAAGCTTACACAAAAGAATATGCAACTCGCCGTTCAAAATTTGAAGAGCAAGCCGCTGCTTTCCAGGAAAAACTGCAACGTGGTGGATTTTTGACTGAAGAACGTGCCGTACAGGAACGCGATCGCTTGGTTAACGAAGAACAGGAAATTTTGAAACTGGATCAGGAATTGTCGTCAAAATTGGCTGAAATGCAAAATGCCAACAACCAACAATTGGTTGACAGCTTGATGGCTTACCTGAAAGACTTCAACAAAACCAAGAAATACGCTTACATCTTCAATTCAAGCGGTATTCTGATTGGCGACGACGCTCACAACATTACCAAAGAAGTGTTGGAAGCAATGAACAAGCAATACGCCAAAGAAGCGAAATAACACGTTTACACGATAGCTTATTAAAAGATCCGGGTTTTGCCCGGATTTTTTTTGCCCCAAACTTTTGGAAATACACTTTTGGATGTCGGGGCTTGAGGTTTAGGACTTAGCGTAGTCAACAGCGATGTTCGGGCGTTAAAAAAAATCGTAAATTGAAGCTACTAACTCCCAAATCTTCTCATCCGCATGCTGTTTAATAATATCATCGCTTTTTTGAAAGTCAAAAGCTATCGCACCCTTACCATTTCCACCTTGTCGGTTCTTGGAACCGGAACTGTTTTCTACCATTTTGTAGAAGGCTGGCATTGGTTCGATTCATTCTACTTTTCCGTCATTACGCTGAGTACGGTGGGGTACGGTGATTTTTCACCCCATACGGTTTTGGGCAAAGCATTCACCATCGTTTACATTCTCACCGGCATTGGCATCCTGTTTGGCCTGGTCAATGCCTTTTACGAGCACCGCGTCAAGCAGCACCGAGACAAACAGGAAAAAAAGGAGCATGCGAAGAAACACTAGAATTTGTCTTCTCGTAAAGCCAAACAATGGTTTCAAACAGCGAAAGGTATTCGTTCATCAAATTCCTTGCAGAAATAATCCGTGGCAACATAATTTGGCGTAATTTGAATAAGGCAATCGTTCGCTGTTGAGCTTTATTTTTGGGCACGGTTTGCCTTAGCGAGTAGATTAAAGACATCTTCAAATAGATCTGCCGGATAATTGCCGGGCAGGTTGTGGAGGCCAGAAACCACCTTTTAAAACGGGGCGAATTCCGAAAAGCCAAACGAGTAGGAAAACTAATCAAACGATTACTATGAAAAAACGATTCTTGAAAGCTATGGGAGCATCATTGTTATGCGGTCTGTTATTGACTTCGTGCTACAGCTACACCAGCGTTGTTGGCGATGGAGCACAGGGAAGCAGTCAGGTAACCCAGTGGAATCACTATGTAATTTATGGTCTTGCTCCGGTTGGTGTTTCCGACAGCAAAGCAATGGCTGGCGGTGCTGAAAATTACGAGGTGTTTACTCGCCAGACCTTTGTCAACGGTCTTATTTCAGCGATTACCTTCGGGATCTACACCCCGACAACCACAACAGTAAAGAAATAAGAATAGCAATGGCTGTCCGGGAAGTTGGAGTTACGTTTCTTTGAATGTCGGCTTGTAAGCAACTCCTAATCTGTTTTACCCCTAAATCCCCTGAAGGGAATTAAGCCTCACCTTTAGGGGAGGTTTGGAGGGGTAAATTGGCAATGATGATCAACTTGCCTTTCTGATAAGACCCCGTCTTTCCGGGCAGCTTTTTTTTCAACGCAATTATGAAACGAATAGCATTGATTTTTTGCATTGTCCTCTCCCTTATCCTGTTCATCCGCATTTTTCGTATTTTGTGGTACGACTTTAGCCGCTTAACCGACTACGGTTTTGGTTATCTGGCGGGTTCTGTCATTCTATTTCTGCTGTTTGCCTCTTTCAGTTATCTGTTGGCACGAAAACCGGCTCAACGCGATAACTAAGCAGTAGTTTATCCGATTCTCGTGTGCTGAATTAGATTGCCGGATAATTTGTACCTTTGAATTTTGCAAATTGAAGGGTGCACCGATATGGATATTCGAAACACATCGCTCGACGAGTTTTACCGCGAAGCAGCCGCCTTTACCGGCCGCGACATTCAGGAATTATTGCCGTCCGGTATCAACAAGGACGTGGGGCATTTCAATGTGTTCGATGTAGCCGAAACCATCCGCTCGGTGAAGCGCCAAGCCCCAATGCCCTACAGTCGTCGTTCCTACTACAAAATCAGTTTGATTCGTGGCCGCAATCGGGCCGAATATGCCGACAAGGTGATCCAGGTTGAAAAGAACGCCCTCCTGTTCGGTACGCCCAAAGTGCCTTATCACTGGATTCCGGAAGATGAAAACCAGGCCGGTACCTTCTGTGTGTTTACCGATGCTTTCCTGGTGAAAAACAAAAGCGGGGTGATGATCGACGAGCTGCCGATTTTTAAGTCGGGCGGATACCCGGTGTTTGAGCTGAGCGATGAGGATGCCGACGAGATTGCGCTGGTTTTCCGGAAGATGAAAAAGGAAATTGCTTCGGATTACGAGTTTAAGTACGACCTGCTGCGCAACTACGTGCTCGAACTCATTCATTACGGCCAAAAGATGCAGCCCGCCGCTAGTTTGCATTCGTCTCAAAATGCGTCGCAACGCATTGTTTCTTTGTTTGTGGAGTTGCTCGAGCGGCAGTTTCCCATCGAGTCGGGCTCGCAGCGCCTTAGCCTGCGTACCGCCAAGGATTACGCCGAACGCCTGGCCATTCATGTCAATCACCTCAATAAAGTGCTGAAAGAAAGCACCGGGAAAACAACCACCGATATTATTGGCAGCCGCATTGTGCAGGAAGCCAAAATCCTGCTGAAGCAAACCGACTGGAACATCAGCGAGATTGCCTATGCCCTGGGCTTCGAAGAGGTGGCGCACTTCTCCAATTTCTTCAAACGGCAAACATCCGTGACCCCGGTCGCTTTCCGCGCTTAAAGTCGCATTGTTTGAATTTTGCAAGGAATGCTTTGTTGCTTGCAAAATTCAATCCGTTGTTTTGTCTCAACTTTGTCCTGTCGAAAACAAACAGGCGATGCTTCGTGCATCATCGAATGAAAACAGTTTAGAAACAATAAACAATGACAGAGACAAAAACAAAAATTGCCCTGGTAACCGGCGGAAGCCGCGGTTTAGGGCGCGACATGGCTATCAATTTGGCCAAAAAGGGAATCGATGTAGTGATTACTTACAACAGCAACCGCGAAAAAGCCGACGAAGTAATTGCGCAGGTTCAGGAGTTGGGACAGCAGGCAGCAGCCTTTCAGTTAAACACCTCCAAGGTGAGCGCGTTCGACGCCTTTTACCAACAATTGGCGGCATACCTAACCGAGGCCTACGGTACACCCAATTTCGATTTCCTGATCAACAATGCCGGAACAGCGCTTTATGCTCCTTTTGCCGAAACCACCGAGGAGCATTTCGATGCCGTGATGAATATTCACCTGAAGGGCGTATTCTTCTTCACCCAGAAAGCCCTGCCTTTCCTGAACGATGGTGGGCGGATCGTCAATATTTCGTCGGGGCTGGCGCGCTTTTCGTTCCCCGGTTCTTCGGCCTATGGTAGCATGAAGGGCGCTGTTGAGGTGCTGACCCGTTACCTCGCCAAAGAACTTGGTGCGCGCGGTATTGCAGCCAACACGGTGGCTCCCGGTGCCATTGAAACCGACTTTGGCGGTGGACATGTTCGCGACAACCAGGAGGTGAACAAGCAGGTGGCTGGCGCAACAGCCTTGGGACGCGTGGGCCTTCCTGCCGATATTGGTGGGGTGGTGGCTTTCCTTTGCTCCCCGGAAGGCGGCTGGATCAACGGCCAGCGCATTGAAGTGTCGGGTGGCATGATGCTGTAATCCCCGGCTTCGAAATTTAGAAGATCGGAACTGACCGGGTGGCTGTAGAGTTGCCCGGTCAGTTTGTTTTATGCTCCCAATTTAGCTCCTTCGTATGGTAAACAGGGGGGATAGACCCCTCAAAACCATTCGTTCGTGAAATTCTATTGAACAAATAATGATGTTTTGATTATCCCATGTTAACTTGCTGTCGCTAAGAAGTACAGGAATAACCGGTTGCTGAAACCGGGAAGGATTGACGGAATAACGACGAGGTAGGATTCACGAGAGATCACTGTGCCCGCGCAGCTTTTCGGAGATGGGCACAACAAGCAGGCCGCACTTACCACCGATTAAAATCAGCACACGATTTCGAGACGATTGCTAAAGCCCCAAGTGGGATTTGTTTAACTAAACTTTATAATTATGGCAAACCTCAACGAAAAAGAAAAACGCGATTTTATCAACCATGTGAAGTCCACGGTGACGGATGAAGCAGCTGCTTTAACGGCTGCCGGATTCGACCCGGCCAACCGTGTGAGCCAGCTTGGCAGTGAGTACGAAGCGGCCAATGCGGCCGAAATAGCGCAGCAAAAAGCACAGGCCGAGTCGCTGAAAGCAACCAGGCTTTCGCAGGAAACACTGAAAGTGGCCTACGACGATGCCTCGTCGCTGGTAAACCTGATTGAAGGCTTGTTGGGTAAAGACAATGAGCTGGTGCACAAATTACGCCAGTTCCGAAATAATTGATTTGGGCTCTTTTAATGAAGGTTCCGTCCTCTCCGGAGGCGGGGCCTTTTTCCTTATTTGCTCCAGAGCCGGGTTTTAGCGGTGGGGGAGAAGCTTAAAAAAGCAGGTTCGAGTCTTTCCAACCCGGGTTGGCGAGGCAAAAAAGCAGGTTCGAGACTTTCTAACCCGGGTTCGCGACCTTCTAACCCAGGTTGGGAACTCAAAAAAGTAGGTTAGCGACCTTCTAACCCGGGTTAGAGACTTAAAAAAGCAGGTTGGAGCCTCAAAAAAGTGGGTTCGAAGCTCCGTACCCCAGGTTAGCGCCTCAAAAAAGTGGGTTCGAAGCTCCGTACCCCAGGTTAGCGCCTTAAAAAAGTGGGTTAGAAGCTCTGTACCCAGGCAAATTGCTGAGAAAACAGATAAAAAGCCACCAGCAAGTGGAGTAATTATAGTCGTAAGACCAAGGCCGGAACATGGGACCGATCAGCACAGCTGTTGAGACTACCGGCCTTGTTTTTTGAAAGGGGATCAAAAGCCAATTCAGAATCACTTTAGACATAAGATTGAATAGTTTGATTATGAAAAATGATAAATTAGGGAATTAAATAGAGAGGTGTTGTTATACCCCCGATTTCGGAGGGATAACAACACCTTTTAATCGGATATAAATGAAATAACAACACTCGTGGGTGTAGTTATAGACTAGTTAGGCAAAATATGAAGAAACGACACATAAATACAATCGATGTTCTTATAGAAAGACTTTCTGAAAGTTTTGCTAAGATTAAAAACTTTAATATACTTCAAGAATCAGAGGAAGGTAGAAGACTTTTTGACTTAATTGTAAAATCGTCATCAGAGTTAGAAAATTTTCAAACTCTTTTTCTAAATTATTATATTCCAGCATCTAATAAATCAATAGTTGACAGTTGGAACCAAGTAAAAACATCAAAATATAAGCATTTAATAAATATTTCTAAAGACGAATTAAAGGATAATCTTTATGAAACAATTAGGCTTGGCTACGTAGGACTGTTTCATAAATATGAATCTTATTTAAAGAGTTTAGTTGACGCAGTAAATTTTCTGCTTAAGGAATTGAATGATGAAAATAATCTTATGAGTATTGAAGACTATTGTAAAAAAGAATTCAAAATTAATATATTCAAATCTCATCATTTATTTCCAATTACTGAACGCATAAATTACATTTCAAACTGTATTAAGCATTGGGATGGTTATCCTGTAAAAGAACCAATTATATTAGATTTTAAATATTCAGACCCTAATAAAAAGATTCAAATTGAAAGTGAGGAGTTTAAATCAGACATCGAAAGACTTAAATCTCATTGTCAATTATTATTATCTCAAATAATGATGATTGGATTTAAACAATACTTTGAACTTGATTACTTGACCATAAAAGAAAGTCTTAAACCAGAGATAAAAGAAAACGAAGAAACAAAAGAGAAAATTGAACAGGCAATGAAAAATATTGATTTTATATTATCAGACTTTAAGAAATAAATACTTTGCCTAACAATGGCTCATAGGCAATGGCGGGTGGATGCTCGTGTTCGAGCGTCGGATTCCCGCACTGACTTTCGCGTTCTGCCGAACGGAAAGTCGCACGCAATCCGCCACTGCCCATAGCCGAGACCGTTTACATTAATTATGAACAGACAGAAACTTACATATGGAATAATCGTGTTTATTGGTGTACTTTATCTTATGAAAGTACTTACCATGGTGAAATCAGAAATTGAAGCCATCAAAATAGCATATAGCTTCCCTATTAGTCATTCTGATTTTATTGCTCTATGGCACCGAGGTCTATTCATAGAAGATATTGTAACCGTAATTGGTTTAGTTGGACTTTGCTTTAGGAAAAACATTGGGTATATACTAGTGTCGATTCTACCGTATTTTTCAATTGGCCTATTCTTTCTGCTGAGAAAGCAATTTTATTATAACTGGACAATGTTGGTTTTCCCAATATTTGTAATCATTTTAATCAATACAAGCCTAACACGAAATTACTTTCATATTAAAACAGTAATTGATTGGGGGAAAAATTTATTAATCTCAGTAGTACTTGGAATTGGAACGACTGTACTCTTTCGATTTATAATAAATTAAATAACTAATGCTAACAATAAAAAAAAGCACCCGCTGGCGCGGATTTGTAATCCGTGCCGATTAAACTTAACGAGATTAAAACTCCATTTTAAACAAACGCTAAACAGAGAAAAATGGGACACCAATGGAAAACAATACTCACCTTCACTTATCCGCACGAAGCGCATATGGCGAAAGCCTACCTGGAGTCGAACGAGATCATGGTGATTGTTGTCGATGAGTTAACGGCGCAGGTCAATAGTTTTTACTCGAATGCCATTGGTGGGGTGAAGCTCCTGGTGCCGGAAGCGGAAATAGAAGCCGCAACCGAACTGCTGGAGCGCGGAGGCTACATTGTGAGCAAGGACGAAGCAAGTAAAATGGAACTCATCCGTCCGGATCGCTTAACCGATAAAACGCTTTGCCCGTATTGCCAATCGCGGAATATCGCCAAAAAGCGAGACCCAAACATCCTGGTGGTTGTGGTGTACTTCCTGCTCGGCGCCATCTTCCCCATTTTCAAAGCGGGCTACCAATGTTTCGATTGCGGAAAAGAATGGAAATATGAAAAAGGATAACCCCTGCTGCTGCGCGAATCCTTTCGCGTGGCGAACTGACCGGGTGACTCAGAGTCACCCGGTCAGTTTAGCATCTCGCTGGCGCGGATTTGTAATCCGTGCCGATTAAGACTAACCAAAAATAAAAAAAACATGAAATCGTCGATTTGGAAAGATCCATTAATTAAGGACAAGAAAGATTCGAGATTATTAATTCCCAGGCCCTACCCAAGAGATGGGTGGACACTTAATTTCGGGCAACCACTCACCTGGGTGTTTCTTGTTGCTATAGTTGGCGTAGTCATTTTTTGCATCGTGTTCAGCTAAAGGTATAATCGTGAGGTAGCACCAAACAACAACTAAATTTTAACCACCCAAAATAAACAAACATGAAATTAAACCTTAAAAAACGCGACCTGCTCTTTTTTGTGCTGGGCGCATTCGCCATTTTATTGATCGAGTTCGTTATTGACTGGGATCGCAATGTCCAGGCATTTCAAGACGGCTACAATGGTAAGCCTTTTCAATCAGAGCAAACCCAGGAATAATTAAATAATTGGCTGACGTTTCATGGATTGACCGGGTGACTCCAAGTCATCCGGTCAATCAGAGCAATAATTAGTCTTAAAGAAATGAAAAAACTACACCTGCTACTCCTGATCCTGGCAATGACTGCCTGTTTGCCGCATCGGCAAGAAAAAGGGATCGACTTTCGTATTAAGAACAAATTGATTACCACCATTACCGATGTCAGGCTATCGACAAGCGAGCGTTTGGAAGTTGCCGAATTCGACAGCATCCGGGCTGGTGAACAGCTATCGGGTTTCCTGTCTATGAAAGCGAATGCCGGTGACGGACAGTACGTGCTGGAGTTCACTCGTGCCGATGGGAAAATGGAAAGACTCGGCGCAGGCTACTATACCAACGGCGGTCCGCTTGACCGGTTGGTAACTTTCAAAATCAAACCCGATACAACGCTAGTCAGTTTCAGAACATTTTTCATATTAAAATAAGCCGATTCCGACGAATCTTTATAGCTCGTCTAAGAAGCAAGGCTGAAATGGCTTAATTTTTGAGACATAATTTTGTTCCTTTTAACAAATCGCATCACCCTTGAAATTCAGACATCAAAAACAGTTAACGGCAGCAGAGCGCAGTGAAATCCGTCTGCTTTGGAACCGGGAATATCCGGCAAAGCTGAATTACGCGAGCCTGGCAGATTTCGACCGCTACCTTGATGCCTTGCCGGGGCAATCTCATATTTTGATGATCGATGAAGTGGGGAGGATTCGTGGCTGGTACTTCGATTTTAAGCGGGATGGCGAAAGGTGGTTTGCAATTATCATCGACTCGGCGCTGCAGGAAAAAGGATTGGGAACACAGATGCTGGATCTGGCCAAAACCAATGCGTCGGAGCTCAACGGTTGGGTTGCCGACCACGAAAATGATCATAAAAGCAATGGCGAGCCTTACCGGTCGCCCCTGGCTTTTTACCTGAAAAACGGTTTTCAACAACTACCGGCTATCCGGCTGGAACTGGATAAATTATCGGCGGTGAAAATCAGGTGGAGAAACGAATGAACCGAACGGACTCGATAGAAAAGGAAATTACGAATAAAAAATCAACCTCATGAAACCACTCCTGCTTGTATTGCTCCTCCTGCTTGCCCATTGGGCCAGCGCCCAGTTGCACATCGACTTCGACTACCAACGCGATTACCAGCGCCTGCTGGAACAGAGTAAAATCGATTCATCCGCTTTTGCATATAGCCGGCTGTTTCCGCGTTTTCAGGCTGCCGACACCACCCTGACCAATATGGAAATGATTGCCCTGCAAATTGGCTACACCGATAACGAGCACTATTGGCCGTACCAGGATATGGAGCTGGAGAACGCCATTTGGGACTTAAACGAACAAGGAAAGTTTGCTGAGGCGCTGCAGAAATGCGATAGCTTGCTGGGCAATAATCCTTTCAGCCTGCTGGCTAACCGCGAAAAAGGATTTGCCCTGGATCAACTGGGGCGAAGTGACGAGGCCCAGCCTTATTTCGACCGTTTCGACCTGGTGGCCATGAGCGACCTCGCCTCAGGCGATGGCCAGTCGATGGAAAGCTCGTGGTTCGCACTGTCTCCTGCCGATGGCCAGTGGATTATCCGCCTGGCTTTTCACCGAAAAATTTGTTTTATGGGCTCGGGCAGCGATGCCAACGGCAACTTTCACGACATCCTCGGCATTGCCTGGGATGATGACCCCGAAAGTTGTCAGCACCTGTATTTCAACATCGAGCATGCTGTGAAGCGGATGTTCGGCCCCGATGGCCTGAAAGCCTTGGAAGAGAACTTGAAAGACAATCCGAAAAAGAGTAAAAAGAAGAAGCACAACAACTGATGGGAGAGAGGAAGTCAACAGTCTCCTTGAATCATGTCAGTAAACCAAAACCAACATGAACAAACGACCCCGGATCCACATTGAACGAAGCCTGCTGGATTACTTTGTAGAGGCTTTGGGCGCAGTTGGACTATTCGCATTAATTGCTTTACCCCTCTATTTTTATCGGTACCTGCCGGCCGAAATCCCCACACACTTTAATGCGCTTGGTGAAGTAGATGCCTATGGCAGCCGGGGAATGATTTGGCTGTTACCTGGCGTTGGCTTGCTTATTTATTTGGGCCTGACTATTCTGAATCGGTATCCGCATCACTTCAACTATCTGGTGAAAGTAACCGAAAGCAATGCCGCCCGGCTTTACACAACCGGAACCCGGATCATTCGTCTCGCGAAAGTCGTGATTGTGCTGCTGTTCGCTTTTATGAGTTTTAAGACCATTGAATTTGTATTGATGTAGACGACTAAAAACCAATAACAACCAACCGAATGAAATTTTTTTCAGTAGCCTTTTTGCTGTTCGTATGCGCCCTGTATGCAAATGCTCAAAACCCACAAGTAGATGAATTGAACCAGCTGTTTGTATCGAAACAGTTTGATCAGGCGATTGTCAAAGCCAGGGAAATCTTGGCCAACGATTCCTCGAATGTGGATGGACAGGTAGTTCTGGGGCGTTCGCTAACCGCTACGGGAGACAGTAAAGAGGCGATTCCTCACCTGCAATTTGTTATCGGGAATACCGGATCGTGGCGGAAAGCCTGGGCCTTGGCGGACATCGGTTCATGTTACTACCGAATTGGAGAATATGAACAGTCAAAAATCGCTCTGAAGGCTTGTATCGAGCTGAATGCCACCCAAAATGCGACCCGGGCTGCCCGTCGATTGTCATTGATTTTGGGCAGCGATGACTTTTTCGCCACCTGGACAATTCAGGAAACAGAACACATCCGATTCCACTTTCAGGACATGGAGGAGACGCAGATGCAAGCCTTCATGCAATCGCGGGAAGCAGCTTTTGTGAAAATCAACCGGTTTTTTAACAGCACGATTTCGAAGAAGATCGATTTTTTTGTGTGGAATTCCCGGGAAGATGCCAAGCGTGTGTTTGGTGCGGATCTGGGCTTTGCGAGACCGGAGTATTGCCTTGTTCATTCGCATTTTGAACAAACCCGTGGGCACGAGATGACTCATGTGATCTCGAACAGTTCGAGACAGATGCTGCTGCGTACCGGCTTAATCAATGAAGGAACAGCGGTTTGTTTTGATCTTTCAGCACGAAATGAGGAGCAACAGGTGCTGGATTGGATTGCAGCGAATAAGCAACCCGTTAATTTGAAGGATATCTGGACTGATTTCCGAAAGTATCCGACGGAGTTGACTTACCCGCTTTCCGGCTTTTTTGTCGGAGAATTGCTGGACCGCTTCGGCAAGGACAAGTTTTTGGCATTCTTTCCCAACCAGACTTACGAAAATGCCCAGGCTGTATTTGGCGACGAACTGGACAAACTGATTTCTGAAACGGAAAATAAATTCAACCAATAATTACCCAAATAATGATACTACGACAGCCCCTTTTTACTTTGATTTTATTTGTTGCAATTATCGGCTTAGCTGGCGGAGTCTACCTGAAATATTTCAAATCGTACATCGATCCGAAATTGCAAATAACTGTAACGGATGCAGCTGGCAGACCTTTGATGCTGGGCGAAACCATCGCTTACCTGGAGAATTTGGAAAGCCTGACAGCTCAGTTTGGAATTAGCAGTGACGAAAATCGAGAGGTGCTGAGCCAATTAAAAACAATCAACATCGTGTCAATTGCAATGATGGTGCTTTCGTTGATTTTGGCAGTTGGCGTTTCGCTTAAACTGGCGACGGTAAATAGAACCAGAAATCAAGGGTTTCGCGCTATTTAAAGTCGCTCAATCTTCGTTTCATTGGGCGCTAATTCTTATTTTTAGGACTAACAACAACCCAATGAATAAGTAGTCAAATAATGAAACGAAGATTAATCTTACCAATTCTGGTCTCCCTGATGTTTTCCCCGATGGCAAAAGCACAGCAAACCGGTGAGTGGAACGGCAAGCGATGTGCCGTTGTGCTGACTTATGATGATGCCTTGGATGTCCACCTCGACAATGTGATCCCCGCGCTTGATTCGCTTGGATTGAAGGGGACATTTTATGTCGTTGGCAATGCCCCGGCCCTGAACGACCGGCTCCCCGAATGGCGCGAAGCTGCCCGCGAGGGGCACGAGCTGGGAAACCACAGTTTGAATCATCCCTGCGATGGACAGCTGGAAGGGCGCTCGTGGGTATCGGCGGAAAATGATTTGAGCCGGTATTCGGTGGCGAGAGCAGTGAACGAAATTAAAGTCATGAATACCTTGCTGAAGGCGATCGACGGGAAGACAGAGCGCAGCTTTGCCTTTCCCTGCGGCGACAAGATGATTGACACAGTTGCCTTTTACGATTTCCTGAAAGATGACTTTGCCGGGGCGCGGGGTGTTGTTCCCGCTTTGCAGACCATTAATCAGGTTAACCTGGACGATATTCGAGCTTACCCGATTATCGGGCATTCGGCGGAGTATATGATCGACCTGGTGAAACAGGCGGAAGAAAGCGGAAGCTTGCTGGTCTTTTTGTTTCATGGCGTTGGTGGTGGTCACGACCTGAATGTGTCGTTGGAGGCACACCGGGCGTTAATTCGCTACCTGCACGACAATGAATGCGATATTTGGGTAGCCCCGATGGTTGATGTGGCCGGTTATATTCGTCGGCAGACATCAGAAAGCGAATAAATTGCCTGTTCGGTAAAACCCGAATGCTTGTCGGATGTTAAAGTAGGATAAGCCGGCAAAACGAACCACCAGTCGCCGGATTCCGTTTAACCAAATCGTTCAGACCATGAGAATTCTTTGCACCATTTTAGCATTTATGGGATTTATCGGAATAACAGGAGCACAATCGCTTCAGACCGTTCAATACGCCGATGGCGATCAGGAGTTGAATGGACTTGTGACTTCCAATGTCGGGGAAGAACTTCCCGGCGTTTTAATTCTTCCGGCCTGGAAGGGGATTGATGATGAAGCACGGACAGCCGCCTTGAACCTGGAGGAGCAGGGCTACATTGTTTTCGTTGCCGACATCTACGGAAAAGGAAACATCCCGGCCGATAACGGCGCGGCGGCGAAGATAGCCACCCAATACAAAACAGATTATAAAGCTTACCAAAAGCGAATTGGCCTGGCACTGGATGAGTTGAAAAAGGCTGGTGCCAACCCGGAGAAAATTGCCGTGATTGGCTATTGCTTTGGAGGAACCGGGGCACTGGAAACGGCTCGTGGTGGATTTGATGTGCAAGGCGTTGTGTCTATCCATGGCGGTTTGTATAAAGCACCGGAGCGTGAAAACGCACCGATTAAAACAAAAATATTGGTGGAAAACCCGGCCGCAGATCGTTCGGTGACACCAGAAGATTACGCCAACCTGGTGAAAGAGATGAACGAAGGCGGTGCCGATTGGCAGATCATTACCTATGCCAATTGCGGACACACGTTTACCAACCCGGCATCGGGTGAGTACAACGAAGTGATGGCCAAACGTGCCTGGAATCACACCCTTCTGTTTTTGTATGAGTTGCTGAAATAGGGTAGGCTTGCTCGCGCGTGGAGTAATAAAAAGAATCAGAAGAACTGTCTTTCCATAATTAACCGATATGAAGAAAAATTACCTTTTGCTTTTTGCGTTGCTGTTGCTGAATTTTCCTGTTTTCTCGCAGGAAACCGCTCCCGATGATTCCTGGAAAACAATTTACCGCACCACCGCGGAGAAAGTGAACGACATGGTTCATGTGGAGCTGGATGCTCGCTTCGACTACTCCAAATCCCAACTGAACGGAAAGGAATGGCTGACATTGAAGCCTCATTTTTATCCGGTTGACAGCGTAGTGCTGGACGCCAAGTGCATGGACTTTTACAAGGTGGAGCTGGTTGGTGAAAAGCAAAACACGCCTTTGGAATATCGGTACGACAGTCTGCAGTTAACCGTCGAGCTAGGGCGGACTTATTCAGCGAAAGAAAAATATACGTTGTACATCGAGTACACGGCTAATCCGAATAAAATTAAGGAGGCCGGAAGTGCCGCTATCGTTGAGGCGAAAGGATTGTATTTTATCAACCCAACCGGGGAAGATAAGGATATGCCGACACAGATCTGGACGCAGGGAGAAACAGAGAGTAACAGCGGTTGGATTCCGATCATCGATAAACCCAATCAGAAAGCAACAACCAAGTTTATGGTGAGAGTTCCGGAGAATTATGTGAGCCTCAGCAACGGTCTGTTGACAAAGTCGAAGAATAACCGTGATGGCAGCTGGACCGACACCTGGGAAATGACTCAGCCACACGCTCCTTATCTTTTTTTTATTGGCATTGGCGATTATGCTATTGTGAAAGACAAGCCCTACGAGGGGCGGGAAATCTCTTATTATGTGGAGAAGCCCTACAAAGAATTCGCGCTTCGCACCTTTGGCGAAACCCCCGCGATGATTAAGTTTTTCTCTGAGAAGCTTGGCGTAGACTACCCTTGGGACAAATATTCGCAGATGACGGCCCGTGAGTATGTGAGCGGGGCGATGGAAAATACCACTGCCACTTTGCATGGCGATGGTGGTCGCCTGAATGCCCGCCAGTTGGCCGACGGAAATACATGGGAGCCGGTTGTTGCCCATGAGCTGTTTCACCAGTGGTTTGGTGACCTGGTGACCACTGAAAGCTGGAGTAATATTACGGTGAATGAGAGTTTTGCCGATTTCAGCGAAATCATGTGGCAGGAACACCGCTATGGGGCTGACGAAGGAATGGGCTATGCCTATGCCAGCCGAAGCCGCTACCTGGAAAATGCGAATGATACTGTCAAACCTTTGGTGCGCCATTACTATGCACAGCGCGAGGATGTATTCGACTTGGTAAGTTACAACAAAGGAGGAGCGATCCTGAATATGCTGCGCGATTTTCTGGGTGAAGATGCTTTCTACAAATCGCTGCAAACTTACCTGGAACGAAATAGTTTCGGAACGGGAAATGCCCGTAAACTGCAACAGGCTTTTGAGGATGTCAGCGGGAAAGATCTAAGCTGGTTCTTCTCCCAGTGGTACTTCGGTGCTGGTCACCCGCACCTGGACATCAGCTATGGCTACAACGAATCGGCAAAACAGGCGATCGTTTATGTCAGCCAGAAACAGACGACACAGCTGTTTAAGTTCCCGGTGTGGATTGATGTTTATGAGGGAGATCAAATTAATTCGTATTTCAGATGGATCGACGGCCAATCGGATACCCTGGTGTTCGATGTTTCAGCAAAGCCTGATCTCATAAATTTCGATGCCAGGAAGGTCTTGCTCGCCAATAAAGAGGATCATAAATCCTTTGATGAGTTTGTGTTTCAATACGAACATGCGAAAAACTACGTGGATCGCCGGGAGGCGGCTGAGTTCGCGCTGACACAACCGATGGATAAAAAGAATGTTGATTTGATTCGTGCGACACTGGAGGATCAAAGTTACCGGATCAGAACGACGGTGCTGACAGGTTTGTTGGAGCTTGACCCACCGGCAGAACTTTTCGCCCAAATCCGAAAGATCGCAGAAAGCGATCCGTCGAAGTATGCAAAGGCAGCTGCACTCAGTTTGCTGGCAACCCGGAAAGACGATCAGTACAAGGCGCTGTTTGTTCAATGTGTGGAAGATTCATCCTACACTGTAGCAGGTGCAGCCTACCAGGCCTTGCTCGATTTGGATGAAAAGGAAGGACTGGCCTTGTTGCCGAAATTGCAGGATGATGCGCTTGGGGCACTGAAAATCGCTGTTCAGCGAGCGGAATTTCTGACCAAAACAGATGCTGATTTCGATACTATTTATGCCATGCTTAGTGCGCAAAGCTTTGGTGAGAAACTCAGAAGTTATAAAAACTATATGCACTACCTCGAGCGGGTTGACAACCCAGCGAATTTTGAGAAGGGAATGCAATTCGCGCTGGAGCTTCGGAATCAGGCGGCAGCTTGGATTCCCGAGATTTCAACCTACACCGATGAGCAGATTCTGGAGCTGAAAAAAGTGAAGGAGAAAAATAAGGAAGACGGCAGGATGGTTGACCAGATGCAGGCGCAGATCGAATACCTGGATGGCTTGATCGAAAAGGAAGGGCTGTAATTCCAGCCTAAATAATTCCTTTCGATTTGATGTCGTTCAAAGTTGCATCAGCCCAAATAGATTCAAACTTAAAATGCATAGCCGATGGAAAGCTCGCCGAAGAATCCATTGTACAGATCATACTCTTTTTGAAATTGACTGATTGATTCCAATACGTCGGGTGACGTGTTTTTGGTGTTTAGGTGATCCATGAAAACCCCGTAGCCAAGAGCCATGTTGAGATTTAGCCCGTTTTTCAGGATCCAGCGTTTGCCGGCATTTAGTCCGATGGTAACTTCCGAGAGCTTGAAATCGAAATCAGTTTCGTTTAAATTACCGTCCCCATTATAAATGCGGTAGCGCGAAAAAGCACCGATAAAACAAGATTGAAGGCCTCCTTTCACGTGGTAGCGATAATTGAGGATGGCTGCCTTACCGCTAACATTGATATTCGCTTCAGAATAGTTGTTCGGAACAGATTCATAGTCGGCCCGAATCATCAACCCGTGATGGTTTGTTAACAGGCGCTCGTAGTTGATTGAAAAGATCCCAAAGGCGGGAGCAATCGGACAAAGGTTGATCGATTGTTTGAAGGTTTTCTCCTTCCGGATTGTATCGCCTTTAGCGGTTTCTGAAATGTTCTGTGCGCTGAGTGAAAAGCTAACAGCGACTAACGTTAAAAGAAGAAATAAAAAGATAAAGCATTTTCGATTGACAGTTTTTGTTTTCATATCAGATTGATTTTGTTAATTCTTATGAAGACAAAATTAGAGGGTGCTTTGTCTGATTTCCTTAACTTAAGATAAGAAGCAAAAAACACCGATATTTTTTTATGTCTCTAATAGGAAGGCGCCGAAACATTTAGGGAGACCGATTGTTTGGAAATGTCAGTATCAGCACGAAACCCCTATGGATGAAAAAATTATCGAATTCATTTCTCAATATGTATCGCTAACTCCAGAGGAAATTGACATTATCAAGTCGCAGAACCTGATTAATTTTTATCCGCGAGGCACGGTGCTCTTGTCGGAGGGCGAACGGGCAAAAGATTGTTATTTTGTGTTGCAAGGCTGTGTGCGTAGTTATTACCTCGTTGACGGGGAAGATAAAACCACGGAGTTTTTTACAGAAAATCAAACGATTAATCCGGTCAGCTATTTAATGAAGGAACCTTCATCCTACTATTTGTCCTGCCTGGAAGATTGTGTTATCGCCCTTGGGAACGAAGAGAGAAACAGGGAATTGATGAATAAAGTACCAAAGCTGGGGGCGATGGTTGTTAACCTGAGTGGCGAACTGTTGTCGCAAAAGCAAGACACCTTGGACGATTTTAAAAAGATGAGTCCCGAGATGCGGTATCTTAAACTGCTGGACAGCCGTCCGGACCTGTTTCAACGGGTGCCACTATACCACATTGCTTCTTATTTGGGTATTACGCCTGTCTCGCTGAGCCGGATGAGAAAACGCATAAGCGGCGGTTCGTAACGTGTTTTCATTACAAGATGAATAGTTTAGCTCAACTCTGCAGCATATTCCTTCCTTGATTGCTTGATGTTAACCATGTTATCAACCGCCCAGCCGACCAGGCTGTGCAGATGAGGCAACAGGCTTTTGCCGCGTTCAGTCAGCTGGTATTCAACCTTAGGCGGAATCTGCGGGTAAACAGTGCGGCTAACCAAACCGTCGGCTTCGAGTGCTTTCAAAGTAACAGTCAACATTTTCTGCGAAATGGTTTCAATGGTTTTGTGAATCTCCGAAAAACGCATCACTTCACCTTCTTCCAACACCAGTAAAACAAGCATCGACCACTTGTCACCAATCCGGTCAATCACATTGCGGACCGGGCAATTTTCAACGTTATTATAATTTTTCATTTTTATCTTCCTTGTAAATCGTTGCAAATAAGTATTTCTAACTTTTTGGTAACCGGATAACCTTCCCGTACGTTCTTGTTTTTTAGTTACTAACCAAATACCTTTGACTTACCAAAAGTAATTAAAGAACGAATAGATAGCAAGTAGAAATCAAATTATAAACACGAAAACAGAATTAACCATGAAAATTGGAATTACAGGAGCGACAGGTCAATTGGGCCAGCTAGTCGTTGAACAGTTGAAAAAAAGAGTGAGCAGTGAAGAGATTGTAGCCTTGGTGCGGACGCCGGAAAAAGCAGCCGGTCTTGGAGTTGAAGCGCGCGAGTTTGATTACATGAAACCGGAGAGCTTGGTGAAATCGCTTAGCGGAATTGATAAGCTGCTGTTGATTTCTGGTAATGAAGTAGGTAAACGCGAGGAGCAACACAAGAATGTGATTGCTGCAGCGAAAGAGGCAGGTGTGAAATGGATTGTTTATACCAGTTTATTGCATGCCGACAAATCGTCGCTGAGCCTGGCGGGTGAACACGTTGCAACAGAGGAAGCGTTGAAAGCGTCGGGTATTGCCTTCACCATTTTGCGTAATGGATGGTATACCGAGAACTATACCGGTTCTATTGCTGGCGCATTGGCCGGAGGTGCATTCATTGGCAGCGCGGGTGACGGTAAAATTTCATCGGCTGCCCGTGCCGATTTTGCAGAAGCGGCTGCTGTGGTTGTTTCGGGCGAAGGGCACGAAGGAAAAGTGTACGAACTGGCAGGCGACGAAAGCTATACGCTAAAGGATTTGGCTGCCGAAATTTCCAGCCAAGCGGGAAAAGATATTCCTTACAATAATTTACCTGAAGAAACTTACGCGGAGATCCTGAAAAGTTTTGGGCTACCTGACTTCCTGGCTGCAGCGATTGCCAGTTGGGACACAGGTGCATCGAAAAACGATTTGTTCGACGGTGAAAAACAATTGTCGAAATTGATTGGCCGGCCAACCACGCCTTTAGCCGATGTTGTGGCCAAAGCACTGTAAGCGTCAACAAAGCCATGAAAATACGAAGCCTCTTGCTATCCGGCAATGAGGCTTTTTTTGTGCTATTTCGTGTTATAGCGTTTCCGCTTTTTCCTTGATTAGTCGCCATGCTTCCTGCACGTGGCGCTCTTCCGTTTGCGTCTGCCCAATGCTCATGCGCAACCAGAAAGTGCCGTTCAGAACAGTGTGCGTCAGGTAAATTTTTCCGTCTTTGTTGAGGCAGTCCATCAAGTATTTATTGAACTCGTTGCCTTTGGTATGTCGAAACAGAACCAGGTTAAAAGGCGGTTCAGACAGTAATTCGAAATCATCAGAGTCTTTCACCCATTCGGTAAACAATTGCGTGAGCTCAATATGTTGATTGATGTGATAACGCAATCCTTCGGCGCCGTAGTGTCGCAACACGAACCAAAGTTTCAGCGAGCGAAAACGACGTCCGAGCTGCACGTGCCAGTCGCGGTAGTCAATAACGGCCCCTTTTTCGGTTGCTTCATTTTTCAGGTATTCCGGAAGAATGCTGAGTGTTTTGATCAGCACTGCCTTGTCGGCTACCCAAAAACAGTCGCAGTCGAAATTGGTAAACATCCATTTGTGCGGGTTGAAGGCGTAGCTGTCGGCCAGTTCCAGACCTTCAAAATATTGCCGGTAGTCGGGTAGAAGTGCTGCTGTTCCCGACATGGCGGCGTCAACATGTAGCCAAATGCTGTGCTGCCGACAAACGCGTCCAATTGCTTCAATCGGATCCACCGCATTTGATGAAGTCGTTCCGATCGTGGCGCAGACGAAAAATGGTTTCAAGCCGGCTTCAAGGTCCTGTTGGATTTGCTTTTCCAACAAGTCTGGACGCATGGCGAAATGTCTGTCTACTTCGATACGGCGCAGACGATCGGTTCCCAAGCCCATCACTTTCACCCCCTTTTCTACCGACGAGTGCGTTTGTGTTGAAATGTACGCGACAAGGCCTGAGTTGTCGCCTGTTTGGTTGCAGGCAAAGTTCGTTTTCCGTTCGCGTGCAGCCAGCAGAGCAGCCAGTACCGCGCTCGAAGCCGTGTCCTGAATGACGCCGCCCCCGTTTTCGGTGCTTTTAAAATGTTTCGGAAGTCCCTTCAAATCGACCAACCAATCCATTACCCGGGTTTCCAGCTCGGTGCAGGCCGGGCTTGTTGCCCACAGCATACCCTGCACGCCTAGCCCCGACGAAAGCAGATCTCCCAAAATAGAAGGAAACGAATTGTTGGATTGGAAATAAGCAAAAAAGTTGGGCGACTGCCAGTGCGTGATACCCGGCATGATAATTTGCTCGACGTCTTTCATTACGGTCGAAAATTCTTCACCTTTTTCAGGTGCATTATTCGGCAACTGTTTGGTAATATTTCCCGGTTGAACTTGCGATAACACCGGGTACTTTTCAACTTGTTCGTAATAATCGGCAATCCAGTCGATCAGTTTTTTTCCTTCTTCCCGAAATTGTTCGGGGCTCATGTGGTAGTTCATGTGGTCTCAGTTGGAAGTGTTACTCGTGGTGAATAACGGACATTTGTTGGCAATGTTGTTGCAAAGCCACAAACAAAAGCGGGATGCTGGAAAAATCGAAGTTCAGTACTTCACAAAAAAGGACTGGTAGGCTTCCAGGCCGGGAAGCTCGGAATTAAAAATACGATCGACACGGCTGTAGCCATTGCCGAGTTTTACATGATCGATGAAAATTTGGACGGTGTCCTCGTGTCCTTCAACTTCAATTTCAACACTGCCATCCATTTTGTTTCGCACCCATCCACCCAGGTTGAGCTCGTTGGCTTTTTGACGCACATAGTAGCGGAACCCGACACCTTGTACGCGCCCAATGACAACGAGATGATATCGTTTACGGCTGCTCAAGAATTGGTTTTTTCCGGAGTTTCAGGCGAAAACAGGGGGAGGGTTTCGCGATGAGTTAACGCCCAGATGGTGTACACACCCAGGATTGTCCCAAGCGGGAAGTTTAGCAGGCTGATAATCGAAATAATAATCATCAGGATTCGCGCCCATTCTTTGAATTTCATTAGTCCGAGTGCGCCAAGAATTCCGGGAATGGCTGACACAACAAGGATTACTGTGATTACATTAGCCACAATCGAAAGTACCAGGCTGGCATCCTGATCGTCAGAAAAAGCACCTGCCAGGTTTAGAATATAGTGGAGGAAGACGGCTGTCAGCAGGCCGAGGCAGCTCAGTACCAGGTAGAGGATGGCGATAATTCGAACATGTTTATCCATAGTGTTGAAATTTGGGTATAAACGGATTCCTTAAAATTAGGAAGAATGTTCGGAAAAACGAATGTTCGGTACGGGCTTCTTTTGCGCAAGTGCAAACAAGTCCTTTTGTCATTTGTTTCTTTATCAACGGTCGCCGGTAAAATCAAACTGTTTTTGATTAAATTTGTGCCCGTAAAAGAAAGGGTAACAACATGAATTTCTTATTAGTATTAGGAGTGGCAGTTGTTTTGATGGCAATTGCATTTAGTGGGTTGGCTATCAAAATCCTGCTGGAGAAAAAAGGTGAATTTCCCAATTTGCATATCGGTGCAAACGAAAACATGAAAGCACGGGGAGTTACCTGCGCACAGACCTACGACAAGATGGAGCAGGCAGCGGCGCGAAAAGAATTAAGTTTTAAACAATTATCGCTGATAAAAGATGAACCGGGTAGCTGTTAATACCCGGTTTTTTTATGTCATTTCTGGGTGTAGTCTTCCTGAATCAACGATTTGAAACCATCCGAAAAATAACTTTTGTAGTTTCCTTCCTCGTCGCCGTAAATAAAATACACTTCGATATCCGGAACGGCATTCGCAATTTCAATCGATTTTTCCAATCCTAAAACCATGAAGGCTGTTGCAAAAGCGTCAGCAGTCATACAACTGTCGGCCAGTACTGTTGTGCTAAGTAGACTGTGCTGCACCGGGTAGCCGGTGTGCGGATCGATGGTGTGGGCATATTTTTTACCACCTTCAACATAAAAGTTGCGGTAGTTTCCGGAAGTGGCCAAAGCCTTATCTTTTAAATTTACGATGGCTTGCAGTTGCTGTTCTTTGAAGAAACTGTCTTCGTCGGGTTTGCTGATGCCGATGCTCCAAGGTTTTCCTTTTGGATTGACTCCGAAGGCGTCTACCTCACCACCAATTTCGACCATATAGTTTTTACATCCCTGGTTGCGAATGTATGCGGCAACCACATCAACTCCGTAGCCTTTGGCAATGGCGCTGCAGTCGAGCATGGTGCCGGGATGCTGTTTAACGATCTGCCCATCCACCAACTTTACTTTTTCGTAACCAACCAGCTGTTTCAGCGAATCAACCAGTTCGGTTGTCACATTTTCTTTATTCTTGAATCCAAAGCCCCAAACGTTCACCATGGGAGCCACGGTAATGTCGAAAGCGCCGTCGGTAATCGCCGAGACTTTTTCAGCCTTTTTAAATACCGTTGTGAAAAAGGAGTCGAGCTCAACCGGCTGGTTCGAGTTTACCTTGGAAATAACAGAATTGGGATCGTAGGTTGATAAAGATTGATTCAGCTCATCCATGGTTTGTTTAATTCCGTCGTGCAGGTCTTCGCCTTTCGGGTTGAGATAGGTTATGTGATAAGTTGTTCCGAAAATCTGACCTTCGTTGTGTATATAATCTACTTTCTTACTACACGATGCCAGCGTTACGCAGAACAGAAAAAACAGGATTTTGATATTCGATTTCATAACCGGATGGATTTTGAGAGGCAAAGATATAATGAAAAAGAAATGTGGCGTAGCATGAGATTTATAATTGAATTTTATTTTCCCTGCAGTTTGTCATTATATTGTAATTTTTCTATTTTCATGCCTCTCAAAATGGTTAAAACCCCTTTTGTATTTACGCGCTTATGAGTTACAATTTTCCTCGTCGATTTAACGATATGGTAGGGAAGGTTGTTTTAGGAACATTTAAGGACGGGACTTTCGAACAGCGGTTGACGATAATCGGTTGTTTCACTGTAGCATTAGTAACTGTATTTGCAACACTTTTCAATTTTATGACTGGCCTCTATGATATGGGGCTTGTGACGTTGGGATTGTGTTTGTTGTCCTCGTTTTGTTTCCTGACAGCCCGGTTTGGAATTTTTCCAAGATGGTTAATTCACGCCATTTTTGTAATAGCGATTGTCTTTTACAACATGTCGTGGTATTTTAATTTTGGAAGTAGCGGTCCGACCTTAAGTATCATTATCGGTATTTATATCTTCTTCATTCTAATTTGGAAGAGAGAGAACTGCTTCCTGCTGATCGCTTTGTGTGCCACAAATTTGCTGGTATTGTTTGTCCTCGAATACTATTTCCCGACATTGACCGGCCATTACGTGGATGTGAAAACACGGACTATTGATGTGTATTCAGGTAACGTTTTTGCGTTGGTGCTCACGTTTATCATGACTATTTCAATTAAGAAAAATTACGAGCATCAATACGATCGGGCAAAGAAATCGGACCAGTTGAAAACCGCTTTTTTAGCAAACCTCTCGCATGAAGTGCGTACTCCGCTGAATGTGATTTCAGGCTTTACCTCCATGATTCCGGAGATGAACTACAGCGACGAGGATCTCGGCAAAATTCACAAGGTAATTGACATGAACGGGCGACAGCTGTTGTACCTGATTGAAGACATGATTGATTTGTCGAAACTGGAAATCGGTCAACTGGAGATTAATACAAGAGAATATGATTTGAGACGTATTTTCAGGGAGCTGGAGAAAGAATTCAGCTACATTGTGGCCATTGAGCAAAAAGAAGATATTGCCATTCAATATAAGCTCGAGTTGAGTGACTTTATCATCAATGTCGACGCATCTCGGATTTCCCAGGTACTTCGATGCCTGATCAGCAATGCATGTCGGTTTTCCGATTCAGGAACGATTTTGTTTGGTTGCTACGAAGAGAAGCACCAATATGTATTTTACGTGAAAGACAGTGGGCTTGGGATTAAACCCGAGCATGAAGATAAAATTTTTGATCCTTTTGTAAAATTCCAAAGCCGGGACAACACCATCGAACGTGGAGTCGGCGTTGGCTTGTCTTTGGCAAAGAAGCTGGTGGAGCGCATGGAGGGAGACATGTGGTTTCATTCTCAGTATATGAAGGGATCGGAGTTCTATTTTTCTATTCCGAAGTAAGCTCATTTACAAATGGCTACAATGGAGTTAGCAACTGTGAACTAGTGTTGAGATCAGGGAGTCTAAAACTAATTTAAAGGGAACGGGAAATCGGGAATTGTTGGGGCATTGGTGGTTATCATCGACGATGACTCACTAACTTCATTTCTATATCCTATTCGGGAAGGAGAGGTAACGTGGCATTTAATCCTTTTTGCGGCTGTCGCTTTTCGCGTAAAATCGTATTCGGAAATTACAGAGACAGTCCTTTCGAGCACCGGTTGGCTATTTTGGGCTGTCTGGTGGTTGCTGTAATTTTAAGTATTTCGTCCATTTGTAATTTTTGTATCGGTTTAAAGCAAATGGGAGTACTCACCGGTGTGTTTGCTGTGGTTGCTTATACCTGTTTTGGTATTGCCAGGGCCGGGCATTTTCATCAGCGCATCATTCAGTTTATTTCAATACTGTCGGTTTTGTTTTACAACCTCGGCTGGTACTGGAGTTTCGGTTCCGAAGGCCCTTCTCTTGCGCTGATTATCGGTGTTTATATCTTTTTTATGCTGATTTGGCATGAAAAATATATGAAGTTTCTATTGTTACTGATGGCTGTAAACCTGGGAATTTTATTCTACCTGGAATTCAGTTTTCCGCAGTTCCTGAATCACAGCAGCAGTGAAGAAACAAGAGTCGTTAATGCTTACATGGGGACCGGTTTAACCCTGCTTGTTATTTTTGCGTTGGTCCATTACATCAAGAAAAATTACATCACGCAATACCAGCGTGCGAAACAAGCCGACGAACTGAAAGCAGCCTTTTTGGCGAATCTATCACACGAAGTGCGTACACCTTTAAATGTGATTGCCGGTTTTACGACAATGATCGCTGAAGAAGAGTATTCGCGAGAGGATTTGGATGAAATTCATAAGCTGATTGACCTGAATGGCCGCACCTTGCTGCATTTGCTGGAAGACATTGTCGATTATTCGAAATTGAATGTTGATGAACTGATAATCCGGCGCACAGACGTCGATCTTGAAAATACGTTTAAGGAGATTGAAGATTACGTTAGTCACATTATATTGGACGAGAAGTCCGGAGCCGTCGAATTGAAGTATGAGTTATACCTCAAATCCAATATTCAGAGTATCGATCAAAACAGGATCAAACAAATTTTGCGTTTGTTGATATCCAATGCCTTACGCTACACCGAAGACGGAGAAGTTTTATATGGAGTGCGGGAAGAAGAGCATCAATTGGTATTTTGGGTGAAGGATACCGGAGCCGGAATAAAGCAGGAAGATCAGGCAACTATTTTCGAACCCTTCGTGAAGGGACAAAACCGATCAAATGTTTTGGAACGGGGGATCGGGCTTGGTTTACCGCTATCGAAAAAGCTGGTTGAAAAGATGGGAGGGATCATTTGGTTCTCAAGCGAATATGGTGCAGGATCCGATTTCTATTTTACGATTCCAAAGAAGCGGGTACTCAGACTCGATTTTAATGGAAAAATTGTCTGTGACTAGGAAGTATTTTTTATTTTTGCACCGTTAAAAAAGTCATTCACTTTAAATAATATATCACCGTGGGAAGAGCATTTGAATACCGCCGGGCTGCAAAAGAAAAACGTTGGGGCCATATGTCCCGAATTTTTCCAAAATTATCGAGAGCCATTACCATGGCTGCCAAAGAAGGCGGACAAGATCCGGACATGAATGCGAAGTTGCGTACTGCAATTCAGAACGCCAAAGCTCAGAACATGCCGAAAGACAACATCGACTCGGCCATCAAGCGTGCGGCGGGTAAAGATGCCTCGGATTATACTGAAGTTAACTACGAGGGAAAAGGTCCTCATGGCGTTTTGGTTTTTGTGGAATGTGCTACCGACAACACAACGCGTACAGTTGCCAACGTGAAATCATATTTCAACAAGTCGGGTGGTGGCTTGGTGCCAACTGGCTCACTTGAGTTTATGTTTTCGCGTAAAGCTGTTTTCGAATTCGAAAAAACCGACGCGATTGATATTGAAGAGCTCGAGTTTGAATTGATTGATGCCGGCTTGGAAGAAATTGAAGAGGAAGAAGGCGTTGTTTACGCAACCGGCGATTACACCAGTTTCGGAACATTGTCGAAAGCGCTGGAAGATAAAGGAATTGATGTTACAAAAGCAATTTTGAAGCGTATTCCTACCACTCCGGTTGAATTTACCGACGAACAATTGGAAGACATTGAAAAACTGCTGGACAAGATCGAAGAAGATGACGATGTGCAGCACGTCTTCACCAACATTGCATAGAGCGTTGAAAATTATACAGAAAAGAGCCGTATCCCGAAGGATGCGGCTCTTTTATTTGGTGGCTGTCCTTTAACTTATTAGTGCGGATATCCGATGCCGAATGTTTCCGAGAGATATTTTAAAATGTCGTCGGTTTCATTGATAAACAGTTTACCATTAGCGGATTTCACTTCGATGTTTCCGGAAACTGGTTTGGCACCCTCGTCGAGAATCAGAACCGGGCAACTTTGGTTTTCTTCACCAATCAAGTCGATAATTGCTGGGCGGGGCCGTTTGAAATCGACATACTCGACGTCCAGCTTTTCTTCCAGCTCGGGGTAGTAACTCAACGCTCCCTTAACGGTAGCGCAAGAGGGGCAAAAGTAACGCTTGCCTTCAGTGTCGGCATTCGGATCTGTGAAATCAGCTTTGATCAAAAAGAGTTTTGTCATCGTGTTATTTTATTAAAGCGGTTTTGTATTTGCAGTACTATTTAAAATTGGTTTGTTCTTTGGTCGGCATCGACTGGAAAACCCAGTCCCACAAGGGCGACGACACGCCGTACGCACGATGGTCGTCTTTAAAATGATGGACTGAATGATGAACCCAAAGGTATTTCATAATTGGATTGACTGGCCCAATGATATGGATAAGATAATGCAAGAACAAATAGCCGGCGTAGCCCAACATGAATCCCGAAAACAAGAGTAGGCCGAGCTTGCCTGCTAAAAGCCAGAAAATACTCAGCAGAAACAGTGCGACTAAAATAGCAACCGGTATCGGCATGGCCAGCCTCTTTTTGTCCTTCGGGTGGTGATGGTGAAAGTCGTGCAATTCGTACGCCGGATTTCGGAAGGGCCCTATCTTTGCGAAATGATAAACGTATCGGTGGATCAGGTATTCCGCGAGTGAGAAAAGTAGCAGGCCAAACAGGAGCAATCCGAGTTTTGCGAGTAGTGTCATCTCCAGTCTGCCGAATCCGAAAGCAAAACTCAGGGCCGAAATAACAATATAAGTACTTACGGCTGCATAGGTGTTTGTTCGGGAAAGACGCTCAATAAACTTGTTTCGCGAGAAAGTAGCCTCAAATTTACTTTTTTCCATACCGTGTATTTTAGTAGTTCGAGGAAACACTTTTGGGGTCTTTTGTATTTCAAAAATTACAAGAAATTGAGTGAATTTGTTTCAAAAGGCGATTCAAATTTTAGAAATACTAAAGGTTGGTTGGGAAAGGCGTTCGTGTGAAAAGCTCTGGACGAAAGTACTCTTGGGAGATTTATTAATGATAAAATGTCCGGTGCTTGTTGTATTTGTATAGCGCATTCCATAAATTGAATAAAATGTGATTCGATAGTTCTACTTTCCTATTTTAAAACCGTCAAGCGTATGAAAATTCATTCTCGCGCCTTGTTCATTCTCGCCATTTTTTTATTGGGAGTTCAAATTGTAGTGGCTCAGTCGAAGGCTGAAGACAACCGAAAGGCTCATGATTTAGTGTATTCAAATCCCGATAAGATTAGTTTTTGGATTCGTGACGTGATCACGAAAATGGCGGACGGGCATTCGCTGAAGATAGAAGGAGAGACGGTTTATTCGGATTCCGTTCTTCCCGAATTCTATAAAAACAGGGATTATCGTCCGGCTTGGGGTAACTACCAAACGCTGATGGATGCCGTTGATGCGCTTCACGACGCCTGGCAGGATGGACTGCTGCCCAACGACTACCATGCTGATGCAATTCGCAAGCTTGTAGAGATGATTCGCGACAGGCCCGCCGGACAGGAAATTGATTATGCCTGGGTGGCCGGCTTCGATATTTTGATGACGGACGCCGTTCTGTTGTACGCATATCATTTAATGGCAGGAAAGGTTGATCCGGAGTCGCTGGATCCGCACTGGAATTATAGTTTCCGAGGTTTTAAAGAAGATGCACCTAACAAGTTGGAGCAAGCAATCGCAAACGGAACCGTGGCAGATGCTTTGCACAACCTGCGACCGGATATGAAATTGTACCGTCAGTTGATGGATTTGCTGGAAGAGTACCAACCCCTGGCATTGAATGGCGGATGGAAAAAGATAGCTGATGCCCAGGTGTTAAAGCCGGGAGAGGATGATAAACGCGTTCCGTTGATTCGGGAGCGTCTTCAAAAAACAGGCGAGTTGACCGATACCGGTAAAATGGAAAGTACAGTTTATGATGACGTGTTGATGAATGACGTGAAGGCTTTTCAGCAGAAAAATGCGCTGACTGCGGATGGTGTTATCGGGAAGACAACTTTTCAGGCTTTAAACGAATCGGTTGAGGATCGGATCTCGAAGTTGCGGGTCAACCTGGAACGCCTGCGTTGGGTGGTGTCAGACCTGACTGATCGCTACATCATCGTCAACATTCCGGCATTCAAAGCTTATTATATCGAGGATCGTGCGATACGGTTTACGACCAATGTGCAGGTGGGGAGAACCTACACCAAGACACCGGTTTTTAAATCCCGATTAAATTATATAGAGTTTAATCCAACCTGGACCGTTCCGTATTCAATCCTCAAAAGCAGCGTCATTCCACATATCAAGTCGGATCCAACTTACCTGGAACGCAACAATTTCGAATTGATAGATCAGAGTGGCAACCTTGTACCTATTAATTCAATTGACCGAAGTCAAGTCCGCGTTGGCAACTTCCCCTACACGGTCCGTCAAAAGCCGGGCAAGGGCAATTCATTGGGCGAAGTCAAGTTTATTTTCCCGAACAAATATGCTATTTTCCTTCACGATACACCCTCGAAAAGTTTATTCGAGAAGCAGGATCGTGCGTTTAGCCACGGCTGTATTCGCACGCAAAACCCGCTCGATTTGGCGGCAATATTACTGGAGGGCAGTGAATGGAACCGGCAGAAAATTGATTCGGTGATCGAGACCCGAAAAACCCAACGTGTATTTCCAGAGAAAGAAATTGATGTTTTGCTGCTGTACCTGACGGCTGGTTATTATGAAGGCAATGGCGTCGGCTTTTTTAACGATATATACAGCCGCGATGCCAAGGTGTTGGCAGAACTAAATGCAGCGCAGAAAGCCGTGAAACGGAAATAGGATGCGGAAGATCAATTCACCGGCGAGTCTGCCAGGTACGACTTGTCGTTGGTGTGAATGTACAGGCAGCTTCCGTTTTTGATGGAATCGATAATTTCCTTGTTCAAACTCGGAGGTAAAGCGGGGCATCCCCAGCTTCGTCCCAAACGTCCCATGCGTTGGATGAATTGTTCGCTCACGTAATCCGCTGCGTGAATCACAATTGCCCGCGCTCGTGCACGATCGTTAATTCCTTTTTCCAATCCATCCAGACGGAGCGAATAGCCATGTTTGCCCTGGTAAGTTTCGGCGGTGGTGTAAAAACCGGGACTACTCATCAGGGATTGTTCCGTGTTCGAAAAATGTTGAGCGAAGTCGATCCCGGAATTTTTTCCGTGGGCAACCAAACATTCGAACAGCAATTTGTTTGCTTTCAGGTCAATCACAAAAAAGCGCTTGCTTACCGACGATTTTGTAAAGTCAACAATCGTCAGAATATGGTTATTGTTGAAATGAAAGTTCCGGAAACCCTCCATTGCCCGGACAAAAACTTCGTACGGAAGTTTGCCGTTCAAATTAAGGGCCGTGTACTGCACGTACAACGAATCAACTGATTCGATAGCAAACGCAGTCCCCTCCGAATTCTTCTTTCCCCGGTGAAGAATCGACGGAATGACAATAATTACTAGTGATAGCGCGAAAAATAAGCTTACTCTCTTCATACAATTCCAACTGTCGCAAACTTAATAAATCAAATCTAATCGCCTTTCATTTAACTTGTTAATTTTTGTAAGTGTGAAAGTATTGGTTCTGATTAAATCTAGAATTGCTCGTTGGTCATTCAAATTATTGGAGAATAAAATTGACAGCAAAGGAAAAAATGAGGATCATGACGATGGTTGCAGCGGTGAGAACGAAGGTGAGTTTTTTACCTAAAAAGCGCGAAAGCATGATAATGGAGCTGGCACAAACAGCCGTTGAACTCAGGGAAAATGCCAAAGCATCGCCCATGCCAAGATCGGTGTACTGGAGGATTGGCGCCAGGAACAGAATGTCGGCACCATTGCAAAGGTAGATAGCCGTTCCGATTCCGGTGAGCAAAATAAGGCTGGTGATCCCTCCGCTCAATGGCAACTGGTCGATCAGTTTTAAAGGGCCGGTTAGCTCAAACAGCAAGCCCAAAATACCGGCGATCAGAATATAGGGCGCTATTTTACCTACGAGTACCCATGTTTTCCGGTAAACGTCTTTCCCGATTACCGCGCCGCAGGAGGCCGTGTCGCAACTTTTGTAAATGCCAATTTCAGGCTTGCCGATCCGGTGGTAGGCCAGATCCACAACCAAGCCGACAGCGATGGCAACAATGAATGATCCCAGAATCCGAAGGCTGCCGTATTCAATACCCAGTACGGAATAAGAAAGAAAGATGATGTAGGGGTTTAGCAGGGGAGCCGCAATCACAAAAGTGATGATGGTGCGCAGGGGGAGCCTGCTTTTCATCGATTCAATCAGGGGAATGGCGCTGCACGAGCAGACAGGGATGACCGACGCGTAAACAAAAGCGCTCAACTGAGTTTTGGGAATGAACTTGCGGTATTTGGTAAAGTATTTCTCTGTTAGGGTGCCGGCAAAGGTTCCGGCAACTACCACCAGGAACAATTCCAGCAGGTATTCGTTGATCAGAAACAGCCACGATGGCAGAAATTTGTAGATTGCGCATTTTTCGCGGGTATTGTAATGAATGCCGTACCAGCTCGAATAGATAGTGTCGACCAGCAAAACTGCGAGGATGAACCAGATTGCTATTTTGGGAATATTGATTCCGTTATTCTGTCGTTTCGGGATTTCTATTGATTGAATGAAGCTCATGATTCTTTTCTTTTAAGGTTGAAGATTTCAACAGTTTTGCCCGCGTCACTTTCGTGGTAGGCGGTAATTTGTAGCTCTTTGCCCTTTTCGTTGACCAGTACTGTGATGACTTTTTCCCAACTTCCATCTTTATTTTCGATCCACGAATTTTGGTGAATCGATTTCAAACCTTTTAGAAAGATTCGTGTCTTCTCGATTCCCTGTGTACAAGATCGGTCCAATTGAATTGCAGTAAGTCTGACATCAATTGTCTCACCTGCAGAAAAAGCGTCTTTCCGGTTGCCGACAATTTCAAACGAAAACCGGATCGGATTTTTGGTCTTCGAACTTTGCGCAAGGGCCGAATCCGTTAATCCAGCCAGTCCGATCAGCAGGAGTGAAAGGGCTAGTTTTCGGAAGGCAGTGCTAAACGTATTCGATCGCATCATACGGGCAAACGGTAATACATTTTCCACAAATCATGCAGCTGGCTTCATCAATTACCGCCGGGCTGCTCTCAACATCAATCGCATTCACTTCGGAACATGCCAACACGCAGGCTCCGCAGGCGGTGCAAAGGCTGGTGTCAATAGTCGGCGTGTCAACACCACTTGTCGTTTCAACGATGGCATCCTCGCCGCAAACAGCATAGCAATCGCCGCATTGCGTACATTTGGTTTGATCGATGGTGGTAACTTTTGTCGTACTGCCGGTTGTACTTTTACTCACCGCACTGTGGGTACAGGCGGTGTAACAGGCTCCGCAATTTGTACAAGCTGAAGAGCTGATTGTCACGTAGGCTTTTGATATGGCGTTGTGGGGACAGGCTGAGAGGCACTTGCCACATTTCACACAGGCGGAGGTGCTGATAGATGATTTGTTATTCACCTTCGAGATGGCACCGTAGTTGCAGGCCGAGGAGCATTTTTGCACACAGCCGTGGCAATTGCTGCCCACAGAATAAACAGATACAACATAGCTAATTGCATTTCCTTCGTTTTGGCAGGCCGTAACACAATCGCCGCAGCCAACGCACTTGCTTTTAGTGATGGAATAGCTGCTCACCGATGCCGCGGCATCAATGGTGATGGCGTTTTCGGGACAGGCATCTTCACACTTTTCGCAGGCAGTGCATTTGCTGGAGCTAATGGTGTAGGTCACTCCCGGAATTGATATGGCAGCAACATCGCAAACGCTGACACATTGCTTACATTCGGTGCAGGTGTTGCTGTCGATAGTATAAACGGCTTCTTCCAGCGAAATCGCTTCGTATTCGCACACTTCAAGACAATCGCCGCACGAGGTGCAATCGTCGGTAATTACCCGCAAGCCTTTGTAGAAATCGGCATCACAAGAACTTAAAAAATGGGATGTCAGGCCTGCTGCTCCGACGAGTAACAAGGATTGACGGATAAATTTTCTGCGATTACTCTTTTCCATATCGTCGTGTTTTTAGAAAAATACTCTCATTTCAAGGCGGGCAAGTTTTGCCCACTCGTTTAAATCATCTGAATTCATGACCCCGGTTATTGCGGTTAACCTCAAATGTTTTTTGAGGTAGAACTTGCCAACCGAGAAGTCAAGCTCTTTCAGCTGTTCAGCTTTCAGCTGTTGCGTGTATTGAAGTTTAAAACTCAGCTCGCTGTTGGTAAACTGTTGTTTGAGCGACGCATTAATCAACGGCAAATCCACCAGATCCATGCGAAATACTTCGCCGAGGATCAGGTTTGAAAAACGGGGGAGGCTGGCTGTCGATTCGCCAATATCATGTTTGGTGAGGTAAGTTGCTTGCAAGGTTGTCAGGTTGCCCGATTTGGATTGAAATTCCTTTTCCAGCTGTGCAAAAAGAATCCAGGCTTTGTTGTCGTTTCCCAATTGGTAAATTCCTTCAGCTTTAGCTGTACCGATTGGGCCGAGGTTGATCGCTGTATTCAACCCGAAATCAATCAGCGGATTGTCGTAGAATGATCCGAATTCGCTGTAGATGATTCCGCCATAGGAAGCGAATCCAAATGGATTTGATTTCGAGCTTTCATCAAAATCGGTGAACTCATCAAAGGTTTCAAACTCATCCTCCGACGAGCTTGATGCTTTTGTCGGTTTGTGCGAAAGGTCTTTTTGAAAAGAGAGGGTAGCGAAGTTGGTTTCGCCAAAATCAGTTCCGGCCGTTGGCGTTCGGGTCGGTACAATGTCATAAATATAGGCCGTTGAGCAAAATATTCCGTTTCGCGAAAAGTCTTTGGTAACGGTTCCGGTTGCCAGCACCAATTTGGTGTTCGATGCCGAATAATTGAAACTTGCGCCCAATGCTCTTTCATTTAGCAGGAAGAAATCGCCAGCCTGGATTTGGTGCAGCCCAAGCCGAAGGTTGAAATTGTTAGAGAAGTAGCTGGCTGACAATTCGCGCAAGCCAAAGCGGCTTTTGGTGAAGGTTTCATCCAGGTCGAGGTCTTGGTTGTACCAGTATTTGTAGGCTCCTTCTGCATAAAACTGCACGCGGTTAAAGGTAAGGTCTGCTCCGAGGAAAGCCATGCCGTTACCGATATAGCTGTTTGTGAGGTAGCCGCCACTGGCCTCCAGTTCGGCTGCCCAGCTCAGGTTCGAATTCTCGTACAGTGGTTTCAGGTTGCTGGCCAGGTGGCTCCGGCATTCCCATTGCGCAAAGCTATGTGATGTCCAGAAGCAAAGCAGCGCTATGATGATGGTTTTGATTTTGCTCATGAATCTATTTCTCTTTTCTTGATTTTCTATTCTTCTCAACGGCATCGAAGCGGCAGGTATCCAGGCAATTCCCACAGCGGATACAATTCTCCTGGTCGATGATATATTGTCCGTCACAGGATGAAATGGCATTCGAATCACAAACTTTCACACACTGTTTGCAGCTTTTGCACGATGGTGTGATTTGCAAACGCGAAGCTCCCGGTATTTTTTCAATCCAGCCGAGTACTAAGCCGATTGGGCAGATCGCGCGGCAGAAAGGCCGGTAAATGAGCAGTGAACTGATCAGTAAAATTGCCAGCAGAACGTAGCCGGTAATATTCACGGAGAACAAGTTGAAAGCGACCTTGAACGGATCGATTTTGATGAACAGGTTGGTGCGGGTGATGAGAAGCTGAAGGACCAAGGCAATTAACGCAATGTATTGAATAATCTTTAGCACGCGTTGTGCTTTTACGCTTTGAAGACCTTTAAACAGGCCGGGACGATAAATGAATTCCTGCAGCGCGCCAAGGTGGCAAACCCATCCGCACCAGACTTTTCCGAAGATATAAGTGATTGGCAATAACCCGAGGAACCAGATCAATGTTACCCATCGGGTGGGCTCGCCGAGCGAAATCAAAATCAGGTTCTGAAAGCTGGAAATCATGCAGGGACAGGCAGAACTGTAAAAACCGAGGTAGATCAGTGAAGCTAAAAGGATCAGAAAGCGAAGCTTTCGACCTTTGAATCGGGTGTAGGCAAATCCGGCGATTACGGTCATAAAAAGGGCAATGATCGTTCGGATCAGCGATGTGATTTCGTTGTCGTCAATCAGTTGATCAGGTGCCGGTTCCTCAATGAATTCCTGGAAGTCTCCATCGCCATCGGCTGTCACAAACTCGTCCGAATTGTCGATGCTTTGGAATTCATCACTATCAACAGCAACAAATTCATCGTCGCTGAATGTTTCTGAAGTCGTTGTGTCAACAATCGAGAGTGTGGTTTCAGCAGTTGTATCATTGGGGATCGCGGTTTGTTTTTCACCATTCTGTATTTGTCCGGCAACACTTACCGATAAACCAATGAATAAAGTCAGGCCCAGTACCCAAAAAGTTTTTTTCAGCTTGTTGCTGCGGAAGAGGAGAAAAATCACAACCACTTCGACCAATAGCAAAAACGGAAATTCGCTAAACGGCAAACTGATTATTCCACCTGAGCTTTCCGGACAGGCAGTACAGTCCGCACAACTGCTTATTCCGTTTGCAGGTAGACTGGCCAAAGCCGCTTGAGCCTGGAGTAGCAAAAGTGCAACTGAGGAGAGTAACGATTTGATCCCTGGTTTCTTCATCACGAAAAGCTTTAGGGATCAGGATTTCTTTTGCAATGTTATCTTTCCGAAACCGCCATCCTTGTCGCAGGTTCGTTTGCAGGCAATCTGGAATTCGATGTCGTTGCCGGGGAGCACAACGACTTTCAGTTTGCGGGTGTAGGTGCCGGGTTTAATTTCTTTCCAGGGAGTGGCTGCCGCTATTTTGCAACCGTCGGCCATAATTTTGGCATCATCAATATTTTCGTGACAATCGCGGTGCGTATTGACAACGGTCAGTTCAACGATGACGACGTCGCCTGCACTGTATACCTTCTTCTCGCCGCCAACGGTAAATTCAATTTCGCATGCTAGTCCCTTTAAACTAATTACTGTCAATATGAACAGCAGGGCCAGCACTTTGGAGTAGGGTGTCCGTATCATAAATGGATTGATTTTGACTTTGTTTACAGCATATCCTAAGCTGGCAGGAAAAACCCTACCAAACGCTGTTTATTGTTATTCAATCCAAATAAAGGCCAAACTAAAAGGCATAAAAAAAGCTGCTCTTTGCAGAACAGCTTTTTCAGATATATTGAAGGGATTAGCTTCCGAAGTCGTCGAACAGTACGTTTTCGTTTGGTACACCCAAATCGTATAACATTTTTTGTACTGCCGCGTTCATCATCGGTGGTCCACACATGTAGAAGTCGATTTCTTCCGGCTCTTCGTGCGAGCGCAGGTAGTTGTCGTAAATCACGTTGTGAACGAATCCAACTTTGTATTCGATACCCAGTTTGTCAGCTTCCGGATCGGCTTTATCAAGAGCCAAATGGAATTTGAAGTTCGGGAAGTTTTTCTCGATTTCCATGAACTGGTCGTGGTAGAATACTTCTCTCCAAGAGCGGGCTCCATACCAGAAAGTCACGTTTTTCTTGCTTTCTTTCACGGTGTGGAACAAGTGGAACAAGTGAGAACGCATCGGCGCCATACCGGCACCACCACCGATGAACATCATTTCGCTGTCGTTATTTTTCAGGAAGAATTCACCGAAAGGACCCGAGATGGTTACTTTGTCACCCGGCTTGCGCGAGAAGATGAACGAAGAACAAACCCCTGGGTTTACTTTGGTAAAACCACCATTTACACGGTCGAACGGAGGCGTAGCAATACGGATGTTCAACATGATGATGTTTCCTTCTGCAGGGTGGTTGGCCATTGAGTACGCTCGGAACGTTGGTTCCGGGTTTTTCATTTTCAGGTCAAACAAACCAAATTGTTCCCATTCCGGACGATATTCTGCGTCGACGTCCATGTCCTTAAAGTCCACGTCAATCTTCGGAACATCAATCTGGATATAACCACCTGATTTGAAATCCAATGTTTCGCCTGCGGGCAATTTCACCACGAATTCTTTGATGTAAGTGGCCACGTTGTTGTTCGAAACAACTTCGCATTCCCATTTTTTTACACCCAAAACTTCCTGGTGAATATGGATTTTCATATCCTCTTTTACCTTTACTTGGCAACCAAGACGCCAGTTGTCGGCTTGTTCTTTACGGGTAAAGAAACCGGTTTCGGTAGGAAGAATAGAACCACCACCTTCTTCAACCTGGCAACGGCACATACCACAGGTACCACCACCACCACAAGCTGAAGGCAGGATTACTTTGTTGTTGCTCAAAGTTGACAGCAACGTACTTCCCGGCTCCGTTTCAATTTCCATGTAACCATCGTTAAGGTTCACCTTAACAGAACCCGATGGCGTCAATTTCTTTTTGACAAACAACAGGATTCCCACCAACAGAACAATCATCAACAAGAAGATGATTACACTGGTTAGGATAACTGTTGATTGAGCTGCTAATAATATCATAGTCCTCAATTTTTACAGATTAAAGTTTAATACCCATGAATCCCATGAAAGCAATCCCCATCAATCCGGTAATGATAAACGTAATACCCAGACCACGCAATGGGGCCGGTACGTTTGAATAGCGGGTTTTTTCACGGATAGCTGCAATACCTACAATTGCCAGGAACCAACCAATACCTGAACCAACACCGTAAGTAGTAGCTTCGGCGATGTTGTTGAACGCTTTTTGTTGCATGAACAACGAACCACCGAGGATGGCACAGTTCACAGCGATCAACGGAAGGAAGATCCCTAATTGGGTGTATAATACCGGAGCAAATTTCTCAACAACCATCTCAACTAACTGTACCATTGATGCGATAACAGCGATGAACATGATGAAAGACAAGAAACTCAGGTCAACATCTGCAAATTGAGGTCCAAGCCAGGTTAAGGCACCTTCTCTCAAAACTTTTGTTTCGAGCAGGTAGTTTACCGGCAGTGTGATCGCCAAAACGAAAATTACAGCGGCACCCAAACCGGCAGCGGTCTTCACCGATTTTGAAACAGCAAGGTAAGAACACATACCCAGGAAGTATGCGAACACCATGTTTTCAATGAAGATCGACTTGACGAATATATTTATCAAATTTTCCATATCGTATCTTTGATTGAATTTCTGAATTAGTCTTCAATTAGTTTACGGTTTTTACTGCGCTGAACCCAGATGATCGCACCAACGGTAATCAAAGCCATTGGAGGCAAAATCATCATACCGTTGTTTGAGTAGAAACCACCGTTGGCGATGTACCAGCTTTCAGGAATCAGTTTGTAACCAAACAAGCTACCTGAACCCAGCAGTTCGCGGAAGAAACCAACAATAACCAGGATTGCACCATAACCGGCACCGTTACCGATACCATCGAGCAATGAGGGCCATGGTTTGTTACCTAAAGCGAAGGCTTCCAAACGACCCATCAGGATACAGTTGGTAATAATCAAACCTACGAATACGGATAATTGCTTACTTACGTCGTAAACGAAAGCTTTCAATACCTGGTCAACCAGAATTACCAAAGCAGCAATAACAACCAGCTGAACGATGATTCGAATCCGGTTCGGGATGGTGTTACGCAAAAGCGAAATAATTACGTTGGCGAAAGCCACAACGGCAGTTACGGCAATGGCCATAACAATTGCAGGCTTCAACTGGGCTGTAACCGCCAGCGCCGAACAGATACCCAAAACCTGAACGGTAATCGGGTTATTGCTGTTAAGCGGGTTGCTTAGCAGACCCAGGTTTTTCTTTGAAAATAATGCTTCTTTGTCGCTCATCTTCTTCTATTTTTTCTGGTTGAAAAATGCTTTGTATGCACTCAGGTCTTCAAGTACCATTGCCTGCAAACCTTTAGAAGTAATGGTACCCCCCGAAATAGCATCTACTTTGTGTTCAGCAGGTGCAGTTTCGTTTGATTTGGCAACAATGATCGAGTAGAACTTGCCGTCGTTATCAAAGATCGTTTTGCCTTTGAATTGTTCCTGGAATGCTTTGGTTGAGATTTCGGCACCCAATCCAGGAGTTTCACCCTGGTGGTCGAAAGTCGCACCGTAAATGGTGTTCATATCGCTTTCCACTGAAATATATCCCCAGATTGGTCCCCAAAGACCTGCTCCGTAAAGTGGCAGAATATATTTGATGCTTCCGTCAATTTCGCATTCGAAAACCGGCAACTGGCGATCTTCGACTTTCTTGGCACGTTCTTTTTTCATGTCAACCGTAAAGGCGTCTCCATCGATTTTTTCACCTTTCGCGTTCACAATGTATGAGTTGACAATTTTCTCGGAGTAAATCTGTTCGGCATCGACAGCAGTTGCTGCGATGTTTACAGAAGCGAGAATGTTTTGTTTTTTCTCCGTTTCAACATTCTTCGATTGTAATGGCTTCAGGTTGAAAGCTGCAAACGAAAGGATCGCAGCAACCAGGATAACCATTACCGAGGCATATATAAATGTATAAACATTACTATTCCTGTCCATTATCGTAGTCTTTGTAGGTTAAACATTTACTTTTGCCCGTTTCAACCGCCGTTTGATGTTGCCTTCAACAACATAGTGGTCAATCAGCGGTGCAAAGGTGTTCATTAATAAAATGGCCAGCATCATTCCTTCCGGATAAGCCGGGTTTACCACACGAATCAGGATGGCCAATACACCAATCAGGAATCCGTAGATCCATTTTCCTTTTACTGTTTGTGCAGCAGAAACCGGGTCGGTTGCCATAAACACAGCACCAAAAGCAAAACCACCAATAATAAGGTGATCGTAGAACGGAAGAGCCATGTAAGCGTTGTCGCCGGCGAAGATGTTCAACAGGATACCCATGAACAATCCACCAGCTACGGTTGACAACATGATTCTCCAGCTTCCGATTCCGGTAACGATCAGCACAAGGGCACCGATCAGGATGGCAATGGTTGAAGTTTCACCAATTGATCCGGGAATTAAACCTACGAATGCGTTCCATGTGTTCAGTGCGTCGGTGTGTCCGGCAGCAGCCAATGCCATTGGAGTAGCACCGGTGAAACCGTCAACAGCTTTTTCAATACCCGACGCAGAGATCCAAACAGAATCACCTGACATTTGTCCCGGGTAAGCAAAGAACAGGAATGCACGGGCTACCAAAGCCGGGTTCCAGATGTTCATACCAGTACCACCGAAAACTTCTTTACCGAAGATTACAGCAAAGGCAACGGCGATGGCAATCATCCAAAGCGGCGTGTTTACCGGCATAACCATCGGGATCAACAGACCCGATACCAGGAAACCTTCGTTTACTTCGTGACCGCGGTATTGGGCGAAAATGAATTCGATACCCAATCCAACGATGTACGATACGGCAACAATCGGAAGAACTTTCAGCAAACCAAACAGGAACAGGTCGAAGAATGAAGCTGTTGCCAACTCACCCAACGCACCGAAGTGTTGGTAACCGACGTTATACATTCCGAATAGCAATGCCGGAACCAAGGCGAGTACAACAATACCCATGGTTCTTTTCAGGTCGATAAAGTCGTGGATATGTGTTCCCGACTTTGAGGTATTCTTCGGTACGAAGAATAGCGTAAATAGCGCATCATGCGTAGAGTGCAACCAATGGTACTTGGCGCCCTTCTGTACATGAGGCTTTGTGTTTTCGAAAAAATTTCTTATCGCTTTCATTGAATTTCTTTTTTAAAGCAATCGTTCTGTTATCCCACTTCTTTTACCATGACATCAAGACCTTGGCGCAAGATTTCCTGTACTTTGATTTTCGAAGTACAAGCATATTCACACAGGGCAAGATCTTCTTCTACCACCTCGTAAATACCGAGTTGTTCCATTTTGTCGATATCGTTTGCCAGGATCGCTTTGATCAGGTAAACCGGCAGGATATCCATGGGTAAGAATTTTTCGTACTGGCCGGTTACAACGTAAGCACGTTCGCTACCGTTCATGTTGGCATCCAATACATATTCTTTTTTCGGGAATAAACTGGAGAAGAATGCTTTTGAAGCAGAGTATTTTCCGAAACCAGGTTCGGCCCAACCCATAAACTCGTAATGGTCGCCTTCCGGAATAACGGAAATTTGCTGGTCGTAGAATCCAAGGTAGTCGTCGGCTTCAACTTTGGTTCCGGTAAGAACCGTTCCGCTGATGATCCGTTCGTTGCCTTCTTGTTTGGTTTTACCTTTTACAAGGCTACCAACCAAAGCTCCCTGGATTGTTTTTACGTATTTTGGTGCTTTAACTTCAGAACCGGCTAAAGCAATGGTTTTGCTCAGATCAAGTTTTCCGGTTTCGAACAGGCGGCCGATGAAGGCAACAGCCTGAACAGAGATTGTCCAAACAACTTCACCTTTGTTGACCGGAGCAACTTTGTGAATTTGAATACCAACGTTGCCAGCCGGGTGAGGGCCGCTGAAAGTATTCAGTTCTGCGTTTTTCAAACCAGCAAAAATGCTGTTGGATACTTTGCCTGGAAGACCGAAGTAAACTTTACCGTCAGTCAGTTTGCTCAGTGCATTGATCCCTGTTTGGATAGCAGAAATGTCGTTCTTAAAAATAAATTCATAGTCAGGTGCCAAAGGGCTGGAATCAAATCCCGAGATGAAAATATTTTTTGGTTGATCACTAGGTTTGGCTAAAGTGCCGTAAGGACGTTGTTTGAAGAATGGCCACAGGCCGGAGGTAAGCAGCTGTTCTGTAATTTTCTCCCGAGACAGTTTCAGGGGATCAGCTTGTGAGAACGAAACGAATTCGTTTTTGCCGTCTGCTTCAACAATTACTTCCAGAATTTTACGACGCTCTCCGCGATTCACCGCCTTAACGGTTCCGCTCACCGGAGAAGTAAATAAAATTTCAGGATTGTATTTGTCGAAAAACAGGGCATCACCAGCTTTTACCTGGGCGTCAGCCTTCACACTTAATTTTGGAGTTAAGCCTGGAAAATCGATTGGCTTAAGGGCTACGGTTACAGGGGCTGGAGCAACCTCAAGAGTGGCTTCGGCAGCACCTTTTAACCGGATATCCAATCCGCGTTTTAGTTTAAAATGCTTTGACATTGTAATCCCTTGTTGTGTTAATTTTTTATGGGTAGCAAATGTAAATATTATTAAAAACTTTTCACAATCTTTGTTTATAAACTTGAGGCAGATCAACCGATTGATTCACATGAACTATAAACTCGGTGAACAGTTCCTGAAACATGTTGGTTGATGATCTCTAAAAGCGTTCAATTATGCCTTGTTTTCAGTCAAAATCAGCTTTTTTACGTGTTTTTTTACAGCTATTCGGATGCGTTATCTTTTCATTAAATTCTTCGGCTCAATCGGCTGGCGATACTTACTTCGAAGATGCCGTTTTCAACCCCGATATTAAGTCGGTTCAGCTGTTTCCAAATGACGATCAACTGGCTTTGCCCATCCTGAACCTTGGGAGTGACGGACAGTTGTTGCTGAAGTTTGATGACCTTTCCGGTGGTTCCAAAAGTTACAGTTATACCATCATACAGTGCGATGCTGACTGGCACGAATCTTTCTTAATTCAAAGTGAATACCTGGGAGGCTTTTTCGAAAACCCGATTGACGATTATGCGCTAAGTTTCAATACAACCATGCAGTACAGCAATTACCAGTTGCTGATTCCGAATGATCGCGTACAGCTTCGCTATTCGGGCAATTACGTGTTGCAGGTGTACGAAGGAAACGACCGTGAAAAGCCGGTCTTAAGCCGAAGGTTTTATGTGCTCGATCCCAAAGTGCAGGTGACTGGCCAGGTGAAGCGCGCCACCTTCGATCCGTATAAAGGCGACAACCAGGAAGTTGATTTCAGTGTTTTTCCAGCGCAATTAAAACTGGATGACCCGTTTAAAGAAATTAAAGTGGTGGTGATGAAAAACAATTGCTGGGATACGGGAATAAAAGGACTGCAGCCGATTTTCGTTCGCAAAAATGAGCTGGTTTACGATTACGACAAAGAGAATGTATTTCCGGGCGGAAATGAGTATCGCTACTTCGATATACGCTCATGGCAATACAACGGCGAAAATGTTGATGCGATTGGTCAGTTTGATCAATACTATCACGTCACGCTCGCAAAAGACGAGTTGCGATCGAATAAGAAATACTTTTTCTACCGCGAAATGAACGGGAAATATCGGATTGAGAGCCAGGATCGGGAAGTGCAGGATCCGGATACGGAATGCGATTATGGATTTGTGCATTTTTCACTTGCCGTTCCGGTGCCATTGGTCGGCGGTTCAGTGCACGTGTTCGGCGCTTTAAGCGATTGGAAAACCGGGCCGGAAACGGCAATGACCTGGAATGACAAGACGAAGGAATATGAACTAACGCTCTTGCTGAAACAAGGATATTATAACTACGAATACGTTTACGTTGATAATGGTGATCACAAAATAGACGAATCGGTACTGGAAGGCAGTTTTTACGAAACGGAAAATGATTACCAGATTTACGTGTATTACCGCGGACTTTCAGGAAGATATGATCAGCTGGTTGGTTTTCAACAGTTGACCTCGATGAACTAGCGCACGACTTTCAGCATGCCATCGCCATTCTCAAAAGGAATAGTAAACCAGAAAGTTGAGCCTTTGTCAACTTCCGACTGCACTTCAATTTTTCCACCCAAAACAACAGCGTAGTGCTGGGCGATAGCCAGTCCAAGTCCGGTTCCTTCGTACTTGCGCGACTTCTTGTTGTCGATTTGGTGAAAGCGGTCGAAAATACGCTCCAGGTTTTGCTTTTCAATCCCGATACCGGTATCACGAACAAAAAACTTCAGGCGGGTTTTGTCCAAAAGTTGGTAGCCAAACTCAATTTCACCTTCGTGGGTAAATTTGATGGCGTTGTCGATGAGTTTTTTCAGGATTTCACCGAGCAAATAGCGGTCGGTTGTTACGCCAAATTTGGGATTTGCATTCTCGTTACTCAGTTTCATGCGAACCGGCTTGTTGCTCACTTCCATACTGTACTCGCGGTACAGATCGACCATCATGTCGTTGATTTTGCAAAATCCCTTGTGCACAACAACCTGCTTGCTCTCGATTTTTGAAATGCTGATCATGTCGTTGATCATTTCCATCAGTAGGCGCCCGTTGCTGATGATGATGTCGATGAACCGGTTCTTTTCTTCCAGGTCGAAATCGGGTGATCCGATCATGCGCGAGAAGCCAATGATGGCATTCATCGGTGTTCTGATTTCGTGTGAAATATTGGCAAGGAAAGCGGATTTCAGTTGGTCTGCTTCTTCCGCTTTTTGTTTGGCTTCTTCCAATCGGATTTCGGCCATTTTTCGTTTGGTAATATCCCGTGCAATCGAGATCACTGAGTTGTCATCCAGCTTGGCAATCCGCATCTCGAACATTGCTGTCCCTTTTTCAACTTCCAAAGCATATTCAATCGTCTCTATTGAATCAAAGCGAATAGCGTCCTGAATAAACTGGTAGATTTTTCGCGACATCTTCTCCGAAAAACCAACTTCGAAAATTGAATTCCCAATAATGTCGTCTGCGTTGATCTGGATCACTTCAGAGTCTTTAATCGCAAAGTCAACGTAAATTCCATCCTTGTCGATAATGAAAAACAAATCGGGAATGGCTTCCAGCAAAACTTTGTACCGCTTTCGGCTTTCTTTCAGGCTGACAATGGTATTTTGCTTGGATGAAATATCGTGAAACAGGCAGGCGATGTAATCTTTCTTGGGAGAAAGGGTGGTCAACTCGACCCACTTGTTGAGATGCTCGACAAAAAATTCAGTTTTATTTTTTTTCGAGAATAAGAAGAAGTTATTCCAATCGAATGAATTTCTGAAAATCTTCGGGAAAATCACGTCGGCGTCGACATTCTTCACTTCCCGAGCATTCACTTTAAAAAGGTTTTCGAAAGCCAGGTTTACTTTTCGAACTTCCATGTTGACAGCACTTCCCATCTCGTCGCGGTTGATTTTGAGCAACAAGTAACCATGTTGCAGTTGCCGCAGGGTTTGCGTGATTTCATTCTCCGTTTCTTCTGCTTTTTCGCGCAGTTCCTTCATGTTCAGTTCGAAACTCCAGGCCGTGATAAAACAGATAATGTAAGCAGTTGAGAGCACAATAATCGGATTCAAAACAAACTCATTGGCATTCCAATAAAAGGATGTGAGTTGATCAATCCTGTTCGAATCCCAAACGTGAACGGCCAGGACACAGAGTGCCAGCAAGAAAAAAACAGTGATTTTGCGGCGGTTGTTGCTGAAGAATAACAGTAAAACGAGGCAGCCGATTGCGGTCCACAAAGTGAACGGTATCGTCAGGTGAATCGGCATGATTGCGTAAGGAGCTGAAATGAAATAAAAGTACATCGGCAGTACAATCAGGAAAAGCGTGTTGATTGCGCCGGATACTTTGTTGGCACGCAAAAAATAGATGCCGATGACCGACATGGCCAGCAGCGATGCATCACCCGGGATGCACGAGTACTTCAGGCTACCAGCCAATGTGGCAGTAAAACTGTAAAGGCTGAAAACAATACCGGAAAGATAAACCAGGTAAAGACCAATTCGTATTCGCTTCTCTTCGCTCGGGTTAAATGAAAATATTTTTGAGATCAAATGAGTTTTTGGTTCCTGCATGTATGAACTTAAAATATGCGTCTAAATATAATACTTTTTAGTTCCTGTTGATTTTTTATCGGGCATATAATACCCACAATTTTTGAAAGCTGATTTTTATTATGGATTAGGTTTTGGCGAATATTTAGATTTGTGGATCAAGGGTTAACAGAATTATAATGCAATAATAATTATAATAATAAAATATGCCAAAAGGAATTTTTAACGTACCGGTAGCAAAAAACGAACCTGTGAGAACTTATGCTCCGGGCTCGGACGAACGGAAAAAATTGCAGGCCAAGCTGGCCGAAATGAGATCAGTTGAAATGGAATTGCCAATGGTGATTGGTGGTAACGAAGTAACGACCGACCGTCGCAAGCGGATTGCTCCGCCGCACGATCACAAACATACACTGGGATATTTTTCGGAAGGAGATGCATCGCACGTACAGATGGCGATTGATGCCGCCTTGGAAGCCCGGAAGGAATGGGCGAACATGGGCTGGCAGCACCGTGCTGCTATTTTCCTGAAGGCAGCTGATTTGATCGCTGGTCCGTACCGCGACAAGATGAACGCCGCAACCATGTTGGGGCAGGGTAAAAATGCTTTCCAGGCCGAGATTGACTCAGCTTGCGAGATCATCGACTTCCTTCGCTTCGGTGTGAAATGTATGACCGAGATCTACGAGATTCAACCGGAATCGGCTGCGGGGATCTGGAACTACAATGAATATCGTCCGTTGGAAGGATTCGTGTTTGCACTGACGCCGTTCAATTTTACGGCAATTGCCGGAAACCTGCCATCTGCTCCGGCCATGATGGGGAATGTGGTGGTGTGGAAACCCTCGAACACTGCGGTTTACTCGGCAGCTGTTATTATGGAAGTGTTGCGCGAAGCTGGTTTGCCGGCTGGTGTAGTTAACCTGGTGCATGTTTCTGGACCGGTTGCGGGTGATGTGATTTTCAATCATGCTGAGTTTGCCGGAATTCATTTTACCGGTTCAACCGAAGTTTTCCAACGCATTTGGAAAACCATTGGCGAAAATATTTACAAGTACAAGTCGTATCCGCGCATTGTGGGTGAAACTGGTGGTAAGGACTTTATTTTTGCCGATCCAACTGCTGATCCGCAAAGTCTGGCAGTAGCCATGTTGCGTGGAGCATTCGAATACCAAGGACAAAAATGTTCTGCTGCCTCACGGGTTTATGTGCCCGAGAGCATTTGGGACGAAGTAAAAGAGCGCTTCGGCAAAATGCTGGCTACCGTAAAAATGGGGCCGGTTGAAGATTTCACCAATTTTGTAAATGCTGTAATCGATGAGAAGTCGTTCGATAAGATCGCAGCTTACATCGATGGTGCAAAGAAGAGCCCGGATGCGGAAGTCATTTTTGGCGGCGGTTGCGATAAGTCGGTTGGCTATTTTGTTGAGCCGACGGTGATTTTGGCAAAGAAGCCGGACTATGTAACCATGGTTGAAGAAATCTTCGGACCGGTGTTGACGGTGTTCGTTTACGAAGATGAAAAAATGGACGAGACCATGAAAGTGCTGGACAAGACTTCAATCTATGCGCTTACCGGTGCCATCTTCTCGCAAAACCGATATAATATTGAAAAGATGGCGAAGTTCCTGGAAAACTCAGCCGGAAACTTTTACATCAACGATAAACCAACCGGAGCAGTTGTAGGTCAGCAACCATTTGGCGGATCACGAGGTTCGGGTACCAACGATAAAGCAGGATCTGTTTTCAACCTGCTTCGCTGGACATCAATTCGGACCGTAAAAGAAACTTTCGTTTCGCCGAAAGATTATCTGTACCCGAACTTTATGCCGGATCAGGAATAGACTAAGAATTTATTTTCAGATAGGGGAGATGATTTTATTCATCTCCTTTTTTTTTGTTTCCAGACTGATTACTTTTGTCGGGTAACAATCGCGCAACTATGTTGAAAACACCAAAATGGATTCGGGAAAATTTACTGACAAAATGGGGCATCGCAACGGTGCTTTTTCTTGTTTATATTCTCCTGATCAACGAACATAACTTGGTGCAACACATGCAAAACAAGCATAAACTGGAGCAGCTGATTGAGCAGAAAGAAATACTGGAAGAGAAGATTGAAGCAGATCAGATGAAAATTGAAGAGCTTCAAACCAACCAGAAAAACCTCGAAAAATTCGCCCGCGAGCAATTCCTGATGCACAAAGAAAACGAAGATGTTTTCATAATTGTCGAATAGTCAGGTATTCTCATTCCCCATCATTTTTATGTGTGGATTTTGTAACCAAAGGGTTATAAAATTGTAAATCTTGAAAGATTTGTGTGAATCGCCGCTTTTTAGTGTTTGATATATCAAAACTTTTTCTTTAAATTGATTTCGGAATATGAAGCTGAATATCAACATATTTAAAATAGAGACGAATCATGTAGAGCCAAAGAAGGGGAGAATTTTGGTTGCAGAACCATTTTTGCCCGGAAGCTATTTCAACCGGTCCGTGATTTTGTTGGTTGCACACAGCGACAAGGGTGCTGTCGGATTTATTTTAAATAAGAAAGTGGATTATCCAATTACCGAGATTATTCCAGATTTCCCTGATTTTGAAGCTGATATTTACATTGGCGGGCCTGTAAGTACCGACTCTATTTATTTCATTCACTCGCTCGGTGATGAGATTTCCGGCAGTATCCACATCAAAGAAAACCTTTATTGGGGTGGCGATTTCGAGGAACTGAAAAATAAAATTAGGTTGGGCATGGTGAAGCCCGGCGATGTGCGGTTCTTTATGGGCTATTCCGGATGGGATGGCGGACAGCTGGAAGAGGAACTGGAAGAAAATAGTTGGCTCGTCTCCGAGATCGAGGAACAAAATGTGATGGATGTGGAAAGCCGCAAAAAAATGTGGCTGAATATCGTTCGCGAAATCGGCGGCAAATACCTGATGTGGGAGCATTTCCCCGAAAATCCCTCAATGAATTAATAGGCGGTTGAACTCGTCGGCGATGGCCGTCGCTTGTTTTCGGAAATATCTTTTGGGTCCAAAAGCTCGGATAAATTGTACGCCGTTCAAATCGTCAGCCAGAAAAACTTCGTCTGCTTCTTCCAAGTCTTCAAGTGTAATTGCATCGTCTTCCCAATATTTCAATTCAAAATTCTCTGCAATTTTTTTAATGATGCGTTTTGCTGGGTTGAGATAGGCGCCGCTCAACGGGCTTGGCGTCCGAACGGTTTGATCTTTGATCAAATAGATATTTGAGCCCGGAGTTTCCAGGACCTGCAGATTGCCATCCAGTAGGATTGGTTTGGTGTCAGGATCATCCTGATGCGCATTGGCCATTTCCCACAGTTTTCTGGATCCGGATGCAAGTGTTGAAAGCGGCGAGTCGGACTTTGTGATTCCTGTAAATGGTGCCAAAGCATAACCGGAGGGATTGAAAACATAAGCGGATTCCTTTTTATGTACAAGTTCAATCAGATAGTCAATTTGCTTTTCCCTTTTAAAAAAGGAGATCCGAACCAGTGTGCTGTGGAAATACTTGTTTTTTGTGATGCTGCGTTCAATTTGTCGTTTCAACTCTTTCCCTTCGTTTTCGAGAATTGCCGGAACTTTCAGATTAAACAACTTAAAGTGCAGTTGCAATAGCTGTAGGTGTTCATCCCAAAACAGAAACCGGCTTTTTATAACCCTCAACTGATCCTCAAACAGAAACTGTTTCAGCGCTATTGGCGAAAAAATAGTTTCGTCGGCGGAATGAAAGTTTCCGTTGTAAAGGAAATAAGCCATGGCTTTCTGCTTTGAACGGATTAGAGAACCCGAAAGAGTTTGTCGATGAAATACTGGAAATTGTCCGGTCTAAGCAGAATCGGGAAAATGAAGCCGAAAAGCGCTCCCAAAAAGTGGGCGTCGTGGGCGATATTGTCCTTTTGTTTGCGGCTCATGTAATACGAATAAACCAGGTATAAAACAGCGAACACAATTCCCGGAGTCGGTATGATTCCGAAAAAGTAAATCATATCCCAGGGATCGAAAAAGATGGCGGCAAACAAAACAGCCGAAACAGCACCCGATGCACCAACGGCATTGTAGTAGTAGTCGTTGCGGTGTTTGATGAGCGCGTAAATATTGGACACCAACATGCCTCCGAAATATAAAATCAGGAAGTAGGCATTGGCCATTCTGCCGTAGGTGTAGCCAAAGTACAACTCGATTGCCCGGCCAAAGGAGTACAGTACAATCATATTCACGATCAGGTGTTCCCAGTTGGCATGAACAAAGCCATGGGAAACCAGCCTGTAATACTGGCGCTCGTGGACGATCTTGCTGGCATTGAACTGCAGCTTCTCAATCAGATCGGGGCGGCTGAATGCCATGATTGAAACAAGGCAGGTAGCAGCAATGATGTATAATGTCATAAAATTGTCAGTGTAAGATTTTATAAATCATCTCTTTCTGCAAATCACCGGCGCTGGACGAAACATTTCCGAGTCCTTTCGATTTCATGTCGAAATCGCGCAGCGTTGATATAATTTCAACTACTTTTCGGATTGGATATTGCTTTGCAGCAGCAATATATGATTTGACAAAGAACGGATGTACTCCGAGGCTCGAGGCAACAGCGTTTTGAGATTTATCCTCCAAAAAATGGTAGGTCAGTATCTTCATAAAAAACTGGTAAAGACTCGAAATTGTTCGCGGAAAAGGGTTCGCGTTTTGGTTTGCTGAAAAATAGTTGATGATTTGGTTACTCTTCAGTACGTTACGCTCGCCCAACGCATTTTGCAGCTCGAAAATGTTGTAATCTTTGCTGATCCCGATGTTCTTTTCAATGTGATCCGGCGTGATTTGAGAATTTTCCGGCAGGCTGATAATTAATTTATCAAGCTCGTTGGAAACCTTGCTCAGATCAGTGCCCAGGTATTCGGCCAGCAACATCGACGCTTGCGGAACAATGGTGTAGTTGCGCGTTGCCAGGTACCGTTTGATCCAGTCGGGAAGCTGGTTGTCGTAAATCTTTTTCGACTCGAACAAAACGCCTTTCTGACCGATCAACTTGCTGAAGGTTTTGCGTTTGTCGATTGTTTTGTATTTGTAATTTAATACGAGGATCGTCGAGTTCAGCGGATTCTTCACATAGGATTCCAACTCTTCAATCTTCTTGATGTTCTGAGCTTCGCGGACAATAATTACCTGGTGGCTGGACATCATCGGGAACCGGCGCGCGTAGGTAATGATGGTGTCAATATCCGTGTCCTTTCCGTACAGAATGTGTTGATTGAAGCCTTTTTCAGCGTCAGTGAGCACATGCTGGTTAATGTAATCCGAAATTTGGTCGATAAAATAACTCTCTTCACCCATCAGGAAATAAATGGGGTGATAGATTTTTTTCTTCAGGTTGTTCAGAATATCTTCAAAGGTCATAAGTTGCTTTTGCAGGGTTTAAAACTTCAGGTGTTTCACCGATCGCCCGTTTGTTTTGATTTCAACCAAAGCATCAATGCCAATTTTGATGTGCTTTTCCACAAAATTGGTGGTTACGCGCTGGTCGCTGGCATCAGTTTTTATGCCGGTCGAAATCATGGGTTGGTCCGAAACAAGCAGAAGTGCCCCGGTTGGTATTTGGTTGGCAAAACCCACGGTGAAAATGGTTGCCGTTTCCATATCCACAGCCATTGCCCGCGTCTTTTTCAGGTATTTTTTGAAACGTTCGTCGTACTCCCAAACGCGTCGGTTGGTTGTGTAAACCACACCAGTCCAGTAGTCCATGGCATTTTCGCGGATGGCTGTTGAAACGGCCCGTTGCAGGTTAAACGCCGGTAATGCCGGGACCTCGGCAGGCAGATAATCATTGGATGTTCCCTCGCTGCGGATAGCTGCAATGGGGAGGATGTAGTCTCCCAATTTGTTCTTTTTCTTCAATCCGCCGCATTTTCCCAAAAACAGAACCGCTTTGGGCATAATAGCTGAGAGCAAATCCATCACGGTGGCAGCATTGGGGCTACCCATCCCAAAATTGATGATTGTCATTCCCTCAGCTGACGCGCTGGGCATATTTTTTTCTTCGCCGATCACCGGAACATTGAATTTTTCGGCAAACATATCGACGTACAGTTGAAAGTTCGTCAATAAAATGTATTCACCAAAATCTTCTAATTTTCTACCGGTATAGCGGGGAAGCCAATTGTCTACAATCTCTTTCTTTGTCTTCATGTACAATGGATATATTTTTGCAATTTTGAAGGCATGTTTGACTCCGCTTTTTGGAGCGGATGCACAAAAATACAAATTGCATCGTTAAAATGTTTACTCAGCTAAATTTACCATCATATTCATTCCGAACCAAACAAGTCGATTCCAAAGTCCAGATTTTTGATGAGATCAGGAAAAAGTTTCTGGTATTGACACCCGAGGAATGGGTACGACAGAATTTTATTCGGTATTTGGTTGAAGTGAAAGCTTTTCCGGCATCACTGATGGCTATTGAAACAGGCTTGAAATTGAACGGGAACCAGTTTAGGGCCGATTTGCTGGTATACGGTAAAAACGGAAATCCACTGCTGATTGTTGAGTTCAAGGCGCCGGAAGTGAAAATTACGCAGAAAACCTTTGATCAGATTGCCCGCTACAATCTGACCTTCAAAGTGCCGTTCCTGATTATTTCAAATGGTTTGGAACATTATTGTTGCCAGGTGGATTTTGAGTCCAAAAATTACCAGTTCTTCCGTGATATTCCCGTGTACGCCGATCTTTCAATCACCGGCTTATAAAATCTTTTGATACAGGAATTCATCCACTCGACCGGACAGCAATTTTAGCCAATCTTTTTTTCTTCCGGAAAGTTGAAACCCAGATTTTTCGAAGAGTCCCACGCTGGCGGGGTTATTTGCTCCGATGTTGGCATAAAGCTGGTGCAATCCAAGTACCTCTTTGGCATATTGGCACATTAGCTGCAGTGCATCGGCGGCATATCCTTTTTGCCTGTCAGTAGTTGCATAAATTAAAATGCCAACACCGGCACGCTGGTGGAAAGGCTCAAAATCGAAAAGGTCAACGGCGCCAACCGGATCTCCCGATTCGTTCTCAATAATCAGTCGAAGTTGTTTGGTTTCGTAAATATCCCGATGCGACTCTTCAATGTATTGCCTTAAAATATAGCGTGAAAAGGGAGCCAGCGTATTGCTGACCTGCCAGATTGAAGAATCGTTTTCCCACAGGTATAACAATTCAAGATCCTCCGGCTCCAAAGGGCGAAGGCTGATGTTACCATACGAAAGCGAAGGTTGGTTCATTGTCCCAGGATTTTCCAGTTGCGGAATATCAATTCCAGATCGGTTAAAATTCGGTAATTTTTGGCATACACACGGTCATTATCCAATATTTTCGCGGCTGAATATCGAAATTCGAATGGCGAAGAGGGTGTCAATACCCCTTGTTTCAGCTTCGGCAAATGGATGTCGGAACTGATCGGGCTGGCAAAGCCGATCCATGTTTTTTTACCCGAAATAACAGCTAGACAATTTCTTATCAATCCTTTTACATCCGAAAAGCTGAAAAACAAGACGGGAAAAAAGATGATCAGTATGATTGCCAGTTTGATGTCGAGCAATCGTTTCAATGTAAGGTTCGTTTTTTTTGAAAGCGGGTTTGACTTCAGGTTGATAAACTCTCCGGCTGCATTGGGCGAGCTGCTCCCGATAATCGACAGACTTTCCTGTGGGGCAATTTTAAAATGAATGTTCTTGTCATTCAGATCGAGCATGCAATCGATAATTTCGGCCGGTGGTACATCTTTCCCGCTAAAAATCAGTTCGTCGGGCCGATGGATATCGATAATTTCGATGGTTTGGCTGAAATTTCCCAAGTAGATTGATCCGGGAACTTTGTTGTCCGGAGCGATTAGCCCGGTCAGCTCGTAGCGGAAGTCTGAATTTTCCAGCAAGCTGAGGATTCTTTCAGCCTCCTCGGTACCGGCAATCACAACTATTTTACTTGCTCGATAGCCTTTGATCCGAAAAATGCCAAGCTTAGTACTACTTAATGAGTAGCGGATTAGTGGTAGCATTAGCAGGTTCCAGCAAGTACCCAGTACGATCAGAGCTCGCGAGAAACGCCAGTTCTCGTTCAGGAATGAATAGAACAACATGACCAGAACACCGCCCGCCAGTATTCCGCGAAGTAGCTTTCCGATTGAGAGTGGTCGCAGGTAGGCATGGAAAAATAATAATGTCACAATCCAGATAAGGGTGTACCCGGGAACTACGAGCTTGAAGAATTCGGGCGGAAAATGATCGGCTTCAAACTGAAAGGTTTCCCAAACGGGGATCAAAAGGTAAAAACCGAGAAGGATGATTAAAGCGTCAATCAAGGGCAGCAGAATTGCCGCAACCACTCTGCTGACAACAGACAGCAAAGCACGAAAATAGATGGCGAGGTTAATGGTGAAATTGAAGAGTTGATTTTGCCGGCCCGAAAAGTGTTTTTTTGAAAAAAGGAGCATCGCCTTGTAAAACAGTTTGACATAGTTAAGACTACCTTTTTTTGTGCTTTCTCCTTTATAATGAATAATCTTGGTTTCGGGGAAGTAATAGTTTTTATAGCCACTTTGTCGAATTCGAACGGAGAGGTCGATGTCTTCACCGTACATGAAAAATTGCTCGTCCAGCAAGCCCGCTTTTTGCAGTGCGGCGCTCCGAAGCAGCATGAAGGCACCGGCCAAAACTTCAACTTCGTGGGTTTCCGTATTGGATAGATGTCCGAGGTAATATCCGGCGAAGCGGGGAGAATGAGGAAACAAAGCCGTCAACCCGAATATTTTGCAAAACGACACCCACGGCGTTGGAATTCCTCTTTTCGATTCGGGCAAATAATGGCCCTTGCCGTCAATCATTTTCACGCCCAAGCCACCAGCTTCCGGATGTTCGTCCATGAAAGCAACACATTTTCGGAAACAGTCCGTCTCAACCAGTGTGTCCGGGTTGAGCAGCAGAATGTATTCGCCTCGGGCAACGGAAATGGCTTGGTTGTTGGCTCTCGAAAAACCTGTGTTCTCTTTGTTTTCTATCAGCTTGACTTTTGGGAAGCTATCATTCACCATCAGGCAGGAGCCGTCAACCGAATTGTTGTCAACAACCAGAATCTCACTGTCAATTCCCGTCAACGCATCGGTCACGGAGCGTAAACATTGCTCCAGAAAATGCTTCACATTATAATTAACGATGATGACGGACAACTTCATATTGAGCTTATTGAGATAGCGAACTTTCGAAGTCGAGTCGGTTTTTGATGGAACGACCGAGCGTGAGCTCGTCTGCATATTCCAGTTCATCACCAACCGAGACGCCCCGGGCCAGGGTTGAAATTTTGATGTTGTAGTCTTTCAGCTTTTTATAAATGTAGAAGTTTGTGGTGTCTCCCTCCATGGTTGTGCTGAGCGCCAAAATAACCTCACTTACCGTGCCTTCTTTTACACGCTCAACCAGCGAGTTAATCTCCAGGTCAGAAGGTCCGATTCCGTCCATCGGCGAGATGATTCCACCCAAAACATGGTACAAGCCGATAAACTGCCGGGTGTTCTCAATGGCCATTACGTCGCGAATCGTTTCTACCACACAGATGATTTCGCCGCTGCGATCCGGTTGGCTGCAGATGTTGCAAACGTCATGATCGGATATGTTGTGACAAACTTTGCAATGTTTGATTTCCGTTCTTGCCTGAATGATACTGTTCCCAAAAATTTCCACATCGTTCGTCTCCTGCTTCAGTAAATGGAGCACCAATCGTAAAGCTGTTTTTCTTCCAATCCCGGGTAATTTTGAGAATTCATTCACCGCATTTTCCAGCAGCCGGGAAGGAAATTTTTCTGTCATCATATTTGTGGAAGTGTTTGTTGCGCTCAAATTTAATAATGGAAATCTATTTCAACTCAAGAATATCGTATTTTCTGAGCGAGTGGGTCTAAAACCCTATCCGTAAAATTCCGTACATGGAGTTGTGAATAAAGAGATCGTAATTGCTGGTGATAACCACATATTGCGAAAGGGCTTAGGAATGTTGTTCGAAAACGACGGGCGGTTTAGGGTGGTTGGGGAGGTTTCAAAACCTGCTGAATTCTTTTCGGAGTTTAAAAGAAACGTGCCGGAAATTGTTCTATTGGATTTGACCCTTCTTCAGGACGACGTGTTTTCCATACTCAATTTTTTAAGGGGAGGTCATCCCGATATTCCGGTTGTTGCATTGGCGATCGGTGCAAGCGAAGGCGCGGTATTGGATGCCGTGATGATGGGCGTGCGGGCTGTGATATGGAAAGAGGATTCCTGGGAAAATCTATTGGAGGCCATGAGCCGTGTTTTGAACGGCGAGATTTACTTTGAAATGTCAGAAAGGAGACTTGAGAAGAAATTACTAGAAGGACTTCAGAAAGCCAACAATGCCGGAAAAGAGTTACTGGATTTAAGCCCGCGCGAGCAACAGGTTCTCAAGCTGATTGCCGAAGGACTTTCCTACAAACAAATTGCCGATATATTGTCGATTAGTCCGCGAACGGTTGAGTCGCACAAAAATAACCTGCTCGAAAAGTTGAACTTGTCTACTCCTGTTGACCTGGTGAAATATGCCATGCGTATGAAGCTTGTTGACTGATTTTTCTCCATTTTCAATCCGAATGTTTACAAATAATCCGTGAAATCACGGATAGCTATCCGTTTTTTTACGGATTGAAATCGCTTAGCCAGTTTTCGTAACTTGCTTGTCCATCGACTCCCTCAGGTGAAAAAGTGACAGATTCCGAAAAAACCAAGTAATCAATACCGGCCCAATTTAACTCCATGCGAACAATTTAAAGTTAGTGGTATATTCAAATTTAGTGGAGGATTGATTCATGAAAAGGCCTGTGAGAATTGCGATTTTTGAGAACTATAATCTGTTTAGTTCAGGCTTGAAATCGGTATTGGCTGAGCAAAACCAACTTGAAATTGTCGTGGCTGCAAATTCCATCAGCGATTTGTTGAAAGAGATCGAAGAGAAATCGCCGGATATTCTTCTCTTCGACATTCTGCATTGCGACAATGGCGGAATTCGCCTGATTCGCAGAGTAATCCGGAGATACCCGGATTTGCCGGTTGTTTTGCTGACCAGCATGCAGTTTTCGGATTGCTTCACCGATCACGTCAAATTGGGAGTTAAAGGTTTCGTGTTCGAAAATGAAACTCCGGAGGATCTGAAGTGTGCGATCCGAAAGATCATTTCGGGGTCGACCTATCTGCCGCGCGAAATGCAGAAATGGCTGGCGGAGATTTCGCCATCGGGTAAGCGAAATGCCTTGGTTCTTAAAAAGAAAAATACCCTTACCGAACGGGAAATCTCAATCCTGAAGCTCTTCTGCCAGGGGTTAACTTATAAAGAAATAGGCAAAAAACTGTTTATCAGCCCTCGTACAGTGGAAACGCACAAAAAAAATATTCTGACAAAATTGAGGTTAAAGTCGACGGCCGAAATGGTTAAGTATGCTTTTCACAATCATTTGATTATTTGAGGAATAGTTGTTTTTTGGCGCGTGTTCTTTTCGACATAAAATATCCGGAAAATTCCTGATTGAATGGCCCTGCTGAATCATCTATCTTTTTTTCAATTATGTGGTAATTGAACGTTGGTCTCCTCTTTGGTCGGCGGATCGCGCTGTTTTCTGCCGGAATATTATGATTGAATGCTGTTAGCTGTTAATTCCTTTTTCGTAATTCATGGATCAGAATAAAGTTGAAATAAAACTGGATCAGTTGATCATGGTGGAAGAACCCTATAATATTTTGCAGGATCTGGAATTGCTGGAATATGGGGGATTGAAAGCAAAAATTTACAATGAATATTTAAATCCGGATGAAGGCGGACCGATTGGAGGCGCAGAATGTGGCAGGCATTTGGCAATCTTGGGGTCGATAGTGTTGGCAATGGGATTCCACTTTAAGAAACGGCACTATTATTTGGCCATTCACGCCATACTCGATCGGAAAAGCGATTTGGTTTACGATGCTCCCTACCTGAATTTATATGCTATCCCGGTTTTAGCCGAAAAAAGCAAGGGGAAAGTTTACGGAGAGTTGTTGGGCGAGCACAACGAACTGCTGTACACGGCCGAGGTGGAGTACATGATTATGAGCCCTGCCATTTTTACGAAATTTTACGGGAAGAACAAGGTGGAGGAGGAAATTGAAAACATTGAAAGTCCGTATAAAAACCGTCGTAACTTGACGAATCTGGTGTTTGAAGGTGATCGTCTCAAGGCTGATTATGGTGTTATTCGTCCGAATGATTGCGAAGGGCATTTCCGGCAATACCCGGCTCTCCCCGTGGCACTGGTCGGTAACTTATTCGGTGAGCTCGGTTTCGAACTTTTCAAAAAACACATTCCCGGCTATTCGAAATTAATCAGTCCGTACACTACTATTCGGGCTTACAGGCTGGCATTTGCGGGTGAGTTTGTCACTTTCGTGGGGCGGATTAGCAAACATATTTCCAAAGACACCATTTTAGTGACAGCCGAGGCAAAGGTCGGCGATGAGATCATCGCGAGTGTCGAGTTCGAAGTGAAGGGCGTAAATCCTTAGTGCGCAAATTCTATTTTCAAGTTGACGCTTTCTTCGGTTCTTTCTTGGGGGCTTCCCCCATCATTTAATTCAGTCAGTCCAATCTGAAAAATTTCATTCTCAATTTTCCACTTATTTTTTCTTTCTGAATGATTTGGTCTACTGCAAAGTCGCTGTTGATGCGGCTTTGGTGAATATTCAATTGGCACTTCTACTGAGAAAAATATCCGTAAGATTCCTGATTGACCGCCTATGGGTTTTCCCTTACCTTTTTTTATGATTTGCAGGCTGGAGGTCTGCTGCTCTCTATTGCGATTCCCTGTGATTAAGGGAATTTTTTTGTTCAAACCTAAGGTTTTGTAATTGGTTCGGGCTCATTTTTAATAACTGGTTTTTGAGTCGGGGCCAACACTGAACACTATCAAATCTAAATTTATGTAGTTATGACAGACGTTTACATCTCTACCTCTAAAAAGAGTAGTTATGGTTGTTGGCGCTTTTCTGTACCTATACTCTTGGTGATTCTACTGGCGATGGTAATGCCGAACAAATCGGTCGCACAAACAACGGGAAATATTCAGGGGATCGCTCCTGTACAGGCCCCGACAAATGGTACGGCGATTGACGGCAACGCGTACGCGAATCACGTATTTGGACTTACGGATAATACCTCCGGGTTTCCTCAAAATTATGGAACTGCCGGAGATATTTTTTATTGGGATCAGGTATACCCCGGAGATGGCGGCGGTGTATTTGATATTTTGCCAATTGCTGATCCTCCTTATTTTGATGTATCGGAAAACAGTTTTCCCGGCGTGGCTGATTACACGGTCGTTCGGTATGTTGATGATATTACAAATAAGGATCCAACGATTTTTACCGGAAGAAACAAGATTAACGATAACCCCAGTACTTATGAATGGGGTGTCGGCTCAAATCCGAACAAAAACGAGATTCAGAATGCTGGTGTAATTTTTACCCGTGGTAATTCCAGCATTATCGGAATCGACGGAAATCCAGGTAATCCGGATGATCTGTGGGTGGCTTGGGCCGCTGACCGCGAGGTAACGAATGGTAGTAGTTATATCGACTTCGAGTTCCTGCAAAAGCCATTTTATATGGATACCCTGGGAATGGACAATGCCGGGTATTATTATGGAAAATTTGTAACTGAAGCCGATGCTGCAACAGGCGGACGGACTCCCGGAGATATTTTGGTCACCGTTGAGTTTACAAACGGTGGGCCGGTTGCGAACGTCATCGTTCTGATTTGGCAGAATGTTGGTGGAACTTATGAATACGTTCCATTTACCGATTATCCTCACGGAACGATTCTCGCAACAGTAAACACGGAGAAAACCTATGTGCATTTTCCTGCATTTGGAAATGTAGAGCAGGTAACTTTGGTCGGTTCCAATGGAGGCGCCGGGTACACCGGAATGCTTCCCTATTACGATATTAATCAATGGTGCGAGGGGGCTATCAACTTGAGTGCTTTCTTCGATGAGACTATTAATCCTTGTTTTGGGATTGCAACTGTATTTACACGCACCCGGACTTCAGGAGAATCCGGGACTGCGGAATTAAAAGACTTCCCCGGACCGCCTGCGCAGGTGAATGTGCTAAGTAACCCACCGGTTGTTAGTTGCCCCGGCGACCTTGAATTTGAGCCTTGTGCTGAAGTTGATCTCGAGGAACAATGGGATAATTGGCGAGTTCAATTTAGCTATGTTGAAGGAACCGGAAATTCAACCGAACCGGTTACGGTAACAATGGGAGGAGATGATTTACCGGAGGATCTTCCAGAGGGAGCTTCTTGCGGCTTCACCGCAACTCATTGGATCAAGGCCGTAGATTATTGCGGGAAGATGGATTCGTGCGGTGCAACCTTTACGGTTTATCCTGATGCGGTAGCTCCGGTGTTTGCTGAAGTACCTGGTGATATTACCTACGAGTGTGCAGTAGATGTTCCGGCTGCAGGTATGTTGGGCTGGACGGATAACTGTGACGGCAGCGGTGAAGTGCTGGGTGTTGATGAGTCTGACGGACAAAGCTGTCCGGAAACCATTACCCGTACCTGGACTTATACTGATGCTTGTGGTAACACGACTTCAGTGAGCCAGATTATCACGATTCATGATATGACCGCACCGGTTATTGCCGACATGGATGACATGACCCTGGATGGTTGTAACCCGGATTGGCCGTCAGAAGTGACCACCAGCTGGACGGACAACTGTGGCGTTGGTGGACAAACCTCGGGCACACTGGCAGGTGTAGCGGGTGAAGTGATGTGGCTGGATGACTGTACTCAATACATCGACTACAGCTTCAATGCAACGGA
>NZ_RAPN01000002.1:300000-489076 GCF_003610535.1 Mangrovibacterium diazotrophicum | reverse complement strand
TGCACTGCAGTTGTAACAGTCGAAGATAAAGTTGCTCCGGCAGTCGAATGCCAGAACATCACCGTTCAGCTGGATGAAACAGGCAATGTTTCCATTACAGCAGCCGATGTTACAAAATCAGCATCAGATGCTTGTGGTATTACTTCCAGTGTAATCGATAATGACACATTCACTTGTGATAACGTCGGATCCAATAATGTTGAACTGACGGTAACAGATGTTAACGGAAACAGCTCAATCTGCACCGCCACAGTTACAGTAGAAGATAATATCGATCCAACAGTAACTGCCGCAGAAGATGTGGTTACAACAACCTCTGCTGATGCAACCGGAGATTGTACCGTTGATGTAGCAATTGCGGATGCGGTAATCAATGACAATTGTTCAAGTGTTTTGACTTGGGAGATGACCGGTGTTACAACCGGAAGCGGTATTGGACAAATTGGAACTGCAACGTTCAACATTGGGTTGACTACGATCACATACACATTGACTGATGCTTCCTCTAATACAGCACAGGATGTGATGACTGTCACAGTTACTGACGATGAAGATCCAACAATTTCATGCGCTCCTAACCAGGTTCAAACAACTGACGAAGGTGAAGCAGAAGCAAGTGTGATAGTTGTTAGTCCATCAACATCAGATAACTGCAGCGTTCAGAGCGTTGTAAACGACAGAACAGGAACTGAAAATGCGAGTGGCGTTTATCCATTGGGAACAACTACGGTAACCTGGACAGTAACTGACGGTAGTGGCAACACAAGTACTTGCCAACAAACGATTAAGGTAACTGATGATGAGCCACCAACAATTGAATGTGCCGTAACCAGCCAAACTCAAACTGCTGATACTGGTGTTTGCCAGGCAGCTGTAACTGTAGTTACTCCGAATGCAAGTGATAACAATATGGTTGTTTCCTTGGTGAACGACTACAATAATACATCGGATGCAAGTGATACTTATCCGGTAGGAACAACAACTGTAACCTGGACTGTAACAGACGACACAGGTAATACAAGTACCTGCAGTCAGGATGTTATTGTAACTGATGATGAAGCACCGGCAATTACATGTGCTACTGATCAAACACAAACAGCAGATGCAGGCGTTGCCAATGCAGCCGTTATTGTTACAGCACCTGTTACAAGCGATAATTGTGGAGTTGCAGCAATTGTGAACGATTATAACAATACAGCTGATGCCAGCGATACATACCCGGTTGGAACAACAACCATCACCTGGACTGTAACCGACATTCACGGAAACACAAACACTTGTGTTCAAAACATCACAGTAACTGATGATGAAGATCCAACGATCAACTGTTCAGTGAGCAGTCAAACTCAAACAGCTGATGCCGGTGTTTGCGCGGCAGCAGTAACCATTGTTCCACCAACAGTTAATGACAATACAGCTGTTGCAACAGTGATCAACGATTACAATGGTGCAGCCGATGCAAGCGATACTTACCCGGTTGGAACAACAACCATCACCTGGACTGTAACCGATATTCACGGAAATACAAATCAATGTAGCCAGGATGTAGTTGTAACAGATGACGAAGATCCTTCAATTACTTGCGCAGGAGACCAAACACAAACAGCTGATGCCGGCGTACCAAACGCAGCAGTTGTTGTTAGTGCTCCGGCAACAAGCGACAATTGCGGGGTCGCCGGCGTTGTGAATGACTATAACAACACAGCCGACGCCAGCGATACTTATCCGGTTGGAACAACAACCATTACCTGGACCGTAACTGACATCCATGGAAATACCAGCACCTGTGTTCAGAATATCACAATAACCGACGACGAAAATCCTGAAATCAATTGTGCAGCGGGTTCACCATTTGCTCGCATGACGGATGACGGAGTAGATACATACACCATTCAGGGAACTGAATTCGACGCTACTTTCAGCGATAATGTTGAAGGTGCAAGCATCAGCAATGACCTAAATGGAACAGAAACTGTAGCAGGAGAAGCGCTTCCGGTGGGAGAGACTACGATTGTTTGGACAGCCATCGACGCTGCCGGCAACAGTGCAACTTGTACGACAGTTATTAATGTAAGCGATGACGAAGATCCTGAAATCACTTGTGCTGCGGGTTCACCATTTGCACGTATGACTGATGACGGAGTTGATACCTACATGGTTCAGGGAACTGAATTCGACGCTACTTTCAGTGATAATGTTGCCGGTGCAAGCATCAGCAACGATTTGAACGGAACAGCAAGCCTGGCTGGCGAAGCATTGCCGGTAGGTGAAACAACAATTACCTGGACTGCAACTGACGTGGCTGGCAACAGCGCGATCTGTACAACAGTCGTAACTGTAAGTGATGATGAAGATCCTGAAATCACTTGTGCCGCGGGTTCACCATTCGCACGCATGACAGATGACGGAGCAGACACCTACACGGTTCAGGGAACTGAATTCGATGCAACATTCAGCGACAACGTTGCCGGAGCAAGTATCAGCAACGATTTGAACGGAACAGCAAGTGTTGCTGGCGAAGCATTGCCGGTAGGTGAGACAACAATCGTTTGGACAGCAACTGATGCAGCTGGTAACAGTGTAAACTGTACTACCGTTGTTACGGTAAGTGATGATGAAAATCCTGAAATCACTTGTGCTGCGGGCTCACCATTCGCACGCACGACAGACGAGGGAGTTGATACTTATACAGTTCAAGGAACTGAATTCGACGCAACTTTCAGCGATAATGTTGCCGGAGCAAGTATCAGTAACGATTTGAACGGAACAGCAAGCCTGGCTGGCGAAGCATTGCCGGTGGGTGAAACTTCGATTGTTTGGACCGCAACCGATGCAGCTGGTAATAGTGTAAGCTGTACTACAGTTGTCACTGTAAGCGACGATGAATATCCTGAAATCACTTGTGCTGCAGGTTCACCATTCGCACGCATGACAGACGAGGGAGTTGATACTTACACTATTCAAGGAACTGAGTTTGATGCAACTTTCAACGATAACGTTGCCGGAGCAAGCATCAGCAACGACTTGAACGGAACAGCAAGCCTGGCTGGCGAAGCATTGCCGGTAGGTGAAACAACCGTTATTTGGACAGCAACCGACGCTGCTGGTAACAGTGCAATCTGTACTACGGTTGTAACTGTTAGCGACGACGAAGCACCGGAAATTAGCTGTGCAGGCGAGGGCTTTATTCGGAATACCGACGAGGGCGCCGATTACTACACAGTTCAAGCAACTGAGTTTGATGCGACTTTCAGCGACAATGTTGCCGGAGCAAGTATCGTCAACGATTTCAACCAAAGTGCAACTTTGGCAAATGCTCAGTTGCCGGTTGGAACAAATACAATCACCTGGACAGCAATCGATGCAGCCGGAAACGAATCAATTTGTACCACAACCGTTCAGGTTGTCGACCTTGAGTTGCCGGAAATCATCTGTCCGAATTTGGTTTTCACCCGTTTGTTAGACGAAGGCCAAAGCTACTACACCATTTTGGGAGACGAATTCAATGTAGAATTTAAAGATAACGTACTTGAATTGCTGAGCATTGTAAACGACCTTTCAGGTGGTGAGCCACTGGCAGGATTGACTTTGGCAAAAGGTCTCCACGAGATTCTTTGGACGGTGACCGATGCTGCCGGTAACGAAGCAAGTTGTAGCGTTCAGGTTCAGGTAACCGACATTCAGTTGCCAACAATCAGCTGTTCAGCCGATACAATTAAAGTAACTGCCGATGACGGTATGTGTGGTGCTATGGTACAAATTGAAGCGCCTACAGTATCAGATAACGACGAACTGGGCGAGTTGATTAACGACTACAATGGAACCAGCGATGCCAGCGGCATGTACCCGGTTGACACAACAAATGTAACATGGACTGTATACGATAGCAGCGGTAACATGAGTACCTGTACTCAGGCGATCGTAGTTATCGATAACCAGGCACCGGAAATTACCTGTGCCGGGGATATTTCAGAAACAATAATTTCTTCAGCGGACTGTGATCACGCGATTACAGTTCCCACCCCAAATTCTAGCGACAATTGTAACGTTGAATCAATCGTGAATGATTTCAACGGTTTGGATGATGCATCGGCTGTTTACCCATTCGGAACAACAACTGTAACCTGGACAGCTACAGATGTGAATGGTAACCAGTCGACTTGCACCCAAACAATTACATTGAAGTCTGAGCCTGTAGCAGTGGCTGACGGCCGGGTAATTGAAGAAGATACAGAAGAGATAATCGATGTATTGACCAACGACCTGGATTGCGACAACAATCTCGATGTTTCAACATTGGCAATTGTAAGCAATGCTTCAAATGGTACAACAACAGTGAATGCCGATGGTACCATTACTTATCTGCCCGACCTGAACTACTTCGGAACCGATAATTTCACTTATCAAATTTGCGATGCTGACGGTTACTGCTCAACAGCAACTGTTACCATTCAAATACTTTCAGTTTACGATCCACCGATTTCTATGGGTGATATTAACAACACCTTCTCGGGAATGGCAACTGGCGGTAACGTATTTACCAACGATGTTTACCACGAAACAGGCGTTGTGTCAGGTCCTTCTATTACAGGTGAAAAAGATGCACAGGTTTCAAGACTGAAAAGTATCGTTTCAAGCGAAACAGGTAAGCGACTGAATACTGATCATATAGCAGTTAAATTAACTGATCCAGACCACGGTATTCTGACATTGAACGAAGACGGAACATACATTTACGAAGCAGATGCATCGTACAGCGGTGATGACCAGTTCACATACGCGATCATGGATAATGTGAGTGGAGTATCGACTCCGGCGATTGTTTACCTGAGAGTGATTGACAAAAATCACCTGAACGTTCGTCCGCCGGTAGCCAATGCCGACATCTACATGGCAGTAAAAGCTCCGGAATATCCGTTGGAAGGCAATATTTTAGCGAATGACTTCGATATGGACGCAGGAGCACTTGTTGTGAATACAACTCCAATCGTTGCTCCGGTAGTTGGTGAATTGCAATTGAGTTCTAACGGTCAGTTTACTTACAACGCACCTGCAAACTACGAAGGCGTTGTGACCTTCACTTACGAGGTTCAAAAACAAAACGATCCTTCAAGTACCGCAACTGCTGAGGTTCTGTTGATCTACGCTTCTTCAGACCAGGATGGTGGCGTATTTGGAGTAGACGATGCTTACGAAACCGATAAAAATTACGCGATCACCAAAAACGCATCCATCAACGATGTGAATATTAGTGCCAACGACGCGACAATGTCAGTGCAGATTCAACCAACTCACGGTACTGTGGCTATGAGTGCAAGTGGCGAGTTCACTTACACGCCGGATGCCGACTACGTTGGACCGGATAACTTCACTTACAGTATTTGCGTGTCGGGAAGTACACTCTGCCGCAATGCAACGGTTTACATCTCGGTTGACGAAACAAACATGCCGCCGGTAGCTGTTGATGACGACTTCATCATGACCGACGAAAACAAGAATGTTTTGGATAACGACTACGATCCGGATGGCGACGAAATATTGGTAACCAGTATTACAGTTGAACCGGAACACGGAACGCTGGTATGGAACGCCGATGGAACATTCACTTATACTCCGGACGAGTTCTACTACGGTGACGACTCATTCGAATATGAGGTTTGTGACAATGCAGGAGCACAGCTTTGCGACCAGGCAGTTGTAACGCTGAGACACGATCCGCAGATCGATGTTCTGAAAATTCCAAACGCATTCTCGCCAAACGGTGACGGTAAAAACGATTATCTCGAAGTTCTCGGTATTCATATGTATTCGAATGCGCATATCGAAATCTACAACAGATGGGGCGCAAAACTATTCGAAATGGACGACTACGGAAATGAACAGTTATTGGGAACTTCCGATGCTTGGTGGGATGGTCGGCCGAATGTCGGAGGAAGCGGAGATATTGTGCCTGAAGGTACCTATTTCGTGATCCTGATCTTGGATAATATAGTGCACAAAGGGACAGTATTTGTTAAACGGTAAACTTAAGAACGATGAAAGCGATGAAATATCTAGCCAAACTAACTGCCGGTGTCGTATTGATTGTCAGCACCACACTGAGCTCATTCGGTCAGCAGGATGACCCCATGTACAGCCAGTACATGTTCAACATTCAAGCATTTAACCCGGCTTATGTAGGGTCGTGGGAATGCGTAGGTTTTATGGTTCTTGGCCGCTACCAGTGGGTCGGGTTCGACGGAGCTCCCGAGACACACACCTTTACGGTGCAGGCGCCCTTGCGCAACGAACGGATCGGTTTAGGTCTCTCAGTAATTAGTGATAACATTGGCGAAGAAAAACGCCTGGCGTTCTTTACCGATTATTCCTATAAACTGAAAGTCGGTGATAACGCAAGCTTGCGACTTGGTTTAAAGGCAGGTTTTACCAACTACAAAAACTATTTATCGAGTTACTCGATTATCGATGAAACAGATGAATCTTTTATGGGAGAAATCAGCGAGAAATTTATGCCCAATGCAGGTGTTGGTTTGTTCCTGTCGGCTCCCCGATACTATGTCGGATTTTCAATTCCCAAAATATTGAAGAACGACTTTGAAAATGGAGTTGGAGACTATGAAAGCGATATTGAATACCGGAACATGGACATGATTGCAGGCTATGTATTCGACATGGGAACTTCGGTTAAATTCAAACCATCGGTTATGTTCCGCCACTCCGAGTCTCAACCTTTCGTTTACGACTTAAATGCAAGTTTCTTGTTTAAAGAGAAATTTTGGCTGGGCGGCATGTTCCGTTCAACCAGCTGGAACGGCGGAGGTAGCGCCTTTGGCGGCAACGTTCAGTTCATCATCAGCGAGAAACTGCGTTTAGGATACGCTTACGACTTGAACCTGGGCAAAATCGGATCTTACGGAAATGGTTCGCACGAGATCATGATATCCTATGAATTGCGATCTCTTGTTAAGTCATTCACTTCACCCAGATATTTCTAACCTCAAAAACTTTGACCTATGAAAGTTAAAATTTTAACCAGTGTAGCCTTAATGCTTTTTGTGGTTAGCACGTATGCCCAGACTCAAAAAGTATTCGACGGTGTTAAAGTCAGCGTCAAAAATGCTACAATAAATACACCTTCCAGCGATTTTGCTTCAGCTATCGATGGCGGAAACCTCATCTATAACTCGGAAGTTAAAGTTGAAGGTGATAAAAAGAGCGAGGCCAATTTGTTGTACGATGTTTATTCATCTGCAATTCAACCGGACGGTACTTTGCCTAAGCGCGGCGAATGGACTCCGGTTATTACAACACGGATTCAGGAAGGACCGATGTCCATCTGCCAGGCAACCGGCGAGATGTACCTGACCCAATCTTACGAAGAGGAAACCGATGTGCAGAACATTGTATTCAAAAAAGAAAATGTTCGCCTGGCGATTACCGAGTTCAAGCGTAACGGTAGTGGTTGGACTGAAGTTGGCCAGTTCCCGTTTGCATCTAAAGACTATTCTGTAGCTCACCCAACAGTGAATCCGTCCGGCGACACGCTCGTTTTCATCAGCGATATGCCCGGAGGTTTTGGTGGAACCGACCTTTACTACACCGTTCGCAAAAATGGCGAGTGGCAGGCACCTGTTAATTTGGGTGAAGGTGTGAATACGGCGGGCAAGGAAATGTTTCCTTTCTGGCAAGCTGACGGGACTCTGTTTTTCACCTCCGACGGTCACGGTGGAAAAGGCGGTCTGGATGTGTTTTACACGAAGTTCGCCGGAGGAAAAACCAGCGAAGTTTTAACGTTCGACAATGATATCAACTCGCAGGCAGATGATTTCGGCTTTGTTCCCGGACCAGCAGAGCGTTATGCTTATTTCTCTTCAAACCGCGGAGGCGGCCAGGGAGGCGATGATATTTACATTGTACTTCCCGACCAGTATAAAATTGAATTGCTGGTACTGTCAACTTTCACCGGAAAACCCGTTCCTGAAGTACAGGTTGACGCTAAAAATGCAAAAGGTAAAGTGGTGGATTCTTACATGACCGATTCAGTTGGGCGGACTACACTGAAACTCGAAATGGGTGAACGCTTCAATTTACTCGCAACGAAATTGGGGTACTACGATAAAGAGCAGGAAATAAACCTGACAACTGAAGGTGAATTTGCGAATCGCGAAGAAGTATTGTACCTGGATCCTTCACACCGTCTGAGAGGACAAGTTGTGAATATTTTGGGCGACGAACCAATTCCGGGATCGGCTATCACAATCGTTCGCGATGGCGTGGTTGTTGACACAGCGTTTACCGATTCAAGCGGCTATTTCAAGGCAGACATTCAACCGGATCGCGATTACCTGGTATCGGCCGAAGCTGCTAATTTCTTGTCAACCGATATCGAATTCTCAACTGACGGAATGGAACCGGGTGAGTTATTCTACTACTTCCAACTGTATCCGCTTGATGCCGGAACAAGAATTGGTTTGAATAATATTTACTACGACTACGATAAGTTTAATATTCGGCCGGATGCAGCTCGCGTACTCGACCGGATTGCTCAAGCATTGCAAACATATCCTGACATTGATATCCGACTGGAAGCGCATACTGACTCCAGAGGTACAGATGAGTACAACCAAAAACTCTCTGAACGAAGGGCTAAGGCAACTTTGGAATACCTTGTTCGTAAAGGTATAGACCGGAATCGGATTGAGACAATAGGCCTGGGCGAAAGCCAACTGGTGAATGAATGTGGTGACGGAGTTGATTGCTCCGAAGAAAAGCATCAGGAGAACAGACGAACAGTGTTCGAAATCATGAGGTCTAAAAAAGTCACTAAAAAAGATCAATCAGAGTAAAATTTAGAGTTGCTGCGTAAGCACTTTCGTTTAGTCTAACGTGGGGGTCTGCCAGAGGGTAGGCCTCCTTTTTTTTGAATCTGGATGCACGCTATGACGAAAGTCTTTGTAGGTTGGAAGCAATCGTAAGCAATGGCAGGCGATTGAATGCAACAATAAGAAGTGTAAAGCCATACAATTGTTTCTGATCACCTCCAATTGCCTTCTAATGCCTTCTGTCACTTTTATTCCTGTTGTGATTCTCTGAAATTGATGGTTAAAAACTAAGCATATAGTTTAAAAACTATAAAATTAGTTTGAAAACTAAAATATTAGTTGTAGGTTTGTTTCAGAAATTAAATCATCCAACTATGAAACAAATCATTTTAATCCGACCTGATCCTTAAAATTTTTTCGCCATTTTAACTAAAAAATTAGTTGATTGACGAATTGTTTAGTTAATTTTGATAGACAATTCATCCGAAACAACAAAAAGTAATCATGATCAAAGAATTAACCAAGGCAGAAGAACAAGTGATGCAGATTTTATGGAAACTGGACAAGGCGTTTGTGAACGACATTTTGGAAAAAATGTCGGAACCGAAGCCGGCCTACAATACGGTTTCGACCATCATTCGTATTTTGGAAAAGAAAGGTTTTGTCGATCATGAAGCTTTTGGAAAGACCCACCGGTATTTTCCGCTTATCAGTAAGAGCGATTATACCAAAACCTATTTCAGAAATTTTTTAAGCAACTACTTTGGAAACTCGTTCCAGGAGATGGTTTCTTTTTTCGCGAAGGAAGATAACATGAGTCTTTCGGACCTGGAAGCCCTGATGAACGAAGTTGGAAAAGATTTGGAAGACGATAAACCGGAAAACAATGGTTGATTTCGTAAACTATATTTTCGAATCGGGAATTAGTCTGGCACTGTTCACTTTGCTGTACTTCCTGTTTCTGCAACGCGAAACGTTCTTTCGGACCAACCGTTTGTTTTTGCTTTTCGCATTGACATTTTCAGCCTTGCTTCCGTTCGTGCACTTACGTGTTTGGGAAGGCCAGCCCGTCCTGTTGGACGAGATCACAGTGACGCCTTACCGTAACTTGCTCGAAACCGTTTCTGTTTACGGAACAGAAGTGTCAACCAGCATTGTACGCGAGATTTCAGCCAGTACTTATATCATCGGTATTTATTTAATTGGAGTGTGTTTGTTTGCACTCCGCCTGCTATGGCGTTTGGCCCAAATCTCCTGGCTCATTCATAAAAACGAGGTCATTCGCGAAGGCGGAATGAAGCTTGTTTTACTCGATCGCGAAGTAACACCCTTCTCTTTTCTTTCCTATGTATTTGCCGGCAAAAATCTGAAAACTCAGGATGGCTGGGACAAGATGCTGATTCACGAGTTTGAACATGTAAAGCAGGGACATTCTTTCGATATTTTGGTGTTGGAAGTGCTCACCGTTTTCCAGTGGTTCAACCCGTTTTTCTGGTTGATGAAGCGTTTGTTGCGCGAGAATCATGAGTACCTGGCCGATAGGGCTGTTCTGGCTCATTTCTCCAATCCCGGTTATTATAAGAAGCTGCTTTTGCAGCAGTTTGTTGGGCCACAAATCAATTTGGCCAACAATTTTAATTACTCTCTGATCAAAAAACGAATTCAAATGATGTCACAAATAAAATCATCAAAATTAGCACATGCAAAACTGTTTGGAGGATTAGTCTTAGCCTGTTGTTTGCTTGTAATATTTGCTGTTGAGTGTAAGCAGGAGGATAAAGAGCAAATAACCGAAAGTAAAGTGGAAAAAATCATTTTTCTAAGGGGAAATGCTCGGGCAGCTATAAATATAGACTCCGATTCAAACGGTGTGTTTGATAATCCGTTGGAATTCTTTAAAAACTCACCAGATTATGAGGTTGTATCTTTTGAAAACGGCGAACTGGTTGTTCGAAAAACGAATACAGAGACAGAAATAGAGGCATCTACTGTCTCCTCAGAGAAGTCTGCAAAAAGCGAACAGGTAGACAAGACAATTGACGGAAAACCAATCTTTTTCATCGTCGATGAGATGCCTGAATTTCCGGGAGGAGAATCGGCTTTGCGCGCAGCCATTGCAAACGAAGTTAAATATCCGACCCAGGCTTTGGAAAAAGGAATTCAAGGAAAAGTCTATGTCAGTTTCGTCGTGGATAGAACAGGCAAAGTAAGGAATGCGAAAATCGCACGTGGAGTAGAAACAAGTCTGGATACAGAAGCTTTGCGTGTCGTTTCGTCTTTGCCAGAATGGACTCCGGGAAAGCAGCGTGGCGAGGCCGTTGCTGTTAACTACACTGTGCCAATCAGCTTTGTATTGCAATAGCAATTCTCAAAATAGATCAGCCTGCTCATGACGGGTGGGCTGATTTTTTTCTCTCGAACTCCTGACAAAAACCGAAAACCAGCCAGAAACATGAAATTCATCTTTCCCGTCTGCCTGATTTTAATGATCGTATCTTCCGGCAAGGCACAAAACGAAGTAGATCTTCTAATCTTAAATCGACATTACTCAGAAGCGTTGAATAGCCTCGAGCAGCAGCTGAATGTGACGCCCGAAGCCAGCTTGTACTTTAAGAAAGGGCTGGTCTGCGAAAAATTGATGGACTACGAGTCGGCGATCAGTGCCTTAAATGAGGCCTGCAAACTGGAACCCAACAATACAATTTACTGGGAAGAATTGGCCGATGCGCATTCAGCCTTGGGAAACTATCTGTATGCCGTCACCTATTTCAAAAAGGCCATTTCAATTGATCCAACAGATGTTCGGATGAAAGGGAAACTCGCTCAGGCGTATATCAGTTTAAAGGCCTATCCGGATGCGTTTCGGTGCTATCAGGAGATTTGGGCAAGCGATTCAACAAATACATATTACAATCGCTATTACGCTTACGCGGCATACCGAATTGGTAAAAACGATTTGGCGGTAAAACTGTACGAGCAGCTCGCAGCAAAGGGATCACATGATTTGAATACCTGGACAAACCTGGCGACCATTTACAACCAGCAAAAGCGAATGACGAACGCCGTGGTAACTTGCGAGCGAGGTCTGGATCTTTTCCCGAAGAACCCCTCGTTGCTTTTGAAAATAGCCGATAGTTATTTCGCTTTTCAGGAATATGGCAAAGCACTGTTTGCTTACGAAAACTATTTGGCAGTTGGCGACTCTACGCTGGATGTAATGAAGAATTACGGTATTTGCCTCTATTTCGATAAGCAGGAGGAAAAAGCATTGCAGACACTTGAGCCCTGTTATGAGGTAACTGTGAATGACCCGATTGTGAATTTTTACATGGGCGCATGTTACAAAAAATTGAAGCGTTTTGATGAGAGTGCCGGTTTTCTGGAACTGGCAGTAGAAACAGCTACGCCCGCTTATCTGGCTGAAATTTATCACCATTTGGGTCAGGTTTACGGATTTCAACGAAAGTTTGAAGATTCGATTTTGGCTTACAAAAAGGCCTTGGAAATTGATCCGTCTAAAGACGAGCTGCTGTTTGAAATAGCTACCACTTACGAAGAGTTTAACGCCAACAAGGTTATTGCACTTCACTATTACCGCGAATATGCCAAAGCGGCGGGCGAGGGTGGAGTGAATATAAACTATGCCCTGGATCGAATTAAAAAAATAAAAGAAGAACTGTTCTTTGAAGATGCGTCATCAAGCCTCAGCAATTAACATCAAAGCTTCCGAGCGCAAAATGTTGGGCAGTTGCACCTGGCGACGTTCAATACTGAGTAGCCAGATTTTAATTTCATCGCCTTTCAAGGTGTACAGCACGTCGCGGAATTCTTCGATTTGGGTGTCGTTGTAACGATCGGGCGAAATTCCCTGGAAACGGTCTAATTCTTCGTCTTCGAAATAAACAATCTCTTTCGGGTTCATCAGCATTTCTTCAACCTCGCAAACCTCATGCGCCCCGCAGCAATCGATTGGAATTTCGACCGGTTCCTTTTCCACAGTGCCCTCCGGAGTTTCCTTTTTAAACTTCGACGATAACCAGGTAACCAAACCAACAATGATAATTAAAGCTGCAAATATTCCGATTAAAACACCCATAATTGAAATCCAAATTCAAGGTTGTAAAACAAGTTGAAAAGAGAATTGATTAGTCTTTGGGCGATTCTCTTTTAGACGATTGCAAATTTAGTATGAAAAACGGAATTCAGAACATTTTATCTGAAAAGCGAAACCGCCTTAACCTTGATTAACAAATCGAATCTCTTTGCGAGTTGAAAATCGGATGTTGTTGAGAATCCACTTGTTGCTGTATTTTTCGCATTTCTGTTTTAAATAAAAATTACAATTTTGTTTCATGTTTTGCGTAATTGTTTAAACTTTCTTGATTGGCTTTAAACAAACATGCGATTTTGCTGTTTTATTATTTCTGAAAACAATAGGAGGACAGACTATGAAGGTAAATGGATTTGTAAAAACGAGCCCGGCGAAACAAAACGGGCATCAAAATATACCCCTCGTAAAAAATGGATCTGCCATTGAACTGATTGGCGACAACCACATTGGAACATCGATCGACACACCGATGAGAGCCGATGCATTTGAAAAGAGCGACGAAGAGAAGATGGCGATCATCGAGGATCGTTTCCGCGATATTATGGAAACACTTGGGCTTGATCTGACAGATGATAGTTTAAGTGGCACGCCGCGTCGCGTGGCAAAAATGTATGTTCAGGAAATTTTCAACGGTTTGAATCCACAGAATAAGCCGAAGATCTCGGTTTTTGAAAATAAATTTAATTACGGCGAAATGCTTGTTGAGCGGAATATCAACCTGAATTCGACTTGTGAGCACCATTTCCTGCCGATTATGGGAAAAGCGCACGTGGCTTATATTGCCAATGGCGAGGTGATTGGCTTGTCGAAAATCAATCGTATCGTCGATTATTTTGCACGCCGTCCGCAGGTTCAGGAAAGGCTTACCGTTCAAATTGCCAACGAACTGAAGACGCTGTTAAACACAGAAGATGTGGCCGTTGTTATTGATGCTAAACACATGTGTGTTTCGTCTAGGGGGATTGAAGATGAGAGTAGTTCAACAGTCACAGCCGAGTACTGTGGCGCGTTTAAAAATACGGAAAGACGCGACGAATTTTTGAAGTATGTTTCATTAGGGAAATAGATTATGAAAATTGGGTTATTGTAAAAAGCTGTCGTCTCAGGCTGAGACTTCAGCTTTTTTTATTTTCTGCAGGGTACCGAAAAACATTGTTGATTGCGGTAATCGACATGATGGATGAAAATAGCCAACATTTACAATTGTTTCGGATAAATGAATAGGTATGCTCGATGCAACTTAGGCGTACTTTTTATCGATGGTGGGAGGCGAACTGGAAGCATAGAGAAACCGGGAAGCTCCGACGATAGGAGGAGATCACCCGGCTGAACTTAGCTTTCAGAAGTTGACCCCTGAAGATAAAAATCAGCCAGGACTTTTTTGTTTCGTTTTTGTGTCCCCGTCTGACCGGCCGGGCAGGAGTACAAAAATGAAAACCCGTCCGGTAGGACAAAATATCTGCATTGATCGAAAGTTGAAGAGAAATACTATGTTGCCTGACGAGTATGAAAAGTGACCTTCAAAAAAAAAGCCGGAACAATGTCCGGCTCTCTGTATTTTGATCCTCTCGGATTACATGTTTGCGTCTTTCAAAATCACGTCGTGTGCACCACCTTCAACAATACTTGTTGCTGATACCAGCGTGATTTTAGCATTTTCTTTCAAATCAGGAATGCTGATTGTTCCGCAGCTGCACATGGTCGATTTAATTTTACCCAAAGTAATATCCAGGTTGTCTTTCAATTTACCGGCGTAAGGAACGTAGCTGTCAACACCTTCTTCGAATTTCAGGTTTTCGCTACCGCCCATGTCGTAACGCTGCCAGTTGCGGGCACGGTTCGAACCTTCACCCCAGTATTCTTTCACGTAGCGGTTGTTCACCATCATTTTACGTGTCGGGCTTTCGTCGAAACGGGCGAAATAGCGGCCCATCATCAGGAAGTCGGCACCCATTGCCAGAGCCAATACCATGTGGTAATCCTGAACGATACCACCATCCGAACAGATAGGGATGTAGATACCTGTTTTTTCGTAATACTCGTCGCGGGCTGCAGCTACTTCAATAACCGCAGTTGCCTGGCCACGGCCAATACCTTTTTGTTCGCGGGTAATACAGATTGATCCACCGCCAATACCAACTTTGATGAAGTCGGCACCAGCTTCGGCCAAATACAGGAAGCCTTCGCGGTCAACAACGTTGCCGGCTCCGATGTACACCTTACCTGCGTATTCTTTTTTCACCCATTCTACAGTGTCTTTTTGCCATTCCGAGAAACCGTCCGATGAGTCAACACACAATACATCTGCACCGGCTTCAACCAGGGCAGGGACACGCTCCCGGTAATCGCGGCTGTTAATACCGGCGCCTACAAGCAGCTTTTTGTTTGAATCGTGTAATTCGTTCGGGTGATTTTTGTGGCTTTCGTAGTCCTTACGGAATACGAAGAAGTGGAAACGTTGATTTTCGTCCACAATAGGCAAGCTGTTCAGCTTGTGATCCCAAATAATATCGTTGGCTTCGTTCAGGCTGATCCCCAGTTTTCCGGTGATCAGTTTGTCGAACGGAGTCATAAATTCCTCAATTTTTTTGTCCAGCGAGTCTCGGCTTGGGCGATAGTCACGGCTGGTAACAATACCCAGCAACTTGCTGTTCGATTTTCCGTCTTCAGTAATTGCAATATTACCGTGGCCGGTTCTGGCTTTCATTTCCAATACATCTTTCAGTGTGTGAGAAGGAGTCAGGTTTGAGTCGCTTTCAACAAAACCAGCTTTAAACTTCTTCACTTTACGCACCATTTCTGCCTGAGTATCGATTGCCTGAGAGCCGAAAATGAATGAAAGTCCGCCGTTGCGTGCCAATGCGATCGCCATGTTGTGATCCGAAACAGACTGCATGATCGCCGAAACAAACGGGATATTCAATTCCAACGCCGGCTTTTGTCCTTTTTTATAGGCCACAAGCGGAGCTTTCAATGAAACGTTTGACGGGTTGCAGTTTTTGTCGGTCAGACCAGGGATAAGCAGGTATTCACTAAAGGTTCTTGAAACTTCATTCGAGTATTTTGCCATGATATGCCAGCTTTTTGTGTTAAAAAATTGCGCAAAACTACAATTAATTTTTTGAATGCGCGGACTAGAGGTTGCAAATTTACGTTTTTACAGGAATTAGTCCCTGTCAAAAATCAATAAATGAACGGATTGTCATTCATTTATTGATCTGGAATTCGGTAAAAACCGACATTAAGCTGACTTTTTCAGCTTGAAGCGGAAAATATGTAAAAGTGGTGAATTTCCGTTTTTTAATTTCAGAAGGAATGCAGACGCCAATCCCATAATGACAAGGAAAAGTACGAAGACAAAACCAACCTTCAAACCGGCATGTTTGGCGATGCTACCGATTAGCACCGGTCCACCGAGGAAGCCAAGGTAGGCTGATCCGGCCATAAAGGCAATTCCGGATGCAGGAGATACTCCGTCGACTTTTGTTGCCAGGCGGTAAGCTTCGGGTACCAGGATTGAAAAGCCTGCACCCACCATGGCGAACCCGAACAAAGATGCCAGCGTGCTGCCAACGAAAACGAAAAGCAAGCCGATGACGCTGATCAGGAAGCCGTTCAGCAAAATTTGCCAGGGGCCCAATCGGTTCGAGAAATAGTCGCCAGAGAAACGTCCAAGGGTCATGGCCAGCGAGAACCCGGCATAGCCAAGCCCCAGTTGTGAATTGGAGGCATGGGTGATGTCGCGCAGGTACAGTCCGCTCCAGTCGGCAATAGCGCCTTCCGACACCATAGCTGTTACGGCAACAATGGCGAGTGCCCACAATTGCGGGTTCTTCAGATTCTGCGGTTGTTTGGCAGTCGTATCGTTATCGATTGAATTATTTAACGAGAGATATTTCCGGTAACTGAAAATTTGTAAAATAATAACCATCACTGCCGCAATACTGATGTGGAGCAATGGATTCTTTAAAGCCAGCATGAGCAGGGTACCGAAACCGGCAGCCAGCAAACCGCCCAGGCTAAACCAGGCGTGGCACGATGACATGATCGCAATCTGGTCGCGACGTTCAACAGTTGAAACCACAGTATTCAGACCGATTTGCAACATACCGCTGGTCAAACCAAACAGGAACATCAGCGCGGTAAGCTGAACAAAGCTTTGTGCTAAAAAGTAGCTGAAAATAAAAAATGTCATGCTCAGAACACTGAGTAGCGACAGTCTTCCTTCGCCGATGCGGCGCACCAGCTTGTTGCCAATCCAAATGGAAATGAGCGAACCAACAGCAGCGCCAAACAGGGCAATGCCGAGCTGTCCTTCATTCATTCCCAACTTTTGGGTGATTGACGGCAGATAAACAATCCAGGTACCGAACATCAGGCTCAGACTCAGGAACAACTGGGCAACCGGGAAATACCGGCGGTCCAACAATAATAAACGTGCAATTTTCAATGTCAAATTCATGCGAATAACCTCAAAACGATCAGCTTTATCAGGTCTGTTTGTCAGGATTACAATTTGCGGCGAAAATAGGTGAAATTTAGATTCGGAGTTACAAGTCCGATAAAAATATTTCGTGTGTAAAGGAATTGTTAGCGAAGCAGATAGTCGAAGAATTCACGAAAGGCTATGTTACGACTTTTCACGCCTTAGAATTTATCAATTTAGGGCGTATTTCTTTTCTTTTTTTGTTAGTTCGGCAACTTCTAAGCCGGCCATTTCTCGCAGGGAATATTCGACGGTTTCGCACAGGCTGTTTAATGCTAAATCGTTGGGTTCGGTGCCAAAGGGTTCGGCAATTTCGTCTACAATGGCATCGAGTGCCATAAACGTATAACCAATAAAAGTGACCATAATCGGCGTCATCCAGCCAATGGTATCGACCAAGCCAAAGGGGAGCAGAAAACAATAAATGTAGACCGTGCGATGCAGCAGCACATGGTAAGGGAAAGGAATCGGGGTGTTGGCAATACGTTCGCAGCCGCCGACTATTTCCGAAAGTTTGTCGAGGTTTTGGTCGATCCCCATTTTTGTGATAGTATCAATCTTTCCTTTTTTTTCGGCTGCATTAACCCAATCTCCGAGATATTTCAGCAAGAGCACCGGTTTGAAACGGATCTGCTCCAGCTGATTGCAATACGTGTCAGTAAGCAATCTTTTCATTTCGGGCATGGCATCGGTATTCCGGAGCTGGTGGTTCAGCGCATAGGTGTAGGCAATGGTCAGGTTGACGGCGTCTTGGGTGTGAATCCCCTCGTTCGGATGATCCTTGACGTAGGTCATTACCTGGCGAATAAAGCTTCGCGTGTCGTTAACCAGCGCTCCCCAAAGTTTGCGACCCTCCCAATACCGGTCGTAGGCAGCGGTATTGCAAAAGCCCAGGAAAATAGCCAGTGCCACACCAATCAATGTAAAAGCGGTTGGGTTGAGGGTGACCTTGTACGAGAACAGTGAGCCGTGAAACAAATAGATGATGATGGAGAAGATGGCGAGGATAATCAGTCTTGGCATAATTTTCGGCAGTACCGAACCTTGCCAGATAAAGAGCATTCGCCACCAGTTTTTGCGTTCCCGGATGATCATATCGTGTGGTTTTTGCCGCGAAAGTATGCAAAAGACCGACGCTAAGAGCGGCACGGATCGATAAACTGTTTTTTGTAAAGGGAATGTTAGGCGGGGGAGCAGGATATCATGCTTTTTTGTGTTGTAAACATAGTTTAGGATTATTTCACAAACAAAATGGTTACTTTTATAATATCAATTTCTATACTACTAATCTACTAACTATTCAAGATGAAATCGAATCAAGCTACTCTCCTTTTTTGTCCGTATTTCGGATTTAATTTATCTAAAACACTTTTAATTAAGAATGATACTCGAATGTTCGAGCCATTCGATTATGTTGGAATTTCAGGTTCAATTTATTTACTGTAGGCAGAATGGCTTCGTTGAAATCCCAGTTTTTTAATCAGAAGAGATATGTTGGATTCATCCTGGCACTGGGGCTTTGTCTAACAATATTGAGTTGCCGTGAGAATCGGTCAGTGGCTGATGAACTGGACGTGCAACTGACCAATATTGAAGAAGAAATGCTCTTATTGGAGGCTGATAGTTTGACCAGCCTGCTGAGCCTGCTTGACACGAGTTCGGTTTCGGCCGTCAATGCAGCGCGCATTCAAACAATTGAAGGACTTATTCAATATAATCAGGAAAAGTACGACAAAGCAATTCCCTTGCTGACTGAAGCTGAAGAAACATTATTGGAGAACAAAGATGAGTTTCATCTTCATCTCAATCAGTTGATTCGTGCGTTTGGTTTCGAGGTGATGAAGTTGGATTTTTATGCGGCCAAGAGCTACCTTGAATGTGAGAATTATTTTGCCGCCAGGAAATCCAAGTTGTTTTGGTTTTATTCCGCTTTAGGAGTTTTGCGGATGGAGAAATACCTGCAAATTGATCGTGATGAGCTGATCAAGCAGATTTCGGTAGAAAGAGAATTGTTGCATCTCCCCAGATTGGATGGTTTGTACTACGCCGCACTGGGGTATGCAAGTTCTCAAATGAAAGCGGATTCGCTCGCAGCAGTTTATTATGAACAATCGGTTTATACGTATACCGAGGCTAAGGAGTGGAAGCGGGCATTTAATAATGAACTGAATGTGATTAGTTGTCTATCTCAGGAGGAATTTTTGGTAGAGGGAGAGCGATACCTCACCAATCTTTTGCACAAATACGATAGCTACGCACTAACCCCTACGCAGTTGCTGCGCCATAATATTTTATTAGGCCGTGTATTGGGTTTAAACGGGCGTGAAGAAGAGGCTATTGAGCTTTATGAGAAAAACTACACGGAGGCTAAGCAGCTGAAAGAATACGTTCCTGAACTGAATTGCACTGAGATGCTAGCCTATTTGTACCAGAAGACCGGTGACTACGAAGCTGCACTAAAGATGAAGGACCGGGTGCATTCGCTGGAAAGGCGGAAAGCAAACCAAATGCAAAAGGTTCAGCTTCTGGCTTTGGGAGCTTATTATAAATACGATAAACTGGCAAACGACAAGCTGAAGTTGAAAGTACGCATTCAGCGGGCGATCTTGATTATTATCCTGATTGGAGCGTTGGTGTTGCTTTTAATGGTAGTCGGTTGGTGGATTGCTCAAAAAAATAGACAAAAGCGCAAGAAGCTGTTGACGGAAAACCGAACGATTAGAAAGCAGATTGACGAGTTGGTTTCATCGTTTCAAAAAGCAAACCATAAAAACGAACAGCTAATTAACCAGATGCAAGATATTCGGACTCGTCACAATGAATCAATTCGGATTGAGAACTTATTGGCGATGATTGAGCGAAAGGAAATTAAGAACTGGATGGAGTTTGAGCTACAATTTACCTTGCTTTTACCCGACTGGATTAATAACCTAAAAGAGGCCGCACCAGTACTAACCCCAACCGATCTTAAATATTGCATGTGCTTGTATTTCAATATGAATAATTACGAGATCGCGAAACTGTGCGATGTTAGTGTAGACACCATTAAAAGCGCTAAAAAGCGAATCCGGGATAAGTTGGCTTTGAACGAGTCGACCGAGATTTATTTGTACCTGAAAAATGTAGGTTAGCTTGATGACTGTCGAGAGTGGAAGAGGCAACGCTGTTTTGTCGGTTTCCAATATTGGGAGGTGTTAAATTGGGTTAAAATAGAGGCATGCACCCTTTTGCACCCCATTGTAATGGCTGTGTTTAGTGGCTTGCAGATTATGTTTGCAGAGTGAGTGCTACGGATTTTAAGCATTCAAGTTTTTTAGGAAGTCAAACTAACAGCTATATAACATGAAACGAATTACCCTGTTCTTGTTGGCTCTGGTGAGTCCATTCTTATTAGTCGCCCAAAAGAAAATTGAGAACCCCGAGTTCGGGTTTAAAAATGATCCGAATCTTGAATTGAAATCAATTGAATTAACCGATAGCGCAACGGTGCTTTCTTTTCAATACAAGGCAAAAGAAGGCCGATGGATACGCGTTCCAAAGGAAAGTTATATCAAATTACCCGACAGTTCCGAGCTATTGTATGCAACTAAAACCGACGGTATCCCGTTTGGCGAGCGCTACACACTTGGAGAAAGCGGTGAAGTGAGTTACCATGTCTATTTTCCTCTTTTGCCGTCCGGGACTGTGGAGATCGATTTTGGTGAAGCAATTTCGAAGAGTTCTTGGGAAATCTTCGCGATTCAGTTAAACGAATCCAAATCGCCCCTGCCCGATGGAATTGAAGGTCACTGGTTCGACTCGCGGACGGGACTTTATGCTGCGTCCATTACACGCAAACAGGTGGTTTACCGCGAGCGGGTTTGGCAAATCGAGAGCATCAAAGAAAAGGGAAAAAGCATTGAGCTGAATCTGAAAAGCGGAGAAGAAACGGCTCAGCTCTATGTGGCGTGCGAAGACAAAGGCCTCGCGTTTGGAACCAATAAAAAGGCCTTGCAACATGTGGTGGGCCGCTTTAACCGGATGGCTGTTGCCCGCAACGGAAATGTTGATTTGGAAGTACCAAAGTTTAGCCTTGACAGTGCTGAGTATTGCGGCTACATTTTGGGTTTCAATCCCCGCTATTCTCCAGATCGGTTTACGGTTAGTTACGATCAATTAACAAACTGGAGGGAGCAAAAGCTGGAGGTAAAGGTGGATTCTACCGGTTACTTTCAATGTAAAATTCCGGTGCTTTATCCGCATACGGTTGTGGTTCGCAATTCAGGTGTTAGCTCTTATCCTTACCTGGAACCCGGTAAAAAGCTTTTCCAGGTGTTCGATTTAAGCAATTCAAAACAAGACCGCCTGTTTATGGGAGAGAGTGCAGCCATCAGCTCGGAAATCATTCAACCGTTCCGGATAAGCGAGCTTAACCGTACTGCGATAATGGATTCTGTTCATGGTGGAACATTCGCGCAGTACAAAGTAGTTTGTCAGCAAATTTCGGAACGTGATTTTCAGAACCTGAACAAGCTTTACGCTGATGGAAAGCTGAGTAAACGTGCCTGGCAATTGCACCAGATGGATGCTCAATACGACTTTTTGTACACATTGTTGAGCTATAGTATGGCCTGGGGCTACTATTACAAAGAAAAAAGAGGAGCGAGCTTTGGCGAAACCATGCAGGACTACACGATGAATGTGCGCGATACAATGCCCATGGACTTCACGGATGTGATTACAAATGAGATTGCAAATAATCCGTATGCACCGTCCAGCTATTATTACGATCGGTTCCTAAACGGATTCAGTAACCTAAAAGTTCGGGCGGCCCGAAGTGTCAAGGTTACTGTACCGATTGCTGAGTTAGTGGACACGCTTCGTGCCCGCGGGCAAGAGTTGACCGAGGAAGATGAGCAAGCAATCGCCTGCATGAAGCAAATGGAGTCGATTACAGAGGATTCGGTCTATTCTTCTTTTCGAGGACAGTATCAAGACCAGTTTGTGACCTTCAACACGAAGTATCGAAAAGAATATGGTGAACTACGGAAAGTTTACGCTCCCGAATCCCCCAGCTATAAGCAGGTTGAAGCTTATTTAGTCGAGCAGGGAGTGGTGCTAACGCCTGAAGAGCAGGAACTGGTTAATGCCGCCAAACAGTGGGAAGAAACCGAAGAAGTGCAGGAGTATGCTCGTTTAGTTTCTGAAAATAGAGAAGCATTAAAGGATTTTCATTCTAAATTTGGAGACATCCGTACGGCACTTTACAGACAGAAATCGGAACAGGCACAGCTGAGCTACATGGAAACGAACTATGGTATTGAGCCCGGTTTGTTGACCGAATTGATGGCAGTAAGAGCTGTCAGCAGTAAAATCTATCGGGACATGAGCCCTTTAAAAAAGGAGGAATTGGCAGCGGCGAAAACACAGGTGCAGTCGGAAGATTATAAAAACTACCTGGATGTAATGAATGCGGCAATCGAAGAGCAACTGGCATCGCTGGAGGCCCTTCCTGTTGGCAACATCCGCTCGGCACCTGAGGTTGAAAACGAGAAGCTGTTTGCCGAGATCCTGAAGCGCTACGAAGGTAAAGTGGTTTTTGTCGACTTCTGGGCAACCTGGTGCGGTCCATGCACATCGGGAATTCAACAAATGCGCCCGCTGAAAGCTGAGATGAAGGACACAGATGTGGTGTTTTTGTACATCACGGGCGAGTCGTCACCCGCGTTGACCTGGCGCCCGAAAACGGCTGATATCCCCGGAGAGCATTTTCGCCTTAGCCGCGAACAGTGGAGTGCCGTTTGCAATCAATTCAATGTATCGGGTATTCCGCGTTACATGCTGGTCGATCGACAAGGCGAACTAGTCAATGACAATGTAGGTCACATGACGAATGCTGGTTTGAAACTCCTGCTTGAAAAATACCTGAATGAAGAAGAAACCAGTCAAAAATAAATCAATAAACTTTTATGAATCCGAACCAAACATTCAATCTGAGTTCTGTATTTCCGGTTCAGCACAGCGCACTGTTTTTAAGAATCATTACGCTGCTGATTATCGTTTATGTCGTTATTCTGATCATCAACTTTTTGCGGGATAAGTTTATCAACCCCGAGCCGAGTAGCCGCCGCGATGATATCAGCGGGTTGCTGATTTTACTTTATAAATTATTTCAGATTTCGGGCATCGGATTTTTGGTGATTGCTTTGCTGCAATTTGTATTTGGCATCGACCATCGTAATTTCGGAGATGCGCAGAATAGCGCTGTGTTTGCTGTTCTTCTCATCTTCCTCGGAGTAGCGTTCAAAGCCGCAATGAAAAACTTAAAGAATGTGTAGGCAACAGACGTAGTATCCAATTGTAGTAGTTAAAGCGGGCTTCATTTTTTTGTGAAGCCCGCTTGTTTTTTTAGGATTCGTACCAGTTAATTTTTCGGGTGACATACATGGTCATTCCGAGAATAACAAATAGTCCGATACTTCCGACCAGCAACGCGAACGATTCAAGTTGAAGCAAAATGAAGATGAACAGGAATGCTACGCTTAAAATGGAGGTTAATCCGATAGAATTTAGCCAGCTAGCCAGGAATGAGCGTGAATAGATGAGTACCATCAGAATGACCAAAGCGGATGAAATGAGGTACGACAGGTTGAAGCCGAGATGTTCGGAGAAGGAGAGGAGTAGCAGGTAAAAGATTAGAACGGCGAAGCCAACCATGATGTATTGAAACGGATGAACGCGCTGCTTGGTAATGATTTCATTTAAAAAGAAGGAAATGAAAACCATCAGGATAATCATGATCCCGTATTTGGCACTGCGTTCGTTTTTCTGGTAATTGTCGGCCATGTCGACTAGTGTCACACCAAAATCACTCGTTTTTAAATCGTAGGCGCCATCAACCCAGCTTTGCGGAAAATCACGGTTGTAGTTCAGTACTTTCCAGTCGGCGGTAAAGCCATCAGGTGTAATGTTGCGGTCGGCTGGTAAAAACAGACCATTGAATCCCGGGTCGTTCCAGCTCGATTTTAAATTCACAGTTGTGGTTTCTCCGACCGGTGCAAACGACATGCTGTTCGAGCCTTTCAGGTTTAGATCGATGTGAAAGCCCGCGATTGAATCCTGCAGCATTTGGGCTGACAGATGCAACGAGATGCCGTTGCTGCCGAGCAGTTTGTTATTCATGCCGGGTGAAAAGGGAATGGCTTGGCTGTTCCATTGTAACTCCACTTCTGAAGCGATTCCGCGCAGGTCGCCAATGGCCAGCGAAAGTCGGGCCTGATCCCAAAGAATGTTTTCAGGGGCGATGTGTTCAGCTTCCAAGTTCGGTTTTTCAAATTTTCCGTCGAGAGCCAGTTTGCTTTCGTAAACAATACTTCGGTAGATGCTCCGGTTTAATTCTTTCGGGAAGAGCTCGCCATTTACAGTCAGTGATTTGGGCAGGAAATGATAATTGTGCGTCTCTTCTTTGACCAGTTCCCCATCCTTGTTCAGGATTTTCTCCACATAAGGAATAGTTAGAATCGGGCCCCGGATAACCTGCGCATTGGACCAGGATTCGGCCACTTCATTTTGAGCCGAAACGGAAGTGAATTTCCGGTCGCGAATCAGCTCCATAATCATGATTTTTGGGATGAGTAGAATCAGGATGATTGCGCCGATTGTGATGAGCTTGACACTCATTCGGAAGCTTTGGCTCTTGACTTTTTCTTCGATCATTTGTTGTGTTTTCATGCTATAAGGTTTTAGTTTTTGAAAGTACTTTGAAATGCAAAGTAAGTTGATAAAAAAATTATAGGTTTTTAATGATTTCTTCCAGTGCAGCTAAATGTTTCTCGAAGGCAGCTCTCCCAATTCCCGTTATTGTATAATCGGTATTTGGTTTGCGGTCGATAAAGCTTTTGGAGACGGAAATGTAATTCAACTTTTCCAGGTGTTTGAGGTGGCTCGCCAAATTCCCGTCAGTTGCCTCCAAAGTCTCCTTTAACGAGTTGTACGACACCGACGGGTTGACGTAGAGAACCGACATGATTCCCAGTCGGAGTTTGTTCTCGAACGCCTTATCCAGATTTTGGAATAGATTTTTCACGCCTGTAATGTTTTTCTTTCGTAGCGAAAATACATGATTGATCCGTAAAGAATGTGTATCAATCCGAACCCAATGACCCAGAAGAGCAATCCCATACCTGCGAATAGTGCTGAAAATAAACCCAGAATGATCTCCAAAAGGCCCATGAAAAAAATCTCGCGACGCGTGTATTTTGCGGCATTTACCAAGGCTAGTCCGTAAAAGATGAGGCAGCTTGGCGCTACAATCGCGTAAACTCCCCTGAAAAGAAAGATCAGGATGAAGAGCCCACCTGTAACCAATGGGATGGCTAGATTGATCAACAGCATTCGCGTTCCGGCCGACCAAAACTTTTCGGCTTTTCGTTTCACTTTTGAAGTTGTTAGCCAAACAATGGTGATAAACGATATGACCAGCAGAGCTGCTGCCAGTAAAAGCATCTCACCCAAAACTTCGTTCGAGTAATATTCGCGGTAATAGAGCGATCCCGGAATGTAGATCAGTTTGTAGGCGATAAAAGCACCAATGAGGGCGTAGGTGCCAACAAGGATTCCGGAGAGTCCACTTAATGACAGGAAACGGGTTGAATGTTCCATCATTTTTCTGATCTCTTTGATCTCATCCAGGTAATGATCTGTCGTCTTCATCTTAATTTAAATAAAGTACTTTGAAATGCAAAGTAAACTAAAATATTGAACCGATCAAGACCCGACGAATATTTTTAATGAAAGTTTTATCGAGGGGTTTACTCCAAGTGAAGCCCTCGGTAGGGCATGTTGGCAAGCCCCGGTAAATTTCAGCTTCCCATTAAGCCATAAAAAAATTGAGGGCTTCACTAAAAGTGAAACCCTCAATCGATAAATATTATTAAAGCAATTATACGTCGTAAGTAGTTGACGAAGTATTACCGCCACGACCAGTCCAGTTGGTGTGGAAGAATTGGCCACGTGGTTTGTCAACACGCTCGTAGGTGTGTGCTCCGAAGTAGTCGCGTTGTGCTTGCAACAAGTTTGCAGGCAGACGTTCGCTACGGAAACCATCGAAGTAACACAAAGCTGAAGTCAGCGCAGGAACAGGAATACCGTTGCTCAGTGCGGTTGCACACACACGACGCCATCCGGCTTGTGCAGCTTCTACTTTTCCTTTGAAGAATGGGTCGAGCAACAGGTTGGCCAGAGCCGGATTGTTGTCGAAGGCTGTTTTGATATCGCCGAGGAAAGCCGAACGAATGATACAGCCACCACGCCACATCAGGGCGATACCACCCAGGTTCAGGTTCCATTTGAATTCTTTCGCAGCTTCCATCATCAGGTTGTAACCTTGCGCGTATGAAATGATTTTTGCACCGTAAAGGGCCATTTTCAGGTCTTCGATAAATTGTGTTTTATCGCCCGAGAATGAAGCTGTTGGGCCGCTAATTACTTTTGCAGCTTCAACACGCAGGTCTTTTTGAGCTGATAGACAACGAGAGAATACGGATTCTCCGATCAACGTCAAAGGAACGCCCAGGTCGAGAGCTGTAACGCCTGTCCATTTACCGGTACCTTTTTGGCCGGCAGTGTCCAGAATTTTTTCAACCAATGCCTCGCCGTCTTCGTCTTTGTAAGCCAAAATGTCGCGGGTAATTTCAGTCAGGTATGAGTCCAGCTCTTCGGTATTCCACTTTTTGAATACTTCGTGCATTTCATCAGCGCTCAAGCCCAACAAGTCTTTCATCACGTGGTAAGCTTCGTTGATGATTTGCATATCACCATACTCGATACCGTTGTGTACCATTTTCACGAAGTGACCGGCACCATCTTCACCAACCCAGTCGCAACAAGGAGAACCATCTTCAACTTTTGCAGCAACCGACTGGAAGATATTTTTCACAGCTGGCCATGCAGCAGGGCTACCACCAGGCATCATTGAAGGGCCTTTCAGCGCGCCTTCTTCACCACCCGAAACACCGGTTCCGATGAAAAGCAGACCTTTGCTTTCAACATATTTTGTACGACGGATTGAATCCGGGAAATTTGAGTTACCACCGTCGATAATGATGTCGCCTGCTTCCAGGTGAGGAATCAACAATTCGATGAAATCGTCTACCGGTTTTCCGGCTTTCACCAACATCATCACTTTGCGTGGTTTTTCCAATGAAGCCACTAAATCCTCAATTGAGTGGGCTCCGATAAAGTTCTTACCGGCACCACGACCGTTAATGAAGTTGTCAACTTTTTCAACGGTACGGTTGTAAACAGCAACCGTAAAGCCTTTGCTTTCCATGTTTAAAACCAGGTTTTCGCCCATTACAGCGAGCCCGATTAAGCCGATATCTGCTAATTTTTTCATTTGACTATGAATTTATTAATCTTGTTTTTTCTGTTCTATTTCGTTTTAATCTGAAATCCGATTTGTTCCAACTTGTTGAGGGTGACTTGGGGGATATTTGCGGCTTCGATGGTAAAGACCGGGAATTCGCGTCGAACCGGGTAATCGCCCCGAAGCTTTTCAAAATCCTTCGTGTTTGCCCTCAGTGCGGCATCGTCATGACGAATGTCGTAGGTTGAAAGAATTGCCTTGGCAAGAATTTGCTCTTCGGTACACATGAAACCATCGAGTTGAATATTTGTTTGCTCGGGCAGCTCAATATTTGGGCAGATCCAGTCGTCGGCACCCAGGCCGAAGAAGCGACTGATCGCCTGAATACTCATGCTGGTTCCATTGGCTTTTCCGTCTTTAGAGTAACCGGCAATGTGTGGCGTGGCAATGTCGCAGGCAACGAGTAATTCCAAATCGATATCCGGTTCGTTTTCCCAGCAATCCAGCACCAATCCGTTGATCTTATTTTCTTTAATCGCTACTTTGGCAGCGTTGCTGTCGACAACTTCGCCACGGCAAGAGTTAAATACAAATGGTTTCTTTGGAAGGTTGTTGAAGAAGTTTTCATCGGCCAGATGAAAGGTTGCATCTTCTCCTTCCATGTTCAATGGAACGTGTATGGTGATGAAGTCTGCCTGCTCCTGAATTTCTTTCAGGCTGACAAATTTCTCCGATCCCTCGGCTCGTTCCCTCGGCGGGTCATTCAACAAGACCTTCATCCCGATGATTTCGCAAAAACGGGCTACTTTCGATCCAACCTGGCCAACACCAACAACACCGATGGTCTTGCCCTTCAGTTCGAACCCGTGTTTTTCGGCTAAAACGAAGAGGGTAGAGGCTACATATTGTTCCACCGATTTACTGTTACAGCCGGGTGCATTGGTCCATTCAATTCCGGCTTCGGCGCAGTAATTGGTGTCGATGTGGTCGAAACCAATAGTTGCCGTAGCAATAAATTTCACGGAAGATCCTTTTAGCAGATCCTCGTTGCATTTGGTGCGGGTGCGGGTTACAATGGCATCTGCATCGCGAACCACATCGGCAGTCGTTTTGGCTCCCGGCAGGTAAACAACCTCGCCAAAAGCTTCCAGTGCTCCCTTGATGTAAGGGATTTTATCATCAACAACAAACTTCATATTTCAAGTAAAATTCCAAATTACAGATTTCAAATTCCAACAGGCGAATATAGCAAGAACTGCTCTTTCATGTTTTCAGCAGCCGTCTTCTATTGTGTCCTATCCGTCTATGTGGTTTAACTTTTCTTGTAATAATTGCGCACAATTTCTTCCAGTATTTTGTTGGTTCTGGCGGCCGACTCTCCTGTGCTGACGCAAAGTTCTTCGCCGCGCAGTGATTTCACCAGGTTTTTCACCAGGTTGTGTGAGATGTTTTCCGGGTTTTGAAAACTGAAATGCTCGGTTCCGGTTGCTGTGGTCAACTCGACGTCGCCATGAATGAAACAAGGCAAACTGACTTTTCCTTTTGTCCCCGTGATCTCAATCTTATCCTGTTCGGCCGATTGGTCGACTATAAAGCACCAGTTTCCGGTTCCGGTCACCCCGTTCTCGAAGGTGAAGATAGCGGAAACCGTGTCTTCTGCTGTGTAATATCCTGCCTGGTTGCGTGCTATTCCGTTTACTTCGGTTACCGATCCAAACAAGAAATCGAGGTAATCCAATTGATGCGATGCCAGATCGTAAAACAAGCCTCCGCCTGCAATTTTAGGATCAACCCGCCAGTTGTCTTTGGCGGTTGAAGGATCTTCGGCTGCTTTATGCAGCGTAATTGATACGGTCAGGATTTGGCCCAAAGTACCATTTTCAATCAACTCTTTTACTTTCAAATAGGCTGGAAGCGTACGTCGGTAATAAGCAACGTTGATCGGCATACCGGATTCTTTGGAAACCTTAAGCATCTCGAGGCATTCAGCGTAACTGGTTGCCATTGGCTTTTCCACATAAACCGGCTTCCCGGCGCGCATCGCTTTGATGGCATATTCGGCGTGAGTTCCCGGAGGGGTGGCCACGTATATGGCGTTTATTTCAGGATCGTTGATCAGCTTCTCCGCATCAGCATACCATTTCGGAACGTTGTGGCGTTTGGCGTAATCTTCGGCTTTTTCAGCATTGCGACGCATAACGGCTACCAATGCTGAGTTTTCAGTCTTTTGAAAAGCCGGTCCGCTTTTAACTTCGGTTACATCACCACAGCCGATAATTCCCCATTTAAGCGTTTCGAGTTTCAAATTTCAAGTTTTAAGTTCCAGATCACAGGGAAGGGATGCGTAATTACGCCTTTCCCTTTGCCCCATGCGCTCTGCTAATATTTAAATCGTTCTTTGTAAGCCCACAGTCCGATGGCCGGGTTGGAAATGTAGAAGATTTCTTCCCCGTCGGGCAGGATGTTGAAGCCGTCTTTTAGTTTTTCTGGATCGTATTTGGCGGTTACCTCGTCGAAGTCGCCATAAATGAACCCGACGCTTTCAATTTCTTCCTGAGTCAGGTTGCCTGCCTTTTTACCGGGGCAGTAGGTAATTGAAAAACGTCCTTCCGAAGAACCGTGAATTAAGTGAGCTGCTGCTCCCAGGTTGTCCTGAAGTTCTTTGTTTTCTTCAACTGCTTTCAAGGTAGTGGGTGTTCCAAAGTAACCGTATTTGCGAATCAAACGGTCAATTTCTTTGTCCTCACCGAATTCTTTCAAAGCCGGTGCCAGAACAATTAATTCGCCTTCGTCATCGATGGCCATGCGGGTGCGGTAAACCGATTTGTTCCCCAACCAGGTTGATTTAAACTCGGTAGGATCGAGCCAAACCACTACTTTCTTCAGCGGGCGGTCCAGCATTTCGAAGTTGACCTGCAACGACAGTTTTGCGGCTTTGTCGAATACTTCAAAATCGTCGCCAATAAACAATCCACGACATTTGATTTTGCCGTCGGTTTTATCCAAACCTACCACTGTTTGTACATACAGAATTGGCAAATCCTGCGTGAAATTGTCGGAAGCATAGTTGAAAACCTTACGTACAGGAGTGTCGGCGTGTCCCATCATCCGTTCCATGCCATAGGCTGCTCCAACAAAGTGGCTTTTGTTGATTCCTTCGGAACCGCCCGTTCCAACAAAGATATTCTTGTTGTAGTTGGCCATTCCAACAACCTCGTGGGGTACAACCTGACCGATTGAAAGGATCAGGTCAAAATTGCCTTCAAGCAACAGTTTATTAACCTGCGCCGGCCAAGGAAATTCAACGGCACCTTCCGAAACTTCTTTCACAAATTCGGCCGGAACGATGCCAACGGTAACCACATCATTGCGCCAGTCGTGCGGACGAATGAGGTCTGCCGGCAGTTTGCCAAACATGTGGTGAATTTGTTCCGAGGTCATCGGTGAGTGAGTTCCCAGAGCTGGCAATACATCGGTGAGTTTGTCGCCGTAATATTCCCAGGTTAATTCGGTTAGTTCGCCGGCCCGGCTGGGCAAGCGGGTATAATCAGGTGGCACAGCCAACACTTTGTTGACGTCCTTTAATTGCTCAAACGCTGCAAACAAGCCTTTTTTCAGGTCTTCTTTGCTTAACTCGTGGCTTGTCGAGCCAATTTCATAATAAATCATAGTATTTACGATTTAACTAATTACCATTTACTATATGAACAGAACCGGTCATTGGGAGTTCATTTTTCGCTTCATTGTTGTAATTGAACTGGCAATGATTTTGAATAATTCCAAATTCTCGGCCATGAGTTTTTCCAACAACGATTTTTCAACTAACCCAGATTCAATAATCAGTTCCAACCAGTAAAGAGTCTCATCAAGTTCCTCTTCGACCATTTTCAGTTTGTTTAAAAAGTCTTTATCTGATTTTGCCAAACATGCAGCCCTGTAGTTGGCACCGGGAGATGTTCCTGAGCGGATAATTTGATTTCCGAGAGTTCGTCCCGTCATTGTTTGAGGTAAACTCTCGGAAAGCTTTATGATGCGCAAGGCAAATAATTTCAATCTTTTTTTCAGACTTTCTTCATCCATTGTGAAAATGGTAAATCGTCAATCTGTAAATGGTCAATTAGGTATTATCTTTTTACGCGGGCGTTACCTTCCCAGATACTCCAAACCATTTCCTCGTCAGAAGGTTGACCGTAGTCTGTTAAGAAAGTTGTAGCCAGCGCGCCGGTAGCCCATCCGAATTGAGGCCATTTTTCACTGTCCCAGCCTTTTAGGATAGCGTACAGCATGCCTCCAACAAAACCGTCGCCACCACCAATACGGTCGAGTACGTTGATTTTACGAGGTTCAATCAGCTGCCAGTCGTCGCCGGCACGCAGAACGGCACCCCAAAGGTGTTCGTTGGTGCTGATTACCTGACGCAGTGTTGTGGCAAATACCTGTGCATTTGGGAACGCCGCTTTTACGTTGTTGATCAGTCCTTTGAATTCTTCAATTTCGTCGCCGATAGCTTTACCGCCTGCTTCCGGACCGTGGATGCCGAAACAAAGCTGGAAATCTTCTTCGTTACCAATCAGAATATCCGAAGCTTGCGCAATTTCCGTAAAGTTGCGGCGCAATTCTTCTTCGCGACCTTTCCAGAATGAAGCTCGGTAGTTCAGGTCGAATGAAATTAATGTTCCGTATTTTTTTGCAGCGCGGGCAATTTCCAGGCAGAATTGGCTGGTGTCGGGTGACAGGGCAGCAATCAAGCCAGACAAGTGTACGATTTGTACACCTTCCTGGCCAAAGATGCGTTCCAGATCGAAGTCTTTTACGTTCAATGTACGGCCAACTTCGCCGGCACGGTCATTTTGTACACGAGGTCCGCGTGAGCCGAATCCGCTGTCGGCAATATTGAATTGGTGACGGTATCCCCACGGATCGCCTTGTGCAACTTCCGGTCCCTCGTAATCCATGTGGCGGGCTTTCAGGTTGCTTTTAATGAAGGCCGCGATCGGGCTGCCTTTTACGAAAGTTGTTAAAACTTTCACCGGCAAACCCAGGTATGAAGCCACGCTGGCAACGTTTGTTTCGGCACTGGTTGCCTGCATTTCGAACAAATTGCTACTGTGAACCGGTTGTCCGTTTACCGGTGTGATACGCACTCCCATGCTGGTTGGTACCAATAATGAGTATTTAAAATTCTCTTTTAACTGAAGTTTCATAATGCGATATTTACGATTTATTTATTGACGATTTACGATCTTTAGTTATCGTGGTTAACATGTTTACTCGTTGGCTGAGCAATCGTATATATTTCTCTGTAAAATTTTGCGCAAAATCCTGCAACCCTAATTGTTGCTTAATAGTTAGAGCTGGCGAATTCTGCAAATAGTACATAGTAAATAGCTAAATGGTAAAATTTTCTACACGCCACTGTAAGCGTTGAATCCGCCATCGACAGGGATTACGATGCCGGTGATGAATTTGGCCAAATCAGATAACAGGAAAAGCGTTGCGCCCTGCATGTCGTCCGGATCGCCGAATTTGCCCATTGGCGTACCGTTCACGATCTTTTGACCGCGTGCCGAGAAGTTGCCTGTTTTTTCGTCCATTACCAAAAAACGGTTTTGGTCGGTGATGAAGAAACCCGGTGCAATGGCGTTCACGCGGATACCGGTTTTGGCAAAGTGAACAGCCAGCCATTCTGTGAAATTGTTGATAGCTGCTTTGGCTGCAGAATAAGCCGGGATTTTGGTCAACGGCTTGTAAGAGTTCATCGACGTAATATTCAGAATAGCGCCTTTGCGGTTTTTAATCATGTCTTTGGCGAAGATCATAGTTGGTAGCAAAGTACCTTTAAAGTTCAGGTCGAAAACGTGATCAAAACCTTCCATCTTCAAGCCGAAAAACGAATCTTCCAGTTTGTCGATGTTGCTTTCAGTCAACTCTTCTACTTTCGTTGTTGCCGAAGGACTGTTACCGCCGGCTCCGTTAATCAGGATATCAATATCACCTAATTGGGCATTAATCACTGCTTTCGCACTTTCCAGCGAATCTTTGTCTAAAACATCGGCCTGAACACCGATTACAGTTGCTCCGTAGGTTGAGGCAATTTCAGCAGCGGCTTTCTCGCCGGCTTCTTTATTTCGACCCAAAATGGCAATTTTCGCGTTGACCGAAGCCAGTGCTTTTACCATTTCGAGGCCGAGTACGCCGTACCCACCTGTTACAACACAAACTTTCCCTGAGAGATCGTTAAAACTAATTGGTTCCATAATTGCTCTGATTAAATTCTTTATAAAAGTCCAGGTTTTCTTTTGTTACGATATCGATTGACGTGTAGTTATCGACTCGTATTGGCTTCTTCAATATAATGTGGTCAAACAATGTTTGAATCGCTTGATGTCCTTGTTCTTCCGGGCGTTGGCAGATCAGGAAATCGACTACGCCGGTTTTCAGGAACTCGGCATTTTGGCGGATTAAGTCGTGCCCGATCAGTCTCATTTGCTGTATTTCCCGCGATTCCAAGTATTCGGCAATGCGGAAAACCTGCGAGTTGGTCACGAAGATTCCGTTCACACCGCCTAGTTTTTCAATTTCACGGTCGATGATCTCAAAGAAATCCTGATCGCCGGGAGTTTCAATTTCGATGGTGTAAATTTTCTTGGTGGTGTTCGGTACTGTTTCCTTGAAATAGTTGTAGAAACCTTTTTCCCGCTGTTTGGGGTGGTTCTGATTTTCCAGTTCTTTACCGAAGTGAATCACCAATATCCTGGCTTCTTTGGGAAGCGAAAAGTCGAACAGTTTGGCGGCCAGGGTACCACTTTGGAATGAGTTCTGACCGATAAAGCTCAGCTTATTACAATTCCCCATGTTGGAGTCGATGAAGACGTAGGGAATTTCGTGGCTATTTAGTTTATTAATAAACTCGGTTGCTTCGCGCGAGAAGAAAGGTGCAAAAACAACACCTTCAGGTTTGGCGGCAACGATTTGTTTGGCTTTCTCCTGAAACGAGAGTGGGTCAGACTGTGAGAATTGATACAAGTCCACAACCACGCCATATTGCTGTAGCTCAGCTGAAGCGTCGCGCACACCTTGCAGTGGTTTACTCCAATAAGCTTCGGAGTAGGGGACCTCGGGGAGCAAAACAGCAAAAGTATGTGTTTTCTTAGAAGCCAGGGTGCTTGCTAAAATGTTCGGACGATAATCGAGCTCTTCGAGTATTTTTAATATTTTAGCCCGTGTTTCGGGATTTACTTCTCCTCTGTTGTGGATCACACGGTCCACTGTCCCGATCGAAACATTCGCTTTTTCGGCGATGTCCTTAATTCGTATTCGTTTTGACGGTTTGATGGCTGGGTACTTTAAACGGTTAAAATAAATTTCAGATAAAGCAAAGCTACGTAAAAATTTCGTTTGTCGTGTTCGTACACGGAAAATATATTTTAAAACATCTTTTGGGGAAATTAAGAATTATTAATTGCTTTCTATGATTATAAGTTCTATTTTCGTGTGCGAACACGGTGGTTCAAACACGGTGTTGTAATTAATGAAAATCAAACATTAAATTTATTCGGTTATGAAAATAGGAAAGTACAGTTTCGGGGTTGGAGATCGCTTTAGTCATCAAGGTGAAGCTCAGCTTAGAGCTCTTATGAAAGCCAATGCGCAAGGCATTGAAGTTACTCCGGTTTGGAATAAATCGAACCGTGAGCACAACACGATCCACTCGGAACCTATTGAAACCCGTCAGGAGGCAGATGCTGCTGTAAAGGCGCTTGGATGGACCGGACAATATTGCGTGGACGCCGATCACATCAACCTGACAAACGTTGACCGTTTTATTGATGTTGCTGAATTTTTCACGTTGGACGTTGCCATGTATATTGGTAACCCATCGCCGGATGAAGAGGTAGCTGCTTTTATTAAGTCATGTAAAGCATTAGGAGACAAAGTCGTTGTTGACGGCATTGCTGAACCGATTGTGATTACCGAAGACTTATTGAAAGAGGTTGCCGGAAAATTCCTTGCAGCTGTTAAAGAAGCCGGTAAAATTTATAGTCATATCGAGTCCGTTAAGGGGAAAGATAATTTTATTACAGAAGTATCCATGGACGAGGTTGAATCTCCTCAAACACCGGTGGATATGTTCTTTATTTTGAAGATGATCGCTGATCAGGGTATTCCTGCTCAAACATTTGCGCCAAAATTCACAGGTCGATTTAATAAAGGTGTTGACTACGTGGGCGACACAGTTCAGTTTGCCAAAGAGTTTGAAGATGACTTGATGGTAATTGATTACGCCGTGAAACACTTCGGGTTGCCGGATAGCTTGAAATTGAGTGTGCACTCGGGTAGCGACAAGTTCACGATTTACCCGATTATGGCCGAAATTCTGAAAAAGCACGACAAAGGCCTTCACATTAAAACTGCGGGTACAACCTGGTTGGAAGAGGTTATTGGTTTGGCAATTGCCGGAGATGATGCGCTGGTTGTGGCTAAAGAAGTGTACGCGAAAGCACTGGGACGTAAAGAAGAACTTTGTGCTCCTTACGCTGATGTAATTGATATTGACGACAGCAAACTGCCAACGGTAGAGGAAGTATCCGGTTGGAGCGGAGAAAAATTTGCCAACACGCTGCGTCACATCCCGGGACATCCGGATTACAACCCGAATTTCCGTCAGTTGATTCATGTTGGCTATAAAGTAGCTGCTGAATTGGGCGAAACTTATATTGGCTTGCTTGAGAAATATGCTGATGTGGTTGGGGGCTGTGTTGAGGAAAACATTTATGACCGTCACCTAAAACGGTTATTCAATTTATAAAAAACCAAAAATCAAGAAAGATCGGAAGATGAAAAAGTTTATGGATGAGAATTTTCTGCTGAAAACAGAAGTTGCTCAGAAATTGTATCACGAACACGCGGCAAAAATGCCGATTTTTGACTATCACTGTCATATTAATCCAAAAGATATCGCAGAAGATCGTCGCTTCAACACGGTAACTGAAGTATGGTTGTATGGCGACCACTACAAGTGGAGAGCGATGCGTACAAACGGCGTTGACGAACGCTTTTGTACAGGCGACGCGACTGATTGGGAAAAATTTGAAAAATGGGCGGAAACTGTGCCTCACACATTGAGAAACCCATTGTACCACTGGACACACCTGGAATTGAAGAAATTCTTTGGTATCGAGAAACTGTTGAGCCCTGCAACTGCAAAAGAGATTTACGACGAATGTAACCGTTTGTTGAATACTCCGGAGTACAGCGTGCGTGGCTTGATCCGCAAAGCGAATGTGAACACCATTTGTACAACTGACGACCCGGTTGATACATTGGAATATCACAAGCAAATCAAAGAGTCAGGTTTCGAAGTGGCGGTTTTGCCGGCTTGGCGCCCTGATAAAGCGATGATGGTTGCTGATCCTGCTTTCTTCAACGACTACATGGCTCAGTTGGAAAAAGCTGCCGGAACGGACATCAAAACCTTCGGTGACCTGATCGCTGCTTTGGACAAACGTCACGAGTTCTTCCACGAAAACGGTTGTCGTCTGTCAGACCACGGTTTGGACACCGCTTTTGCAGAGGACTACACCGCTGAAGAAATTGAAGCAATCTTTGTGAAAATTCGTGGTGGTGCCAAGTTGACTGCTGAAGAAATCCTGAAATTCCAGTCGTGCATGTTGTACGAGTTTGGTGTAATGGATCACAAACGTGGCTGGACTCAACAGTTCCACATTGGTGCTCAGCGTAACAACAACACCCGTCTGTTCAAAAAATTAGGACCCGATACCGGTTTCGATTCAATTGGCGATGTGCCTGTTGCTGCGCCATTGGCAAAATTGCTGGATCGCCTGGATATGGAAAACAAGTTGACCAAAACAATTCTGTATAATCTGAACCCACGCGACAACGAATTGTACGCAACCATGTTGGGTAACTTCCAGGACGGATCAGTTCCTGGAAAAATCCAGTACGGATCGGGCTGGTGGTTCCTTGACCAAAAAGACGGTATGACAAAACAGATGAACGCGCTTTCAAACTTAGGATTGTTGAGCCGTTTCGTAGGTATGTTGACCGATTCTCGTAGTTTCTTGTCCTACACGCGTCACGAATATTTCCGTCGTACATTGTGTGACCTTTTGGGTACCGATGTTGAAAACGGAGAGATTCCGTACGACATGGAACTGCTTGGAAATATGGTAGAAAATATATGTTTCAACAACGCGAAGGAATACTTTAATTTTTAGTCATTCCGAATAAGATGAAATCGATTGCACAACTCTTGGAGGATTCAAAAAGAGTTGTATCTTTGCAATCGATTGCACAAGAAAATTAAATGTTGAAATAAGATGAATAAGAAAGTTGTTACATTTGGAGAAATCATGTTGCGTTTAGCAACTCCTGGTTATTTGCGTTTTGCACAAACCGACACGTTCACTGCAACTTATGGTGGTGGTGAAGCCAACGTAGCGGTATCTTTGGCCAACTATGGTATTCCTGTTGATTTTGTAACTCGTCTGCCTAAAAACGACATCGGCGAAGCTTGCCGCATGGACGTTCGCAAGTATGGCGTTGGTACAGACAACATCATCTGGGGTGGCGACCGTTTAGGTATCTACTTCCTCGAAACAGGTGCTGTTAGCCGTGCTTCAAAAGTGGTTTACGACCGTGCTCACTCAGCAATTGCTGAAATTAAGCCGGGTATGGTAAACTGGAAAGAAGTATTCAAAGATGCAAAATGGTTTCACTGGACAGGTATTACTCCTGCTATTTCGCAAAGTGCAGCTGACGCTTGTTTGGAAGCGATTCAGGTTGCTAACGAAATGGGAGTTACTGTTTCATGTGACTTGAACTACCGCAAAAACCTTTGGAAATATGGTAAAGCTTGTGGCGAAATTATGCCTGCTTTGGTTGCCGGAACTGACATTGTTTTAGGTAACGAAGAAGACGCTGCAATGGCTTTGGATATCCACCCTGATGGTGTTGATGTAACTGGTGGTCATGTTGAAGGTGCTGCTTACGAATCAGTATCTAAAAAGATCATGGCTAAATTCCCGCGTGTGAAAAAAGTAATCACAACGTTGCGTGGATCAGTTAACGCTAACCACAACAGCTGGGCTGGTGTTCTTTTTGATGGCGAAAAACTATATGAATCTCCACAATACCAAATTACACACATCGTTGACCGTGTAGGTGGTGGTGACTCTTTCATGGGTGGTTTGATCTACGGTTTGTTAACTTACACCGAAGACGATCAAAAAGCATTGAACTTTGCTGTAGCCGCTTCATGTCTGAAACATACAATCTACGGTGACTACAACCGTGTGACTGTGGCAGAAGTTGAAAAATTAATGGGTGGAGACGCTTCAGGGCGTGTATCCCGATAGATTTATCAACCCCCTCCGTGAGGAGGGGGTTTTTTGAGTTTTTATACATATAGTTTTTAATTATTTTTTAAGCATTAGTTATGGCTCGTTTTTCCAGAATTGAAGTAGCAATTAAAATGAAAGAAACTGGCGTTGTTCCAGTGTTCTACCATAAAGATATTGAAGTTTGTAAATCAGTAGTAAAAGCCTGTTATGATGGCGGTATTCGTGTTTTCGAATTCACCAACCGTGGTGATTTTGCACACGAAGTATTTACTGCTTTAGTGAAATGGACTGCTGTTGAATGCCCGGAAATGATGATGGGTGTTGGTTCAATCATCGACGGACCAACAACTGCACTTTACATCCAGTTGGGTGCCGACTTCATCGTAGCACCAATCGTTGACGAAGAAATGGCTCGTATCTGTAACAAACGCAAAGTGGCTTGGAGCCCTGGTTGCGGTTCAGTTACCGAAGTTGTTCGTGCACACGAATTGGGTTGCGAAGTTGTGAAAGTATTCCCTGGTTCTTCTGTTGGCGGACCTGATTTCGTGAAAGCAGTAAAAGGACCGATGCCTTACGCATGCATTATGCCTACCGGTGGTGTTTCTCCGGACGAAGCAAACATGAGCGGATGGTTCAAAGCAGGTGTACATTGCGTTGGTATGGGATCTCAATTATTCCCTGCAGACGTATTGGCGAAAAAAGATTGGGCATTTATTACCAATAAATGTGCTGAAGCATTAGCGATTGCGGCAAAGCTTCGCTAATTTTCGATCCAATAAACAATTAAACCTAATAAATAAATTTACTATGTCTATTAATCAAGTTACAGAGAAAATGTCCAAGTACCGATGGACGATTGTGGCGATGTTGTTTATGGCAACAACCGTAAACTACCTCGACCGTCAGGTGCTTTCACTAACCTGGAAAGATTTTATCGCTCCGGAATTCCACTGGACTGACACCGATTATGGTATAATCACCGCATGGTTCTCCGCTTTTTATGCCGTAAGCCTTCTATTTGCCGGTCGTTTTGTCGACTGGTTGGATACGAAAAAAGGATATATGTGGGCCATTGCAATTTGGTCAATTGGTGCTGTACTGCATGCTTTTTGCGGTATTGCAACTTCTGGTATTCTTACCGGGCATTGGTTCGTTGGCTTTGAACAAGCCAGACACCATATCGCTCAGGTGCAAGATGTTGCTCGCGTACTGAATGTGAGCGTTGTATTGTTCATTTTTGCGCGTCTGGTATTGGCGATCGGTGAGGCCGGTAACTTCCCTGCAGCTATTAAAACCACTGCTGAATATTTCCCGAAAAAAGACCGTGCTTATGCAACCTCGATCTTCAACGCAGGAGCGACGGTCGGTGCGTTGGCAGCTCCGGTTACGATTCCGTTGCTAGCGAAACACTTTGGATGGGAAGCCGCTTTTATCCTGATTGGCGCTCTTGGGTTCCTGTGGATGGGCTGGTGGCAGTTTGGTTATATGAAGCCGGACAAAAACCCTAAAGTGAATAAAGCTGAGTTGGATTACATTGGACAGGATCACGATGAGAACGCAGCAAAAAGTGATGAGGAAATGGCAGCCAGAGGAAAGAAAATGAGCATGGCTAAATTGTTTAAATATAAACAAACATGGGCGTTCGCTTTTGGTAAATTTATGACCGATGGTGTTTGGTGGTTCTACCTGTTCTGGACTCCGGCTTATTTGAGCTCGGTTTACGGAATGGAATCATCAGATCCGGCAGCTCAGTTAGCTCTGTTCGTGTTGTACGCTATCACGCTTCTTTCAATTATTGGTGGTTGGTTACCAACTTACTTTGTTGACAGTAAAGGAATGCACCCCTATGCAGGTCGTATGAAAGCGATGTTGATTTTTGCTTTCTTCCCGCTGTTGGCCGTGTTTGCACAACCGCTCGGACACTTGACCTATTGGTTCCCGGTAATCATTATCGGTATCGCTGGTGCTGCTCACCAGGCATGGTCAGCAAACATCTTCACTACTGTAAGTGATATGTTCCCGAAAGCAGCTGTTGCAACCGTTACCGGTATTGGTGGATTGGCCGGTGGTGCAGGATCAGTTGTTATCAACCTGAGTTCTGGTATCCTCTTCGACCATGCCCGTTTGACAAATATGAATTTCCTGGGATACAAAGGTATCGAAGCCGGGTATTTCATCATCTTCGGAGTATGTGCGGTGGCTTACCTGATTGGTTGGGTTGTTATGAAGAGCCTGGTGCCGAAATACAAACCAATTACCGATTTGGTGTAATTAGAAGTCTTTGACATTTTGAAGGGCTTTTTAGTAAAGCTTTCAAAGTTTAATAATGAATAGTAAAAGGGTAGTCGTTACGGCTGCCCTTTTTACGTTTTAAGCGAATATTACATTTTGGTGGTATTATTTCTTTTTTATTAACGGAACATGAAGTAATAGCTAATTCCGCCGGATATGACTTGTGTCCTGTAAACATTATTCAAATAATTGCTTTATTGGTATAAAATGGTTGAACGAAGGAATGCTGAGGTTGGCGCCTGATAGCCATTTTTGCAATGAATAAATTTAAAGATTATGAAACTATTTGTATTTGATTTGGACTTTACAATCTGGAATGCAGGTGGTACCTGGTGCGACAGCACCCATCCACCTTTTGCATGGAAAGAAGGTAAATTAAAGGATCAGGAAAACAGATGGATTTACCTGTATCCGGAGGTAAAAGAAATTTTATCGGAACTGAAAGCAGAAGGTCACATGATTGCGATTGCATCGCGGACCAATGCGCCTACAATTGCCAAACAGTTGTTACACATGTTTGAAATTGATCATTTCTTTGATGCCCGTGAAATCTATCCTGGTTCGAAATTGACTCATTTTGACCGTATCATGAAAGAATTGAAAGTAGCAAAGAATGATATTGTATTCTTTGATGATGAGTACCGGAATGTCGAAGATATTCGCTCTATTGGTATTGAATCGGTTTTAGTGACGAACGGTTTGACCAAAGACCTGGTAAAACCTTACCTGACCAGAACCATTGCGCGGGACTTGCCGCAAAGTGAAGCGTGCTAGTGCGCAAAAAACAGAATTGAAAATTTGAAACAAAAGCACTTTTGCTTGTTGTTTCAAATTAAGCGGGCGTGGGGGATTGTACCTCAGCCAAGTTATTAACCGACTCGAACAGAGTCATTTTTTTTGGACTAAAGTTGCCTTTTAAAGTAGAAAAGGCAGAAAAGCAATTGCTTTCCCACCTTTCCCTGATTTCTATATACTAAGAGATTTATTAGTCAAACCACTGTTTCATCGCTTGCCGGTTTTGCTCGTTCACAATATTTTTTGCCTCGGCAGTGTAAAGAAAAGCAAGTTCATCGGCAAATCGCTCATTGATTTTTCCCCGTACCATTTTCATCGTTGAGTTCAACAAATGATTTTGTTCGGTAAATGCCTCGGGCAAAACAGCAATTGTTGCCGGCAGCCAGCGTTCTGGAAACGAGTTCGCAAACTCACCACCCTTTTTATATTTATCCACCTCTGCTTGGATCAGTCGCAAAGCTTCGTCGACTGCCTCATCGGTTCCCGCTTTAATTCCTTTACCACTTAATTCCCGGTTGATTGCTGCAATGTTCGGAACGATCATTCCGCAGGTGTAAGGATCCTGGTTATTGTGAAGCATGCACTGCTCAATCAACGGCGATTGCTCAACAATGGCTTCTTCGATGCCTTCAGGGCTGTATTTTTCACCATCATGACCAATCAGCAAGCTTTTAAAGCGGCCCAGCACATACAAAAATCCATCTTTGTCCAGGTAGCCCATGTCGCCGGTGTGCAGCCAGCCATCGCGCAGCGTATCGGCTGTAGCAGTCGGGTTTTGCCAGTATCCAAGCATCACATTGTCACCCTTAACGATGATTTCGCCTTTCTCTCCGGTTGGCATTTCCTTGCCATCGGCATCTACGATTTTTAGCTCCATGTATTTCACCAATCGTCCGGATGAACCCATTTTAATGGCATGCAGTGCGTTGGATGATATCACCGGGGCTGCTTCAGACAGTCCGTAGCCCTGGCACATCGGAATGCCGATCGCGAAGAAGAAACGTTGCAACTCGATGTCGAGCAAAGCGCCGCCACCAATGAATAACTTCAACTCACCACCAAATCCTTCACGGATTTTCGAGAACAAGATTTTATCATACAAAGCCACCAGCGGTTTGTAAATGAAACGTGTGCCTTTTCCGCGGTTGAACCCGTTGCCGTTGTATTTGTAGGCAATTTTCAAGGCATGGTTGAAAAGCTTTTCCGCTTTCGGCCCTTTTTGCCGAATATTAGACTCGATACCTTTCCGGAAGTTTTTGGCAATGGCCGGAACGCTCATCAACACGCGCGGCTTAATTTCTTTAATATTCTTCGGAATGTTTTTCAGCGTTTCCATTGGTGTTGAACCAACCTCAAGCGATGCCACACTTGCCCCAAAATACATAAAGCAATAAAGGCAGGCAGTGTGTGCAAAAGCGTGGTCCCAGGGCAGAAATGCCAGCGTTTTCCAGTCGGGAGTGATGTCCATCAGGGTGCTCGATTGAATCACGTTTGCCGCGTAGTTCAGGTGCGAAAGCATGATCCCTTTCGGGTCGGCTGTCGTTCCCGATGTATAGGAAATATTGGCGAGGTCGTTTGGCTCAATCGCTTTATACGATTGCTCAACCTGCTGGCGGTTATTGTGCAATAACGTTTTGCCTTGCTGCATCAGGTCGCAGAAATAAATGTCGTTGGGGAGCGGTTCCTCTTTTTCATCCAGGTGAATAACTCCTTCGAGTTGAGGCAGCTCTTTCCGGATTTCTTCAATCTTGGGTGCTTGCCCCGCCGATACCACAACGAACCGACAGCCTGAATGCTGCAGCCTGAATTTGATCTCGGTTTTTGCATCCAGCTTTACCGATAGCGGAACATTGATCGCTCCGGCGTACAAAATACCCAGCTCGCTGATGATCCACTGGTTGCGGCCTTCGGAAATCAAGCCAATTCGGTCTCCTTTTTTTACTCCCAAATCAATTAGGCCTGCTGCAAATTGCAATACCTTTAGGTGGGTTTCTTTATAAGTCAGTCCAGCAAATTCGCTGCCTTTCTTTTCCCACAAATAAACGTTGTTAGGGTATTTGGCGACGCTGGTTTCAAATAATTCTACGATAGTTTTCATCGGATCATGCGTTTGGATAAGTCGGCAGCAAAAATAAAAATTTTAGCCAATACCCTGCGATCTCTGTTACGTAGCACAAAAAAGAGGCCTGTTAAGCCTCTTTTACATTGAAATATGATGTTCTATCGTTATAAAGTTCCGAACTGGTAAATTGTATTTTCGGTTAATTTCTCACCCGGTTTTAACTCTGTCGTTGGGAAATTGGCATGATTTGGAGAATCCGGATAGTGTTGCGTTTCCAGCGCGACACCCGAGTAGCTGCCGAATTTCTTCACGCCATCGATAGTCAACTCCGGAATCCAGTAACCAGTGTACAATTGAATACCAGGTTGGGTGGTGTATACTTTTACGGTGCGGCCCGATGCGTCTTCCGATAAACAACCTGCATAAACCAGCTTGCCTTCATCGTTATCCAAAACGTAGTTCAGGTCGTAGCCATCAGCCAAACCGGCAATGTCTTTACCCAGTTTTTTGGTTTTGATGAAATCGAAAACCGTTCCTTCAACCGAAACAATATTTCCGGTAGGAATCATTTCAACGGCCTCTGTATATTTCGGCGCTGCCAATTCCAAACTGTGATTCAGCACATTCTCTTTACCTGCTGTCAGGTTGAAATAGCTGTGGTTGGTCAAATTGACGATCGTTGTTTTGTCTGTTTCAGCTTCGTAAGCCAATTCCAGTTTGTTTTCGTTGTCGAGCGTGTAGGTGCAGCTCACTTTCAGATTACCCGGATAGCCTTCTTCGCCGTCGGCACTTAAGTAGCTTATTTTTACACCAATTTTTCCCGGAATTTCCACGATTTCGGCATCCCATACTTTGCGGTCGAAGCCAATCAAACCTCCGTGCAGGTGGTTGGGGCCGTTGTTAATCGCGCCGGTGTACTCAACACCCTCAACTGTGTATTTCCCATTAGCGATACGGTTGCCGAAGCGTCCGATGATACAGCCGAAATAAGGATAGCTGCCCAGGTAGGCTTCACTCAGGTAGTCGTCTAATTTGTCGAATCCGCAGACAATGTTGGCGATGTTACCATCCTTGTCCGGCGCGTAAATCGACGTAATTAAGCCGCCGTAATTGCTGATATTGATTGTTACTTGATTGTCATTTTCCAGGGTGAAGAGAGTAACATCCTGGCCGTCTTTGGTTTTTCCGAATGCTTTACTGGTTATTTTCATAATATCGTTTTGTTTGCAACTTTGCTGCCGTTTCAGAATAGCCGAAGCAGCAACCTGTTTTAGCGATTTTTTTAAGTTTGATCACAAATATAGGAAATATTCCTTCGTACTGGTAGGTACTGGTTGCTAAGTTCTGTGGAATTTTTCTATTTTTGATTGTTGAACGAACTAATTGAACAACTTGTGAAAAACATCCAGATCGACGATTCTCTTGGTGTTCCCAAATACCGTCAAATTATAAATTCCATCTACCAGGCTATTTCTACCGGCGAACTGAAAGTCGGCGACAAAATTCCTTCACTTAACCAGATTTGTTCCGAATTTGAATTGTCGCGCGACACCGTGATGGTTGCATTCAACGAACTGAAAGCGAAAGGAATCATCAGTTCAATTCCCGGAAAAGGATACTACGTAAATAGTGTTGATGTGAATGTGAACGAACGCATATTCGTTCTGTTTGACGAGCTGAATGCGTTTAAGGAAGACCTGTACACCGCATTCTTGAACGCGTTGGATGATAAAACAACAGTTGATATTTACTTTCACCATTTCAATTTCCAGGTTTTTAAAGATTTGATTTCGGCCAGCGTAGGGCGATACACTTCGTACGTGATTATGCCGGCGACCTTCGATTTTACAGCTGATACACTGGCTGCCTTGCCGGAAGATAAGGTTTATATTCTCGACCGTTTGAAAGACGATTTGGCGAAATACCCGGTCGTGTACCAGGATTTTGAGCAGGATATTTACAAGGCACTTTCCGATAGTGAAGAGATGCTTCGGAAATACGAAAAATTGATCATGATTTTCCCGGGAGGGAAGGAGCCGGAAGGGCGCATGCTCGGTTTTCAGAAATTCTGTGAACAGCGTTCTATTCCCTTTGAGATTTTGAGAAGCTTGCTCAACCGAACTATTAAAAAGGGTGAAGCGTATTTCGTTCCTTCGGACCGAAACCTTGTGAAATTGGTAAAACTGGCCGCAGAACAAGAATTGGAACTGGGCAGTGACCTCGGCATTGTTTCGTTTAACGATACCATGTTGAAGGAAGTGGTTGCTGGTGGAATTACGACAATTTCAACCGATTTTGCACAGATGGGGCAGACGTTGGCACAAATGATTACCGACAAAAGTCAGCAACAGATTTCCAACCCCGCATCTTTGATTCGAAGGAAGTCGCTCTAAAGACACTTGTGTTTTAAAACATAAATATTGAACCCTTAGCCAGACCATTAATTTATAATTTTACCCACCAGTACCTACCAGTGGTAAAAAGCTTAAATTTATGACTACTTTTAATATTGAAGATCACCCTCACCGACGGTTAAATCCGTTAACCAACGACTGGATTTTAGTATCCCCGCATCGTGCAAAACGCCCGTGGCAAGGACAGGTTGAGAAGCCTGCTGTTGCAGAACGTCCGGCTTACGACCCCACCTGCTATCTGTGTGCAGGAAACGAGCGGGTAGGAGGACACAAGAACCCCGATTACAAAGGAACATTCGTATTTACAAACGACTTTAGTGCTTTATTAACTGATACGCCGGACGGCGGAAGGGATGAAGGAAGCTTGTTTCAGGCGAAGAGTGAAAGTGGAATTTGTAAAGTAATTTGCTTTAGCGAAAACCATGCGCTGACTGTTCCGGAGATGGAAGTAGAAGACATCCGAGGAGTTGTTGATGTTTGGTGCCGCGAGTTTGAAGAGCTGGGTAGTAACAACATGATCAACTACGTGCAAATTTTCGAAAACAAAGGTTCGATTATGGGCTGTTCCAATCCTCATCCACACGGCCAGATTTGGTCTTCATCATCGGTACCTGCAGAGCCTGCTAAAGAGTCGGTGACGCAAAAAGCCTACTTCGAGAAAAACGGCCGCACGTTGTTGGGCGACTATCTCGCAGCTGAGCTGGAAAGTAAGGAACGCCTGGTTGCCGAAAATGAACACTTCGTGGCTTTGGTTCCATATTGGGCTGTTTGGCCGTTTGAAGGTATGATTATCAGCAAACGCGCTGTTCAAAATATTTTACAATTGACAGACGACGAGCGCACCGGTTTGGCTGATATTTACAAACAGTTGACGGTGAAATACGATAACCTGTTCGAAACGTCATTTGCTTACTCTGCCGGCCTGCACCAGGCTCCAACCGATGGTCAGGATTATCCGGAGTGGCATTTGCATATGCACTTTTATCCGCCTTTGTTGCGTTCAGCATCAGTGAAGAAATTCATGGTAGGCTATGAGATGCTGGGTACACCTCAGCGCGATATCACTGCTGAGCAAGCCGCCCGCCGTCTACGCGAATTATCAGACATTCATTACACCACAATAAAACAATACAACAAACTAGAATTATGACTAAGATTAGCGCATTAGTAGAAAAAATTAACGGTGGTCAAAACCCACTGTTCGAAGAACTTTACGGAAAAGATGCAGCCGTTTTAAAAGGAATGGCAGATCGCTATGCCAAGTACATGGAGCAATACAGTGCAACATACGGATCAGACGATGTTAGCTTATTTAGTTCTCCGGGGCGTACCGAAGTTGGCGGTAACCATACCGATCACCAGTTAGGTCGTGTATTGGCAGGTGCGGTTAACCTGGATAATATTGCTGTGGCTGCTCCAAACGGAACCAACATTGTACGAATCGACTCGGTTGGCTTCAAGCCATTTGAAGTGGATTTGTCGGATCTTGAAATAAAAGAGTTCGCAGTAACTCCGGGCAACCTGGTAAAAGTGTATGCGAAAGAATTAAAAGAATTGGGACTCGAAGTTGGCGGATTCAACGCGATTATTCACGGTGCTGTACCGGAAGGTTCCGGTTTAAGTTCTTCTGCTTCTTTCGAAGTGTTGATTGGTGCTATTTTCAGCGAATTATTCAACGATGGAAAATTGGATCCTGTTGATAATGCGAAGATTGGTCAAAAAGCAGAACACGCTTGTCACAAATTCTGTGGATTGATGGACCAAACGGCTTGTGCTGTTGGTGGTTTCATTACCATTGACTTTGAAGACAAAGCAAATCCGATTGTGAAAGCATTGGATTTTGACTTTGCAACAACCGGTTACTCGCTGGTAATTACAAATACAGGTGGTAGTCACGGTGGTCTCGACGCAGAATATAATTCATTGCCTGCTGAGATGAAGGCTGTTGCCAAAGAATTGGGACATGAAGTTCTTCGTCCGGCCTCAATGGAAGATGTTGTAAAAAGCATCCCTGCTATTCGCGAAAAGGTGGGCGACCGCGCCATCCTTCGTTCGATTCACTTCCAGGGCGATAATGCCCGGGTGGTTAAGCAAGTTGAAGCTTTGGAGTCCGGTAACTTCCAGGGATTTTTGGGCATGGTGATTCAGTCGGGCTACAGTTCGTACATGTATAATCAAAATATTTACGTGAACAGAGAGCCTGAATATCAACCTGTTGCTTTGGGCTTGGCATTGAGTGAATTAGTGCTTGCAGGTAAAGGTGCATGGCGTGTACACGGTGGTGGTTTTGCCGGTACTATCCAGGCTTTTGTGCCGAATGATTTGTTGGATGAATACATTTCAACTTTGGAATCAGTTTACGGTGAAGGTAACTGCCATAAGTTGTTCATCCGCTCAAAAGGATCTATCAAGTTAGAACTTTAATTGATACTAACACTGGCTGCCGCGAAGCGTTAGCAAACTAAAAACGTGATATTTTTTTTAAAAGTTTTTAGGGCTAACATAACGGTAACCAGTGTTTTTTTTGCAAATTCGCAAGTCAAATTAGGTTGATGGAGATAGTTCTCCTGCAACTCTCAAACGTTTTGAAATTTTAATGTGTTGTAGCGACACTATTTGGCGTTACAAATCAGTTTAGATGGATGAGCTTTGAACCGAGTTATCAACTTCATATTAAACCAAACAAATTAAATCTGTTTATGACTAACAAGAAAAATTATGGGCTGCCAATTGCAATGATGATCTTGCTTTTTGGTATGATCGCATTTGTGACCAACCTGGCAGCACCAATGGGTAATGTATTGAAAGAGCAGTTTGCAGTGTCAAACTTCATGGGTATGCTGGGTAATGCCATGAACTTTATCGCTTATGCGGTTATGGGGATTCCCGGTGGATTGCTACTGCAGCGCGTAGGGTATAAGAAAACCGCTCTGATTGCTATCGCAGTAGGGTTTGTTGGGGTCGCTGTTCAGTACCTTTCGGGCTATGCCAGCGAAACATCAGCTTTTGCTGTATACTTATTGGGTGCCTTCATCGCCGGTATTTCAATGTGTTTGCTGAATATGGTGGTAAACCCAATGTTGAATACGCTTGGCGGTAGCGGAAATAAAGGTAACCAGCTGATTCAGTTGGGTGGTTCGTTCAACTCAATTATGGCTACGTTTACGCCAACTTTCGTTGGTATCTTGATTGGTGAAACAGCTCGTGCTCAAATTACCGATGTATTCCCGGTAATGTACATTGCAATGGCTGTATTCGCGATGGCTTTCTTCGTTTTGTTGGCAGTTGCTATTCCTGAACCACATGCTGAAAAAACAGAAGAACCGGTTGGCAGTCTTATTAAAGGTGCCTTGCAGTTCCGTCACTTTGTTTTGGGAGCCTTAGCAATATTCGTTTACGTGGGTGTAGAAATTGGAACAGCCGGAACATTGAACCTCTGGTTGTCGGATGCCAATGATCCATCGGGCGCTTTGGTGGGTAAAACCATTGCCGGTTTCGTTGCCGGAACGTATTGGGCGCTGATGTTGGTTGGCCGCTTGGTTGGTGCAGCTATTGGTAGCAAGGTATCCAGTAAAATGATGCTGGGAGTTACCTCCTTTGTGGGGATGATTTTCATCTTGGCTGCGATTTTCCTTTCGCCTGAAATTAAAGTGAACCTGCCTGTGCTCGAACGTGCCGCTTCAGGTGCCTTAGGCTTCGGCTTGAACGAAGTGCCGATTAACGCGATGTTTATTGTATTGGTCGGTTTGTGTACATCAATTATGTGGGGGGGGATTTTCAACCTTGCCGTTGAAGGCCTTGGTAAGTACTTGGCTGTTGCCTCGGGTATTTTCATGACATTGGTTTGTGGGGGTGCGTTCCTGCCCGCCCTGCAAGCATGGATGGCCGACATTACAGGTTACCAGGCTAGTTACTGGGTTATTTTTATTAGTTTGGGCTACCTGTTATACTATGCGGTAATCGGAAGCAAAAACGTAAATACCGATATTCCGGTAGAATAAGCTTGAAAGATTAGACGCTGGGTGAAGTACACTTAGCATACTCTTCAATATAAAAAAGGCCCTTGAAAGTATCTTCGGATATGTTCAAGGGCCTTTTCATGTTGTAAAACATTTAGTCGAAAAAAAAAGGTGATTTTCAATAAAAGTAACTTGTACTTTTATAATTTTGATCCCGATGGAACTGAATAACCAAACACTGCTAAACGAATTGTATGGGGAGCATCCCCAGCATTATATTGCTGTCGACTGTGTGATCTTCGGATACCGTGACGGCGAACTAAAACTCCTGTTATACCCCCGTAGTTTTGAGCCCGCAAAAGGAAACTGGTCGCTGTTGGGAGGATTCATTCAAAAGGACGAATCTTCGGACCAGGCTGCTGAGCGAATTCTGAAACGGACGACTGGTCTGGACCAGATTTATATGGAGCAGGTTGCTGCTTTTACCCAGCCCGATCGTGAACCGTCAGCGCGTGTAATCAGCATTGCCTATTACGCTTTGATCCGCTTGGATGATCACGACGAAGAAATTGTGCATCAATATGGTGCCGATTGGTTTTCCTTTGACCAAAAGCCAGAGTTGATTTTCGACCACGAGGAGATTGTCAGTAAAGCCTTGGCCAAGTTGCAGCAAAAGGCGACTTACCAACTGGTGGGCCCTGAATTATTGCCAGATATGTTTACCCTGACACAGTTGCGCGGCTTGTACGAAGCCATTTTTCAGCGCACTCTCGACCCGGGTAATTTCCGGAAAAAAGTATTGTCGCTTGGTGTGTTAAAACGCCTGAACAAAAAAGATTCAACGGAATCGAAGAAGGGAGCTTTCTATTACAGTTACGAGGAAAGCCCTGACAAAGGAGAGAAAGAGCTAAATCGAATAATCAAATTATAAATACTAATCAAAAAAACATTTTAACAGATACGAAAATGGCAAAGAACGAATTAAAAAACTACGAAGTTTGGTTTGTAACTGGTAGTCAGCATTTATACGGCCCTAAAACATTGGAACAGGTTGCCGCGCATTCAAAAGAAATTGCAGCTGCATTTGATGCATCATCTGAAATCCCGGTAAAAGTGGTGGTTAAACCTACAGGAACCGGTTCAAAAGAAATTCATACAATTTGTAAACAAGCAAACAGCGCTGATAACTGTATCGGTATCATCACCTGGATGCACACGTTCTCTCCGGCAAAAATGTGGATTCACGGATTGCAGGAGTTGCGCAAACCAATTCTGCACTTACACACACAATACAATAAAGAAATTCCATGGAACGAAATCGACATGGACTTCATGAACCTGAACCAAAGTGCTCACGGTGACCGTGAATTCGGCCACATCATGGCGCGTATGCGTATGAACCGTAAAGTAATTGTTGGTCACTGGCAAGATGCTGCAACAGTGAAAAAAATCGCTGTTTGGGCTCGCGTAGCAGCTGCTTTTGCTGATTCTCGCGATATGTTGATTATCCGTTTCGGTGACCAAATGAACAACGTGGCCGTAACCGACGGTGATAAAGTGGAAGCTGAAAGAGTATTCGGTTACCACGTTGACTACAGCCCGATTGGCGACCTGGTTAAAGTTCAGGACAACGTATCAGACGAAGACGTTGCTGCTTTGGTGAAAGTTTACGAACAAGAATACGAGTTGGCTGACAACTGTAAAGAAGGTGGCGAATTCCGCGAGCAAGTGGTGAAAGCTGCCCGTATCGAAATCGGTTTGCGTCGTTTCCTGGAGAAAAAAGGAGCGAAAGCATTCACAACTAACTTCGACGATTTGGAAGGTGTTGACCAATTACCAGGTTTGGCTTCTCAACGTTTGATGGCTGAAGGTTATGGTTTTGGTGCCGAGGGCGACTGGAAAACAGCTGCTTTGTGTCGTCAAATGTGGTTTATGAGCCAGGAGTTGCCTGACTATAAAGGTTGTTCATTCCTGGAAGACTACACGTTGAACTTCGACGGTGAAAAGAGCGCGATTCTGCAAGCCCACATGTTGGAAGTTTGTCCGTTGATCTCGGAACACAAACCAAAATTGGAAGTTCACCCATTGGGAATCGGTGGTAAAAACGACCCTGCCCGTTTGGTATTCACCAGCAAAACAGGTCCCGGTGTGGCAGCAACTGTCATCGACATGGGCAACCGGTTCCGCATGATCGTAAACACAGTAGATTGTATTGAGACCAAGTTGCTTCCAAAACTTCCGGTAGCAAGTGCTTTGTGGATTCCGCAACCAAACTTCGAAATTGGTGCAGCAGCCTGGATCCTGGCGGGTGGAACTCACCACACCAGCTTCTCCTACGACTTGACTGTTGAGTACATGGAAGATTTCGCTGAAATGGCTGGCGTTGAATTCGTTTTGATCGATAAAAACACAACAATCTCTCAGTTCAAAAACGAGTTGCGCTGGAACGACTTGTACTATCACCTGGCTAAAGGACTGTAATTATTCATTCAAAATAAACTAAAACTAAAACTAATGGCATTACTAGACTGGATCGTTATTGGAGTCTTCGCACTGGCTTTGATCGGGATCATTACCTGGGTTTTCATGCAAAAAGAAGAAACCTCGGGTGACTACTTCCTGGCTGGACGCGACGCTACATGGATCGCGATCGGTGCGTCAATTTTTGCATCGAATATTGGATCAGAACACTTAATCGGCTTGGCCGGCGCCGGCGCTTCTAGCGGTATGGCGATGGCTCACTGGGAAATCCAGGGATGGATGATCCTGATTCTCGGCTGGGTGTTCGTACCATTCTATACCCGAAGCATGGTTTCTACCATGCCCGAATTCCTTGAACGTCGCTACAACAAAGAGTCGCGTACAATTTTGTCGATGATTTCGTTGATTAGCTACGTGCTGACTAAAGTTGCTGTAACGGTTTATGCTGGTGGTTTGGTATTCCAACAGGTGTTCGGTATCGACACGATGTGGGGAATCGATTTCTTCTGGATCTCGGCCATCGGCCTGGTACTGTTGACCGCTGTTTACACGGTAATCGGTGGTATGAAATCCGTTCTTTACACCTCTGTTTTGCAAACACCGATCTTGTTGCTCGGTTCCATCATCATCGTTGTTCTTGGTTTGAGAGAATTGGGAGGCTGGGATGAAATGATGCGGATTTGTAGCGCTACTCCGGTGAACGATTACGGCGATACGATGACCAACCTGATTCGCAGTAACCGCGACTCAGACTTCCCTTGGTTAGGAGTATTTATCGGTTCGGCGGTAATTGGTTTCTGGTACTGGTGTACCGACCAGTTCATCGTGCAACGTGTACTTTCAGGAAAGGATGAAAAGGAAGCTCGTCGTGGTACGATCTTCGGCGCTTACCTGAAACTGACTCCTGTATTCCTATTCCTGATCCCGGGTATGATCGCTTTCGCCTTACACCAAAAAACTGGTAGCTTCTTGCCAATGATGGATAACGGAACGCCAAATGCTGATGCGGCTTTCCCAACCATGGTTGCGAAACTGTTGCCTGCCGGTGTGAAAGGTTTGGTGGTTTGTGGTATCCTGGCTGCTTTGATGAGCTCGTTGGCTTCATTGTTCAACTCATCAGCGATGTTGTTTACCATCGACTTCTATAAAAAGTATCGTCCAAATACAAGCGAATCCAAATTGCTTCGTGTAGGTCGTGTTGCAACGGTTGTTATCGTGATCCTGGGTATTCTTTGGATTCCGATTATGCGTAGCATTGGTGATGTACTTTACACTTACTTGCAAGACGTTCAGTCGGTGCTGGCACCGGGTATTGCAGCGGCCTTCCTGCTGGGTATCCTGTCGTCAAAACCAACGCCTAAAGGTGGTATGTGGGGTATGATCGCCGGTTTCATTATTGGTGTACTTCGCCTGGGCGCAAAAGTGTTGTATTCATCAATGGCAGGCAACGCTGGCTACACCGATGTGAAACTTTGGGCAGCTGAAAAGGGTGTAAATAATTTCTTCTATACCTTGTTCTACGATGTGAACTGGTTGTTCTTCTCAGGAGGTATGTTGGTGTTCAGTATGATTGTCGTGATGGTGGTAAGTAAATTTACCAAACCAGCTCCGGCAGAACAGCTGAAAGGCTTGACCTTCGCTTCGGCTTCAGCTGAAGACAAAGCAGCAACCCGCGCAAGCTGGAACAAATGGGATGTTGTTCACTCCCTGATTATTATTGGTATTACTGTTGTCTTCTATATTTATTTCTGGTAATCGAAACCGGAACTAAGAATCATGAGTAACTATTTTCAATAAGGACAGAAAACCGGGCGTCCGTCTGGGCGTCCGGTTCATTTTCTGATTTGAATTCAAACTGGTGGTGCAGTAAAGTTGGTTCAGATGTAGTTGATTTCTGTCTCAAATTTTAAAAGAAGAAAAGATGTTAGAAAAATTAAAAGAAGAGGTTTGCCAGGCTAACCTGGATTTGGTTGATCATGGCCTGGTGATTTTTACCTGGGGTAATGTGAGTGCAATCGACCGCGAGTCGGGTTTGGTTGTCATTAAACCCAGTGGTGTTTCGTACGACGGTATGAGCCCCGAAGATATGGTTGTTGTTGACCTGGAAGGTAATGTTGTTGAAGGCAAATACAAACCTTCTTCAGATACCGCTACACACCTTGTGCTTTACAAGAATTTCCCGAATATCGGCGGTGTGGTTCACACGCACTCAGAATGGGCAACAAGCTGGGCACAGGCTGGTAAATCAATCCCGGCAGTAGGTACAACTCATGCAGACTATTTTTACGGAACAGTTCCCTGTACCCGCAAAATGACTGCCGAAGAAATTAAAACCGCTTACGAATTGGAAACCGGTAATGTAATTGTTGAGTGTTTCCAGTCGCAAAATATCAATCCGGATTATGTGCCGGGTGTGTTGGTGAATAATCACGCTCCGTTCTCGTGGGGTACCGATGCACACAATGCCGTTCATAATGCGGTGGTGTTGGAAGAAGTAGCGAAAATGACTTTCCGTTCTTTCCAACTGAATCCGGACACCGAAATGGATCAGTTGTTGCTGGATAAACACTTCCTGCGCAAACATGGCGCGAATGCCTATTATGGCCAAAAATAAAAACTGAAAAAAACGAAATTAACATGACCCAAGCTAAATATACTATTGGACTAGATTATGGTTCTGATTCGGTACGTTCGTTGATTGTAGACGTTGCAACCGGAGAAGAAATCGCCAGCGTGGTTTTCCCTTACCCCCGTTGGGCAAAAGGAATGTACTGTGTTCCTCACGAAAACCAATTCCGTCAGCACCCGCTGGATTACCTGGAAGGTTTGGAATATACCGTTGTTGAAGCGTTAAAGCAAGCTCCTGCCGGTGTCGCTGAAAATGTAGTAGGTATTTCTATCGACACAACCGGTTCAACACCTGTTGCTGTTGACGAAAAAGGAACACCATTGGCATTGACGCCCGGTTTCGAGGAAAACCCGAATGCGATGTTCGTTTTGTGGAAAGACCACACGGCAGTAAAAGAAGCTGACCAAATCAACGAACTGGCGAAGAAATGGGAGATTGACTTCACAAAATACGAAGGTGGAATCTATTCTTCAGAATGGTTCTGGTCGAAAATTTTACATGTATCGCGTGCTGATGCAGGCGTTTTGCGAGCTGCCAATTCATGGGTAGAGCACTGCGACTGGATTCCGGCTGTATTGACAGGTACGACTCGTCCGCAGATTTTGAAACGTAGCCGTTGTGCTGCCGGTCACAAAGCGATGTGGCACGAAGCATTCGGTGGTTTGCCAACTGAAGAATTTTTGGTAGCACTGGATCCAATTCTAAGTGGCCTGCGCGACCGCATGTTTAAAGAAACTTACACTTGCGATGTTGCCGTTGGTAAACTAACACCGGAATGGGCTGAAAAATTGGGCTTGTCAACCGACGTTGTGGTTGGTGTTGGTGCCTTCGATGCGCACTTGGGTGCTGTTGGTGCTCAAATTGAGCCTTATTACCTGAGTAAAGTGATGGGAACATCAACTTGCGACATGTTGGTTGCACCGACCGAAGAAGTAGGAGATAAGCTGATTGCCGGTATTTGCGGACAGGTTGACGGATCGGTTGTTCCGGGCATGCTCGGAATGGAAGCTGGTCAATCTGCATTCGGCGATATTTATGCCTGGTTCAAAAAAGTATTGATGTGGCCGGCACAGCAAATCATTGGTCAAACTGAATTGGTTGACGAAGCAACTCGTGCTAAACTGCTTGATGAACTTTCGGACAAAATGATCATGGAATTGGCCAAGGCTGCCGAAGCGTTGCCAATCGACGAAAAAGGTGTGTTGGCCATTGACTGGATGAACGGTCGCCGTACGCCGGATGCCAATCAAAACCTGAAAGGTGCAATTGCCGGTTTGAACCTGGGAACTGATGCACCCCGTATTTTCCGTTCGTTGGTTGAAGCAACAGCATTCGGATCGAAAGCGATTGTTGACCGTTTCATCGAGCAAGGCGTACCGATTAAAGGAGTAATTGCCTTGGGCGGTGTGGCTAAAAAATCGAAGCTGGTGATGCAGATCGTTTGCGATGTGTTGAACATGCCGATTAAAGTGGCCCGTTCAGAGCAGGCTTGTGCTTTGGGTTCTGCAATGGCTGCGGCTGTTGTTGCCGGAGTGTATGCAACCACGCACGAAGCACAGGAAAAAATGGGTGGCGGTTTCGAGACTGAATACCATCCAATTCCGGAGAACGCTGCAAAGTATCAGGTTATTTACGAGAAATACATGAAACTGGGTCAGTTTATTGAAGCGAATCTGACTCGTTAAAATTGAATTATTACAATTCAGTTAAAGATTGCATTTCCTAAAAAAAGTAATAAATTGCCCGGCAAAAACCGGGCTTTTTTCGTTATGTACGATATTATCGGAGATATACACGGCCAAGCCGATATGCTGGAAGAATTGCTCAACCAAATGGGCTATGTGGCAAATAAAGGATATTTCAGCCACCCATCGAGGAAGGTGATTTTTGTCGGCGATTTTATTAATCGGGGGCCATCAATCAAACGCACAATAAGCATTGTCCGCAAAATGGTGGAGAATGATGCCGCGTTTGCTATTTTAGGGAATCACGAAGTCAATGCGCTTTTCTATACTTTGCTCGACAAGCAAGGGCAGCATATCAGCAAAAAGTGGTCACGCCTGAGGCTGGATTTGAACCCTACTTTAGCCGAATTTAAAGGTGAGCGCGAACTGTGGCGCGATCATATTGACTGGATGCGCACCTTGCCTCTGTTTTTGGAACTGGACGGAATACGTGTGGTTCACGCCTGTTGGCAGGACGAAAACATACAATTGCTGAAAGAAACTTTGACGGAGCCCAAGTTGAAGAAAAAACAGTTAAAAGCGATTGCCAAAAACGGCAGTCCGCTTTCCAAGGCATTTTGGGAAACCTGTAAAGGGATCGATTTTCAATTGCCCAAGGATTTACTCATTTTCGACAAAGAAGGATGTGCTCACCGTTCGTTCCGTTCCCGTTGGTGGGAAAACCCGCAAGGGAAAACATTCCGCGAATTGTCGTTCGAGAGTCGCTTCGAATTGCCGTCTTATCGAATTCCGGACGAAATTACCTCTTATCGGGCGCCATATTCGGAGTCAGATCCAATCGTTTTCTTTGGACACTATTGTATGAAGGAAGCCGAAAATATCGTTAAATCGAATATTTGTTGCCTCGATTCCTGCGTTAGCCGCAAGGGAAAACTCACGGCTTACAGGTGGAGCGGAGAAAAAGAGCTGATCGCTGAAAATTTTATTCAATAAAGTGTTTTTAGCTTGGCTCTGAAAATAAGACTGTTATTTTCGTTTCAAGAATTGGTCGGTTATTTTTAGGCAATTTTTTTTTCAAAGGGTATTGCAGACAAAAAAAGAAGCTCTATATTTGCAGAGCCTTTTGAGAAACGGATTTCACGAGGCAAGTTCTTTAAAATGGTGCTTTCAAAAATCGATTGAAAAAACACAATTGGTGCGGTAGTTCAGCTGGTTAGAATATCGGCCTGTCACGCCGGGGGTCGCGGGTTCGAATCCCGTCCGCACCGCAAATCGATTAGAAAAAAGCACTACTGGTGCGGTAGTTCAGCTGGTTAGAATATCGGCCTGTCACGCCGGGGGTCGCGGGTTCGAATCCCGTCCGCACCGCTTAAAGAGGAACATTCATCAGAGTGTTCCTCTTTTTTGTTTAATAAAAATTACGGTAATAAAAAAAAGATGGAAAATCATGCTTGAAATTCCATCTTCGTCTGTTGTCTCTTATCGACTAATATTTTACCTGTCTTGTAAAGTTTCCTGAACCGTCGTTTACCAGTTTGAAATTGTCGCCCAAATCATCGGGGAAGATGTCGATGTCGCCGTCATTGTCGATATCCTGCACGCGCACCCAAGGGAACCAGTTGATGTCTGACCCTCCCGGATTATCGATTTGGCTGGTGGCATCAGTAAAGGTTCTGCTTCCATTATTCTTCAGCAATTGAATGATGCTTCCGGTATAAAAGTTGCTGTTACCGCCGCCCGTGCGGTTAACTGCCAGGTCGCGGTCGCCGTCATCGTCGAAGTCTGCTGCATCAAAATCCAGTACAGTTCCGTAGCCTGTGTATTCAGGTATAACCGTGCGATTACTTTTCGTATAACTACCCGTGCTGCTTCCCCAATAGATTGAGGTTTCATCGCCATCTTGCTCATGCGCACCCACTAATAAATCCACGTAGCCGTCTTTGTCAACATCAATCAATTCTGCCGAAAACACTTTGTCAATACTGTCGTCAAATCGATCGGTTGCTGCTGTGAAATTGGCATTACCATCGTTGATGTAGAAAAACGGGTCATGTCCGCCAACGAAGATATCCAGGTCGCCGTCGTTATCGATATCCGCAGCTGCACCACCATGGAAGAATCCAGTTTCGCTCATTTTTGTCCAGCTGAATGAGCCTTCAGAATCCTGGATGATTAGCTTGCAGTTGTTGCCCGGGTACGGAGAGGCGTCGTAGCCATGATCGAAAATGAAGAGGTCTGTCAATCCATCGTTGTTAAAATCGGCGCAGATCGTTTTCCGCGCATGTGTTGCCGGTGGCATATCATCGTTGAACTCAGTACGCGAATTGTAAAAATCGCCATTCCCGTCATTCAGCGCGAGAATACAATCCACGTTGCCTTCTAGTAAATACTCGCCGGTTGCCATAAATACGTCGGTCAGTCCGTCGTGATTGGCATCCAGATAGGCGATCGCATCTCGTAAGTTACCGTAGACAGACGCATCACCCGGCATATTCCAATAATATACCTGAATATCGACTTGGTTCGAATACGCGTTTGAACTTCCCGCATCGGCGTCTGCGCTGGCTGTTATCCCGAGGTCGACAGTCGAGCTACTGCCACCGCCCGGATCATCTTTGGAACAAGAAGCGAAAAATACGGGTATTAAAAAGCTAAAAAGAATAATACTGTTTTTCATTATTGAGATAATTGTTAAATGATTATTTGAATATGTAAATAGATAAACAGGCAATAGATGTATTTATTTTAAAGAGAATTCGGAGTTAATAATTTCTTAATCATGTATTTAGGTGATCATAAATAACAGGAAGATTGTAAGTCTAAGGTTTGGGGGATTATCATCGCTGACAATGAGAGTTTTACTTTAATTAGAAAAAGATTTCGATGTCTTTTTTGTTAATTGACGGAGTTTCTGTCAACTCGAATGAAATTAGTTTGGATCAGCTTTTCTTTGGTGTGATGAATTGAAAAGTAAATAAAAAATGCCGCTCCGGTTGGGGCGACATCTTTCATTTTATCGTGTTTTCCGAAAAGCTACTGTAGCAGGAACCAAATTTGAGTGGTAAAGAAGCAAACGATCAATCCCAGTGCGATTGGTAAGAAGGTTGATACCAGTGTCCACTTTAGGCTCTTGGTTTCTTTGTAAATGGTCACAATTGTTGTTGAACAGGGGTTGTGCAGCAAGCTGAAAAGCATCAGGTTGATTCCGGTTAGCAGCGTCCAGCCGCCGGCCTTTAGCACAGCAGCGGTGTCGGCAGTAGAATCGAGTTCGAACATGACACCGGTTCCGGACCCCATACCGGCAAGTTTACTGCTCAGAACGGTCAGCATCAGTACGGTTGGAATAACAATCTCGTTCGCTGGGATGGCAATGATATATGCCAGCAAAATAACGCCGTTCAACCCGAATACAAATGCAAACGGATTGGACCAATCAATGAAGTGTTCGGCCAGGCTGATTCCGTCAATTTTTACATTGGCGACAACCCAAATGACAATACCTGCCGGAACGGCAAAAACAATGGCACGCCACAGTACAAAAATAGTGCGATCGATGAGCGACGTATATAGCGTTTGCCAGATGCGTGGCGGACGATAGGGGGGAAGCTCCAGACTGAAGGCGGAAGCTTCGCCTTTTAACACCGATTTACTCAATCCCCACGACACAACCAGACTGAAGAAGATTCCCAATACGGCGACTCCAACAACTGCACCGGCAGAAACAATCCCCGCGAAGCTTGCTGGAACCAGTCCTCCTATGAAAATTGAAGCAATTAGAATCTGCGTGGGCCAGCGGCCGTTGCAGAGCGAAAAGTTGTTGGTGATGATCGCGACCAATCGTTCGCGTGGAGAGTCGATCACCCGGGCTGCAACAACGCCCGCGGCGTTACATCCAAAGCCCATGCTCATGGTTAGCGCCTGTTTGCCATGTGCTCCGGCACGGCGGAATAGGTTGTCCATGTTGAATGCGACGCGCGGCAAATAGCCCAGATCTTCCATCAGTGTAAATAGCGGAAAGAAGATAGCCATTGGTGGCAACATCACAGCGATCACCCAAGCCATTGCCAGGTAAGCGCCGTCGATCAATACGCCATCAAGCCACCAGGGCAGATGAATTGCTGCTGCACCGCTTTTCAGAATGGGGTGCATGTAATCAATCAGCAGCGAGGCCAAAAGTCCCGATGGATAGTTTGCTCCGGCCACTGTGATCCAGAATACCAGTGCTAAAATCAGGAACATGAGCGGGAATCCAAGCCAGCGGCTGGTCACAATTTTGTCAATTTTTATATCGAGGCTGTAGGCTTCTTTGTCGCCTTTTTGGTGCACCGTTTTTCGGGCGATTTTTGAGGCGTCGGCATAAATGGATTCGATAACCGTATCGTGAAAATTGACACCCAAATCCCACCGGGCCTTGTTGACTACCGAAAGTATTTCTTCGCGATCGTTTGCTGTTTGCTTATTCATAACTTAAGACTTCTGCTGTGGTTGAAATGTTTGGATTTAAGTTGCCCAATTCGCCGTTCCGAACGGCCTCCATAATGCTATTGTCGCCTTCAAGCAGTCGCAGCGCCACCCATTTCAGGTTGGGGAGGTTCGGGAACTGTTCGTTTAGTTTTGCCGATACTGTTTCGATGGCATGGTTGAGTTTGGGCGAGTGGCTTTTGATTTTATGCGGTTTGCAAACGTATTTGCCGGTAGCGACATCCTCTAGCGCTGCCAGTACCTCATTCATGCCAACCCGTCGGCGGGCAGATGCCGGAATGACTGGAATACCCAGTTCCCGCGACAACGCACGTTCATCGATCTCCACGTTGTTGCGTTTGGCTTCATCCATTAGGTTAAGGCAAAGTACAGCGCGGTCGGTAATTTCCAGTATTTGCAGCACCAGGTTTAAATTCCGTTCCAGGCGGGTGGCATCGACTACAATCAGGGTCACATCGGGTTGTCCGAACAGGATAAAATTACGGGCAACTTCTTCGTCGGTGCTGGTTGAAAGCAGCGAGTAGGTGCCGGGCAAATCCACTATTTTGTAGCGTTTATCGTTGAAACTGAAAGCTCCTTCGGCGCGGCTGACGGTTTTGCCAGGCCAGTTCCCTGTGTGTTGCCTCAAGCCGGTCAGGTTGTTGAAAACCGTACTTTTGCCAACATTCGGGTTGCCGGCCAGGGCGATCACATAATCGGTCTCGGTCATGTCGACCCCCAATTTCACCAGGTTTTCCCGGTTGTGAGCCGGACAGCTATTGCAATTTGTTGGATTATTCATGGTTGATGTTTTTGTTGATGAAAATGAGATCGGCCTGCTGCCTTCTGATGCCAACGGTTGTTCCCATCACTCGATAGCCAATCGGGTCGCCGGATGCACTGATCATTTGCGCTGTGATTAGGCTTCCCGGTACAATGCCCATGTCCATCAGGCGGCGGCGTTGCTGCCCTCGGCAGTTTGGTGATATTCCAATAACTTCAGCCTTTTCGCCAACTTTCAGTTCCGAAAGAATGTCTTGTTTTTGTGTAACCCGGGTTTTGCTCGATAGCGGTTCAACCGTGATGTGCGTGGCAAACAGCGGCGTGAGTGTGCACTCGTCACCGTCGGCTGCAAATGTGATTTTATCGGCGGTCACGTCGGTTACATAAACCTGCATACCGGGATACAAGCCCAGCACAACCAGTTGCTCGTAAATGCTGCGTGGTTCATCTTCAATGTGGATGATCCGGCCAATTTCGCCCTCCTGCAACGTACTCAGCGATTTTCCTTTTGACTCGGGCAATTCACCTTCAGCGGTTGGTATCGGATCGCCGTGCGGGTCGAAGACCGGGTTGCCCATCTGAGCCGCTATCTTTTCGGTGTCGGCATCGGTTACAAAATGTTCTATTTCGCAGGCTTTCTCGTGCCAGTCGGGTTGAGCGGTTCCGGTTTCATCAGCCAGGTAGCGCTCCCAGATCCGGTGAACGCGAATAACCCGAAGTGAGTAAGATCGTCCGCTATCGGTCAGGCTAATCAAGTTATCATTCAGGTTGATCAGTCCCATTCCCTGCAGGTGCTGAATCAATTTGCTGACTCGATCGCCCGAGATATTGAGTGCGCCTGCCAGGCTGTTCATTTCGCAGCTACTTTTCCGGTACTCACATTCGAAAAGGTACTTTAGTGCGTCTTCCAGTAATACGCGCTCGTCGTTCAGCTTGCGTTTCGAGATGAAAGCAATTAAACCTTTTTTAGGCCAAAAAATCCAGGCCAGTAATCCGATCAGCGCAAGCGCAATCAAAATCATCCAGCTGGCTTTTATAATTAAAACGATTAGTGTTTTCATATTTTAAGCTTCTCTATTTTCTTATTTGTCTAGCGAGTAGCGAATGTAATTTATCACTCTTCGATCAATTCTTTGATATAAATAGTGTTCGTTAGTTCTGCATTGAGCAGCAATTTGGTCCCGTTGATTTCAATTTCGGTCATCCGGTTTTTGGGGTATTGCCGGTTCACTTTGATGGTGGCGCCAACAGCTAGCTCATTTGAGTGACAGAAGTCGAAAAACTCTTTATCGGAGCCGGCTAACCGACTTATTTGATATTCTTTCCCGTCTTCAGCAGTCGAGAGGATGAAGGCGTTGTCGGCAATAGGTAACATTCCTTCAACGTCCGGAATCGGATCTCCATGAGGATCAGTCGTAGGGTGTCCCAAGAACAGGCTGATTTTGTCTGCTAAAAAGTCAGACGTGAGGTGTTCCAGTAGTTCTGCTTCGCGATGTATTTCGTGCATCGTCATGCCAAATACCTGATGGAGAAATGTTTCCCACAAACGATGTTTGCGCACTATATTCAGAGCTAGCTTTTCGCCATTGGTCGTCAGTTTTAGCGCTTTGTATTTTTCGTAATCAATCAGCTTCTTGTCGGCAAGTTTTCGTGCCATATCAGTTGCGGCGGCGTTGGTTATGCCCAATTCTTTGGCAATGGAACCCGGGCGGGTGTCGAAGCCTTCGCCCTGCTCGAATTTATAAATTGCTTTGATGAAATTTTCGCTTGCAATGGAGCTCATATCAGTAGAGTAAGTTTATTTTTAAGTATGCTTAAATTTTAAAACAAGCCTGTCGAAAAAATGTTTTTGATTTTCTGAATAGAACTGCTCAAAGTTGCGTTTTCTGATAGGTCGTTTAGGAGGGCGCACAAAAAAAAGCAGCATCGATCTGATGCTGCTTTTTCCTTCTCCTGACGCAAGAAAGGATTTCGTTGTTGCTTATTCTGTTTTCTTCGACTGGAAAATGTAACCGACCACCAATCCGATACCTCCAAAGAGGAAGATCATAGAGACATAGGCCGCTCCTTCATCCAGGTTCGTGTTTGCTTCCAGAATACTTCCGAACAGGACACCGAGTGCTACACCGATAAAAAGTAAACCAAGTTTCAATGTAAAGAACATGGTGTTTGGCATTTTTGCACGGAATAAACTCGGGTCGGCACCTTTTTCAAGCATGGTTAAGCGTTCTTTGTGACGCGTTGTCCAATACATATACATCAGACCAAATACCAATGCGAAAAAGCTTAATGGGATTAAAATACCTGCTAACATGACTTCTTATTTTTAATTGTTATTAATTTCGAATTCCGACCTTATGACGCCGTTCTGCCTTTTCGGTTACAAACTCATTTCATTTTTTTATTTTTAAATATTCTGTAACCAACTCATTAATTCGGCGTCATAACGCATGTATGAGTCAACCGGACGAATATTATATAACAAAGGTGTTGGAGGGAGATGTGGCATCTTTCTCGTATTTGGTCGATCGCTACCAGGACATGGTCTATGGCTTGGCATTTAAGTTGCTTCGGAATGAAGAAGATGCTGAAGAAATGGCCCAGGACAGCTTTGTAAAAGCATATCGTTCTTTGAATTCGTACCGGCAGCAGTCGAAATTTTCGACCTGGATCTATCGGATTACGTACAACGGTTGTATTACGCTTCTTCGCAAGCGGAAGCTGGAAGTGCGGTCGATGGATGAGCAACAGCTGACGGACAAAGATGAGGCGCAGTTGAATGCGCAGCTGATAGAAATGGACAAGGCGTTGGTTGAAAAACTGCTTCAGGAGGCGATGGAAAAGCTTCCTGAGCTGGAGCAGGTTTTAATCACCTTGTATTATTTTGAAGAGCAGAAGATGGAAGAAATCAGCCAGATTACCGGCTTGAGCGAAAGCAATGTAAAGGTAAAGATTCATCGCGCTCGCAAAAAAATGTACGATTTATTGCACCAAAGCTACGAGGAAGGTATTTTTAGTAGCGTTTAAAAACGGGAAATCATGAATAAGCAAGAAGAACAATTCCGGGAAATCATGAAAAACTATCGGCCGCGGAAGGCCCCGGTGGATTTTTCGAAACGGGTAATGGACGAGATTCACAGCTTACCGGTATTGACCAAAATCAAGCCGATTTTTGGCAAATGGTTTTTGCCTTTTGCTGCCGCTGTATTGGTGGTGTTTGTTTCCGTTACATTTCTGTTGTGGGGCGAAAGCGGAGCGCAATCAGGTAATTCGGCTACTATTTTTGCTAAGCTGCCAAAAGCCGATTTGCAGGTTCTGGATAGTGCTAATCAGAGTTTTGTAGGATGGTTCGAACAGATTCCGATGGTGCTTGTTTTGGCTTTAGCAGGGGTAATTGGACTGCTGCTACTCGATCGGTATTTTGGGAAACATTATCATACGCGCAAAGCATAAAAAAAACAAGAGCGGTTCCGAAAAGAGCCGCTCTTGCTTTTTTATATTGATTTGATCTTAGAATGGCAAATCGTCGCCTTCTGCCGGTTCCGGCGGCATGTCGTCTACTGAAAAAGGCGGAGGAACTGATCCTGCTTCCGCACCTGCTTTTTCAACTTTCCACGCGTTGATGTTGTGATACCAACGGCCATTGAATTCGCGGCTTTCCACATCGAAAAACACGTTAACATCCATGCCGGGCTGAAGACCTTCAATCAGGCTCAGTTTATCGCCGAAAACTGTAAAACACACTTGCTTCGGGAATTGATCCTGCGTTTCAATAACAAATTCCTGTTTTTTCCACTCGTTGCCAGCTTTGCTAACACCAGACTGAACGGGGAGGAGATGGTTGATTTTTCCTTTAATTTCCATATTTCTTGTTCAAAATTGTCAAACGAAGCTCAAAAGTACGGATAAAAAAATCCCCCCGAAAGTGAATTTCGGAGGGATTTTGAAAAGTTATCAAGAGTTTCTATTTCTCAACAATTTCGTGTAACTCAACTTCGAAAATCAAAGTTTCGTTCGGGCCGATATCGTTTCCGGCACCACGTTTTCCGTAAGCTAAGTCGCCAGGAATGTACAATTTCCATTTTGATCCAACTGGCATTAATTGCAATGCTTCTGTCCATCCCGGAATTACACCTTTCAATGGGAAAGTAGCAGGTTCGCCACGTTTAACAGAGCTGTCGAATTCTGTACCATCGATTGTTGTACCAACATAATCGCATTTTACTGTTTGGTCGATGGTTGGTTTTGGACCCGTTCCTTCCGTAATAACTTCGTATTGAAGTCCGCTCTCTGTTGTTACGATACCTGGTTTTTCTTTATTGGCAGCCAGGAATTCTTCTCCTTTTTTCGCGTTTTCGTCCGCTTCTTTTTCAGCCATATTTTGGAAATAAGCTTGAACAATTTGACGGGCGTCTTCCGCTTTAATTTGAGCTTCTTCTCCTTTTAATTGCTTACCGAAGGCTGCAACCAAAATATCCATATTCAAATCGCTGGCACCAGGAGTGGCTTCGATGTTGTGTTTTTGGTTATCAGCAATTAAAACGCCTAAAGCGTAAGCGGTTGAATCGGATGCATTGGTCAATTTTGCAGTAGACGACCCACCCGGTTGGCAGGATGCAAATACAGTTGCCAAAGCTACTGCAGCAAGAACAGGTTTAAAATTCATTTTTTCGATTATTATATTAGACAATTTCCAATAATTCCACGTCAAAAATCAATGTTGTGTTTGGTCCGATAGAACCACCGGCGCCACGTTCGCCGTAAGCCAAGTCTGAAGGAATGAATAGTCTCCATTTTGAACCAACTGCCATCATTTGCAGTGCTTCAACCCAACCTTGAATAACGCCGTTTACCGGGAATACTGCCGGTTCGCCACGTTGAACAGAGCTGTCGAACACAGTTCCGTCAATCAGCGTACCGTGGTAGTGACAACGTACTTCGTCGGTTGCTGATGGTTTTTCACCATCTCCGTCAGTCAATACTTTATATTGCAATCCGCTGGCAGTTTCTGTTACCTTCGGATCGTTTAAGTTTTCAGCTAAAAATTTCAAGCCTTCTTCCAGGTTGTTGGCAGCGTCGCCGCTTTGTTGTTCCGACATGAACTCCTGCAGAATTTGGTTGGCTTGTTGTACACTTAATTTTGGCTGTTTTCCGGCAAACGCATCTTCAATTGCGTTCATAAAGTTTACCGGGTCCACAGTTTTTACACCCGATTGGATCAGATTGCTGGCAATGCTTAGTCCAAGTGCATAGCTAAAATCTTCCAAACGTTTGTTTTCTTTTTGTTCTGACATATCCTAATTTTTTATGAACTACGAAGATAGGTTAAATTTTGAAACAGACTCAATCTACTCCATTTTCTCGCCGAATAACATTTCTTTTTTTCCGGGTGGTCCGGGGATTCGTTTCATGTTGAAGCCGCTTCTGATGAGTTTGCGGCGAACCTCTCCTTGAGCACAATAGGTCACAAATATTCCGCCGAAGTTGGTGTGTGACGCCAGTTTACGAAAGATGTCTTCCGACCACATATCGGCTTGCTTGTTAGGGGCAAAGGCATCGAAATAAATGAGGTCGAATGTCGGGAGTGACGAAACATTAAAAGTTGTTAAATCTGAATTGAGCTTGGTCAGCTCGAAATTTGGAGCGATTAAGTGAGGTTGGTTCCAACTACCAGCGTGCATTTTTTGAAACTTTCCGGCCAATTCTTCCGAAAGCAAATTCGCAAAATTAAGTTTACTGTATTCGGCTTCGTTGAGCGGATATTTCTCAATACTGAAGTAGCGAATGTGTTTTTCGTCTTGGTTCGCCAGCGTGAGCAGCGCGTTTAATCCGGTGCCAAAACCGACTTCAAAAATGCAGAGTTCCTTTTTGGTCGAAGCATTCAGCCCGTTTTGAATGAACACGTGCATCGATTCCTGGATCGCTCCGTGAACAGAATGAAAATGTTCGTCCAATTCGGGAACAAATAAGGTGTGGGAACCGTCGGCAGTTAAAATAATTTTTCGTTCCATGTTTGTGTCTCCGGACGGCGAATTTCGGCAATTTATTTGAGTGCCCCATAAATTTAGGTTACTTTTAGATAACCAAATTTGCTTGTTATGCTTATTAAAATTTATGAGGAGAACCCGAACGAACGGGAAGTCCAAAAGGTCGTCAGTATTCTGCGCGACGGCGGCGTCATCATTTACCCCACTGATACTATTTACGGAGTTGGTTGCGACCTTACGCAAGCGAAGGCCGTGGAGCGGGTTGCTCGCATAAAAGGTGTTTCTGATGTATCGAAATCGAATTTCTCATTTATTTGCAGCGACTTAGGGCATTTGTCGATATATGCCAAGCCCATTTCGAACCCGATTTTCAAGCTGATGAAACGCTGTTTACCCGGGGCTTTCACTTTCATTTTAGAAGCCAATAACAATGTACCAAAATATTTTAAGGGCAAAAAGAAGACAGTTGGTATTCGTGTGCCCGACAACTCAATCATCCTGGAGATTGTGAAAGAGCTGGGAAACCCGATTCTTTCGGCGTCGGTGAAGGATGAAGACGAGATTGTGGAATATACAACCGATCCGGAACTGATTCACGAAAAATTCGGCGATTTGGTTGATTTGGTCATCGATGGTGGTTACGGCGGTAATGTACCTTCAACGATTATCGACTGCACCAGCGATATTCCCGAAATCACACGACAGGGAAAAGGAAAAGTGGAATTGTAAATTGAAATTAATTCGACAGTTATTTTTTCCAGAAAGCCGGTGAGAACAGTACCAATACGGTGAACAGTTCCAAACGTCCCAGCAACATCAAAAACGATAAAAACCATTTACCAATTGCCGGTACCTGGAAGAAGTTCTCAGCCGGTCCGTAATTACCCAAACCCGGTCCTATGTTCCCCAAGCAAGTGGCAACAGCACCCATCGAAGAATTCAGGTCCGGCTCAATCAGTGTAAACAGAATCGTGCTTACAAAGAAGATAATCAGGTAGATCATGAAAAAAGCCAGTACGTTGGTGATGATCTGCTCGGAAACGGAGCGCTTGTTAAAACGAACGGGGATAATCGCGTTGGGGTGCAATAAGCGACGAAGTTCGTAGTAGCTGTTTTTCAGCAATAACACGATCCGCATGATTTTGATACCACCACCGGTTGAACCGGCGCTTCCACCAAAGAAGAACAGGGTAAAAATCAAGACCATCAGGAATGGTGTCCAGGTCAAATAGTCGGCGGTTGCAAAGCCGGTCGTTGTAATGATGGAAACCACCTGAAAAAGTGTATCGCGGAAAGCTTGTTCGTAACCGAGTTGTGTTGTCAAAAGCAATCCGGAAAAGATGATTGCCGTGAAAATCACTACAAAAAGGACGTAATATTTGAATTCTTCATTCTTGTAAACCTTGTCGAATTTCCCCGCCAACGCACTGTAAGTCAATGTGAAGTTGGTTCCTGCAAGAAACATGAAGAAAATAATGACATATTGTATGAACGGAGAATTCCAATAGGCAACTGATGCTTGTTTAGTCGAGTAGCCACCGGTTGCCATTGTTGTAAATGAGTGGTTGATTGCGTCGAATAAAGTCATACCACCACCCCACAGAAGCAGAGATTCAACTACCGTAAACAGCACATAAATTGCCCACAGGTTTTTGGCGGTTTGCTGAATGCGCGGATTTAATTTATCAGGAACCGGCCCTGGTACTTCGGCTGCAAACAACTGCATGCCGCCAATCCCAAAAACCGGGAGAATTGCCAACGACAACACGATGATTCCCATACCACCTAGCCACTGTGTGAGGCTTCGCCAAAAGAGAATTCCATGTGGCAGCGCTTCAATATCATTCAAAATTGAAGAACCGGTTGTGGTGAAACCGGACATGGTTTCGAAAAAAGCATCGGTCAAATTAGGGATGGAATGGCTCATCAAATAGGGGAGACTTCCGAAAAACGAAAAAACAATCCAGACCATGGTAACGATGATGAATCCATCGTTTTTGCTGATTTTCTTCTCAGCTTTCCACATGGCTCCGACGGTAAGACCACCAGTCCCCATTGTTATCAGCGACGAATACAACAGGGGCAACACATCGGGGCCGCTGTACAACAGAGCCACCAGCATGGAGATCAGCATAAAGAAACCTTCAACGACCAATAAAAATCCAAGAATCTTTATAATTGCTTTGAGGTTGAACATATGCAGAAATCCAAGTGATTATTTGAAAAATTTATCGAGTTTCCGAATGGCTGAAGGCAGTGCGAAGACAACCACTTTATCGCCAGGCTGTATTTCCGAGTCGCCCTTGACCACAAATGACATTTGCCCGCGAATGATCCCTCCCAGGATCGCATCTTCTGGGAAGCCGATGTCCTTAATTGGAGTCTGGGTTATTTTTGAGCCTTCTGTTGCGATCAATTCAAAAACTTCCGCTTCAGATGCAGTCAGGCATTTTGCCTGGTTAACCTGGGCGCCCAAAGTGTATTTGTAAATGTAGCTCGCGGCGATCAGCTTTTTATTGATCAAACTACCAATATCCATACTTTCAGCGATTCCCATGAAGTCGATATTCTCAACCTCGGCAACCGTGCGCTTGATGCCCAGTTTTTTGGCCATGTGGCACGAAAGGATGTTGGTCTCGGAGTTTCCGGTCACCGCAATGAAAGCGTCCATACGCTCAATGCGCTCTTCTTTCAGCAGATCCAGGTTTCGTCCGTCGCCGTTAATTACGAGCACGTTTTCAAACCGGTCGGCCACTTTTTGGCTGCGGATTTTATCCGATTCGATTATTTTGATATTGTAGTTGTCGCCTAAACGTTCTACTGTTTTCTGAGCGATACGGCTACCACCCAGAATCATGATATTCCGAACCGGGAAGATTTCTTTTCCTGTCAATTCGAAAACCTTGTTCATGTAGGTGCGCGTAGTGATGAAGAAAATGATATCACCGGCCCGTACATAATCACGTCCGTGTGGAATGATTGTTTTGGCTTCGCGATTTATTGCAACCGCTCTAATCTCAGATTCAATATAGGAAAGCTCTTCAAAAGACTTATTTAGTACCGGGGCGTTCTCGCGGATTTTAATCCCCATCAGGATTAGTTTGCCTCCTGAAAACTCAATTAACTGGCGGGTACCTACCTGTTTTACTGATGAAGCGACCTCTTTACCGGCAAGACTTTCCGGGTAAATCAACTCGTCCACGCCGAGGTTTCGAAGTTTCTCTTTGTATTTTTCTTCGAGGTATTCTCCGTTGTTAATCCGGGCAACTGTTCGTCCAACTCCCATGTCCTTAGCCATGATGCTGGCCATGATGTTTCGCTCTTCATAAGGTGTAACAGCAATCAGCAAGTCTGATTTGGCTACCCCGGCGTCTTTGAGGTCTTTGAATGAGTTTGCATACCCGGTAATGGTCAGCAGGTCTACCTGGCTCGATAGTTTATTCAGCTTTTCAGTATCGTCATCCATCAATACGATGTCATGATCTTCCCGGCTCAACATTTTAGCAAGGTGAGTTCCTACTTCTCCCGCTCCAACGATAACAATTTTCATTGAGTTTTAGTAATTCTACGTTAAAAATAGCCAAGCAAAGTAAAGTATAAAATAAACAATAACCATGCGATTATTCCAGTTTTTTGGAAAACGGTAGGGCTGTGAACGTTAGCTTAAGATTAGAGTGTTTACCGGCTTTCTAATGGTAATAGGGCCTATTTTACGGAGTTTACCCAATTGACTGATGCTATGGTAGTGTTTTGGCTTCTGATTCACTTTTGTTTGAGGAATTCGAAGGTGGTGGATTTTCGACAGCATTTCTGAGTTCGGTTAGTTTCGGTTTTTTGTTTTCAGGTGACAAAATATAGGTTTCGAGGCCGAATTGATAGATGTCATTTTCAATGAACAACTGCTTCTCCCGAAGTTGCAAGAAGTCACTGATAAGTATAATTTGAGGCTCATCCAACTGTAGTTTCGTCAACGTATTTGAATAGACATAGGGCGAAAGTTCGGTGGTATCTGATGTTAAAATGAAGTTGGAACGACCGTCGATAAAATGAAAAACAGCTTGTTTATTCTCGTACACCAGAAGGCGGTGCTGGTTGAACAATTGTCTTTTTTCGTTGATGCCTATCACAAGGAAAGCAATTAAAGATATAAGTGCGTATCGAATGAACTTCACTTGCTTTAGGTTGATGAATAGTATGATGAACAAGATTGCTAGAATGATTGCCGTTAATTGCCCTGGTGTAATTGAAATGCCCGAAACGACTGCACCCGGTAATCGGCTGATGAATTTCAACGCGATTAAAACAGCGGAGTTGGTTCCTTCGAGCAAAAAGGCGATTCCGTGTTGAAGTGCCGGGAGCGGAGTGGCTATAAAAAGTGAAAATGTTCCGGCTAACAAGACAAATGCCGCCGGAATGACGACAAAGTTACTGAGCCAGAAATAGAACGGAAATTGGTTGAAATAGTAAATGCTTAGCGGGAAAGTGCCGATTTGTGCGGCCAGCGACACGCAGAGCAACTGCCACGGCTTTTTGACAATAGGATTTTTTGAAGGCACCAGGCCGTTTATTAACGGGTAAAAATAGACGATGCTCAAAACGGCCGCATACGAAAGCTGAAAGCCGACTGCAAAAAGAATATCGGAATCAATTAGCAGCAGTGCAAAAGCGGAGGCGGCGATGGAGTTGTAAATGGAATTTGTCCGGTTGATGCTTTCGGCTAAAAGCAAGAAAGTGAACATTAGCGTGGCGCGTTGCACCGATGGCGACAGACCTGTCAAAAGCGCGTAGGCCCAAAGGATGGATAAAATCAGGCAACAACGAATCCATTTCCCTTTATGCGAACGTTTCAGGAATGAAAAGAGCTTGAGAAGAAAGAAGTAGATCAGCCCCACATGCAACCCACTGACTGCTAAAACATGCATGCCCCCTGTTTCAACGAAGGCGGCTCGGGTTTCCGGAGTCAGCTCTTTTCGGTATCCCAGACTCAGTGCTGAAATTACCTCAAAGCTTTCCGTCTTTTTCAGGTTAGAACGGAGAATTGTTAGGAGTTTTTCCCTGAATTTTTCGGCTGCGAGTCGGATCCGGAAATGGCTTTTTCCTGCTTTTTCAAATTTGCCAGACTTCAAATAGCAGCTAAAATAAATGCCTTGATTTGCAAGATAGTCGCGGTAATCAAATTCAAACGGATTTCCCCGGTTTTCAATCCGGCTAATCCGACTTTGGCAAAAAAGTAGGTCGCCTGCTTCCAGCTTTGCAGCATTGTCCGACTTTTGAAGCCAACCCATCATTGTTTGCTTATTCAAACTGTCGTTTTCCGCTTGTTCGATCCTGAGTTTGAGTTGAAAACTGTTTTCCTTTTCTGCTGGCTTTTCAACAACTGTCGCCCAAAAGCAGATCTCTTTGGAAGAAGATGTTGGAAGCGGCGGATGTTGAATTCGATAGTTGACACTGGAGATCAGAACCAGCGCCGTCGCCAATAAAGATGATGCGATGAGATCGAACGGGTATCTTTTTCGGCTAAATAGTTTTGCATACCAACCCAGACCAATGATGATCCACAGTGCAAAAGGGATGAGCAGGAGTGGATAAAATCGGGACAGCATCAATCCAAGGAGCCAAAATCCGAGGATTTTAACAAAAGGGTTATTTGAGAAAAACATCACCGTAACTCGCAAATAAACTATAAGTTACAGTAAAAATAGGATTGAATTCCAGTGGCTTGGGGCGCCTATTTGATGAACGACGGGATTCTGATGAAGAACCCCGTCGTTTTTATCATGAAGCGTTATTTTTTTGTTCCGGGAATGATGATCCGGTAGCTCGTTTTCACCTTTCCTTTGGTGATATTGGTCAGTCGACTTTTAAGCATTCGTTTTTTCAACGGGCTCAGGTAGTCGATTAAGAGCTTTCCTTCCAGGTGGTCGTATTCGTGTTGAATGACTCGGGCTGCAAAACCACCGTACTCTTCAATATGCTCAACGAAGTTTTCGTCGTAGTATTTGATTTTTACGAATTCCGGTCTCGAAACATCCTCGCGAATCTCCGGCAAGCTCAGGCAACCTTCATTCATAATCCATTCGTCACCTTTAAACTCGATAATCTCAGGATTGATGAACGCTTTCTTGAAGCCTTCCAATTCCGGTTCTTCATCGGCTGCAGCCGATGCATCAATAACAAACATACGGATAGACAACCCGATTTGAGGAGCGGCCAGTCCTACACCGTCCGAGTGGTACATGGTCTCAAACATGTCTTTCACCAATTGGTCAAAGCCAGGATAATCTTTATCAATAGGTTTCGCTACTTTTCGTAACAAAGGCTCACCGTAAACAGTAATCGGGTAAATCATTATCTGAATTTTTTTTGTTCTAAATACGACTGCAAAATAATTGTTGCACTAACAGCATCAATCGTTGCTTTGTTCTGTCTGTCTTTCTTTTTTAAACCAGCGTCAATCATTGTCTGGAATGCCATTCGCGACGTAAATCGTTCATCTACTTGTTCTAAGGGCATGTCCGGGTACAACTTTTGGAAGCGCTTCAAAAACGGATTGATATACAAAACGGCTTCCGATGCTTCATTGTTCATCTGCAACGGGTAACCGATAATCACCTTTTCAACCTGTTCTTTCTGGAAGTAATCTTTCAGAAAGTCAAAAATCTGGTGACTGGGGACAGTGGTTAACTTACTTGCAATAAGTTGCAAGGGGTCGGTTACTGCCAATCCAACGCGTTTCTTTCCAAAATCGATTGCTAAAATACGTGCCACCTGCTTCAAATTTGCTGCAAAAATAACATTCTATTTGCATTCTCCTCACAATGGTTTGAAAAAACAGTGCAAATATACTGAGTGCAAGTGGTTGATTGGTAGTGTTTTTCTATTTTGGCATGTCGTTTGCATTTCACTGGATAGCTTATACCGGTAAAAGAGACAAACAATTTATTGTTAAACCTGTAAACTTTAAAGTCATGAAAGCACCGAATAAATTTCAGATAGTAGCAGTTACGTTGATGTTGGGATTAGGTCTAAGTAGTTTTTCGGTTCAGGCTGAACGGAATGATTCGCACAAGGGAAATAAGAAGGAGTACAAATACAAGAAGAATGATCGTCAAAAATATGCGAATAAATCCTATAAATACGATGATCACAGGTATTATGATCGCAAGCCAGTGCAGCGTCATTATGAAAACGAGCGATACGCGTACCGTCATCCGCGATACGGAAATGTTTATCGCCAGTTTAGCTCCGCACCAGTGCATTTGAGACATACCCAAGGAGATGTCTACTACCACTCGGGCCACTATTATTCTTATTACCCGCAAGTAGGATATGTGCAGATCGCGATGCCGTCCGGCTACGTATTCGCTACTTTACCCGGGCGATATGAAAGAGTGCACTATGGAGGTCATCTGTATTTTCGGGTAGGCGATATGATGTTTGAACGCTGCGGACACGGGTACCGATTAGCTCCACAGTTTAATGTGAGCTTTTCTGCCAGGTTTTAAGATTTTAAGTCGATAGTTTACTTATCGTGCCGGCTGGTGAATTGGGGGATTCGCCGCCGGCTTTTTTTTTGTGTCAAGTGTGGAGCGTCTCCCTCGAAAATAAGCTTTCTGTGGCGGTTTGACCACGTTATGGCTGAATGAAACGTGACGTTTTGAAACGGTATTTTTGAACGGGTTTTAACGTAATGCATTGCATTTTAGTGATTTGTAAAATAGCGTGACTATTCTCTCCGCATTTTGGCACCGGGATTGCTTCTTTGCGGGTAGAAGTCTAAAAATCTACGTCATGAAAATCAATAAAGCACATGCAACTTGGGAAGGGAATTTGAAAAAAGGTACAGGTGAAATGGGATTCGAAGAAAGTAAAACCAATTTCCCGTTCAGTTTTAAATCTCGATTTGAGGAAGGGGAAGGAGCGAACCCTGAAATGTTGATCGGTGCTGCTCATGCAGGCTGTTTCTCGATGGCTTTCTCAAACATGCTCAGCGAGGCAGGTTACGAACCTGAAAAAGTAGCAACAACGGCCGAAGTCAAGCTGGATTCAGTAGATGGTGGCTTTAGAATTACCGGAAGTCACCTGGTTGTTCAGGCTGTGGTGCCGGGAATTTCAGAAGAGAAGTTTTTTGAAATTGCCGAGCAAGCAAAGGTTGGTTGCCCGGTGTCGCAAGCCTTGTCGGCCATTGATGTCAGCATGGAAGCTACCTTGCTTTGATGCCCAAAAAAGAAATTTTATCTTTCATTCCACATTCTATACGTTAATACTCAAAACAAAAGCCGCCTTCCAGAGGGAAAGCGGCTTTCTCTATTTTTGAATGAGTCGATTTACTAAGAAATGTTTGCCAGAGCTGCGGCAACCCGAGCAATCGGTACGCGATAAGGTGAGCAGCTTACGTAGTCGAGCCCAACACTGTCGCAGAACATCACGGAACTAGGTTCACCACCGTGTTCGCCGCAAATGCCTACTTTCAGTTTTGGTTTGGATGAACGTCCTTTTTCAACTCCCATTTTTACCAGCTGACCGACACCGGTTTGGTCGAGCACCTGGAACGGATCATTTTTCAGAATTCCTTTGTCGAGGTAGTCCGGTAAGAATTTGCCGGCGTCGTCGCGAGAATAACCGAAAGTCATTTGCGTGAGGTCGTTTGTGCCGAAAGAGAAGAATTCTGCTTCTTCTGCAATCAGGTCAGCGGTTAGTGCAGCACGCGGAATCTCGATCATTGTTCCCAGCAGGAAGTCAATTTTATCGCCTTTTTCTTCGAAGACTTTTTCTGCAGTCTGACGGATAATCGCAGCCTGGTTTTTCAGCTCAGCGATGGTACCAACCAGCGGAACCATAATTTCAGGTTTGGCGTCGATTCCTTTTTTCTTCAGGTTAAGTGCAGCTTCAATAATAGCTCTGGCCTGCATGGCTGTAATTTCCGGGTAGGTGATTCCCAAACGGCAACCACGGTGGCCAAGCATCGGGTTGAATTCGGACAGGTCTTCAATCTTCGATAAAATGGCGTCCATTGTAATACCCATTTCTTCTGCTAATTCCTGTTGAGCAGATGCGTTGTGCGGAACAAACTCGTGCAATGGAGGGTCGAGTAAACGAACGGTAACACCGTAACCAGCCATCGCTTCGAAAATACCCTCGAAGTCGCTTCTTTGGTAAGGCAGCAGTTTGGCTAAAGCTTTTTCACGGTCGGCAGTATTGTTTGCCAAAATCATTTCGCGCATTGCCTTTATGCGTTCTCCTTCGAAGAACATGTGCTCGGTACGGCAAAGCCCAATACCTTTTGCGCCGAACTTGCTGGCAACTTGAGCATCGTGTGGTGTATCGGCATTGGTGCGAACAGTCATCCTGGTAAACTCATCAGCCAAATCCATGATTTTTCCGAAATCGCCTCCCAGATCCGGATTTTGAGTAGCCACTTTACCTTCGCAAACTTCTCCGGTAGAGCCGTTCAGCGAGATCCAGTCACCTTCTTTTAAAACTTTCCCGGAAACAGTCATGGTGCGGGCTCGATAGTCGATGCGAACTGTGCCGGCACCCGAAACGCAGCATTTACCCATTCCACGGGCTACGACCGCAGCGTGTGAGGTCATCCCTCCACGGGCGGTCAAAATGCCGCGGGCAATGTTCATCCCTTCCAAATCTTCGGGTGAGGTTTCGATACGAACCAGGACTGACGATTCGTATTTCGATGCTTCATCGGCGAAGAACACGATTTGGCCGGTTGCAGCGCCCGGAGATGCCGGAAGACCTTTGGCCAGGATTGTAGCACGTTTCATGGCTTCCTTGTCGAAAACAGGGTGCAATAATTCGTCGAGTTTGTTGGGCTCAATACGTTTCAAGGCTGTTTTTTTATCGATCATTCCTTGCTCCAGCATGTCGACGGCAATTTTGACCATGGCTGCTCCTGTACGTTTCCCGTTGCGAGTTTGAAGCAGCCATAATTTGCCTTCCTGGATGGTAAATTCCAGATCCTGCATGTCACGGTAATGATCTTCTAGTTTTTCCTGAACCGAATTTAGTTCGGCGTAAAGTCCGGGCATGGTTTCTTCCAGTGAGGGGAAATGTGATTTGCGTAGTTCTTCATCAATGCCAGCCAATTCTGCCCAACGTTTACTTCCTTCCAAGGTAATCTGCTGTGGCGTACGGATACCGGCCACAACGTCTTCACCCTGTGCGTTTATCAGGTATTCACCATTGAAAATATCTTCACCGGTTCCGGCATCGCGGGTAAACGCAACTCCCGTAGCTGACGAGTTACCCATGTTGCCGAATACCATCGCCTGCACGTTAACCGCTGTTCCCCATTCAGCCGGGATCGCGTTTAACTTGCGGTAATAGATGGCACGGTCGTTCATCCAACTGTCGAATACAGCGTAAACGGCTCCCCATAGTTGTTCCCAGGGATCGTCGGGGAAGCTTTTGCCGGTTACTTTTAAAACAGCTTGCTTAAACAGAACAACCAGTTGCTGCAGGTCTTCGGTTGAAAAATCAGTATCGAGTTCAATGCCTTTATCTTCTTTCAGCGAATCCATGATCGCCTCAAACGGATCGATGTCTTCTTTACTTTCCGGTTTCATCCCTAAAACCACGTCGCCGTACATTTGTACGAAGCGGCGGTATGAGTCCCAGGCGAAACGTTCGTTGCCCGACTTCTTGGCAACACCCTGAACTGCGAGGTCATTCAACCCGAGGTTCAAAACAGTGTCCATCATCCCGGGCATGGAAACCCGCGCACCGGATCGTACAGAAACTAAACAGGGATTATCTTTATCTCCAAATTTTGTAGCGGTCAGTTCTTCAATGAGGGCTACGGCTTTTTCAACTTCGGGCTTAATGGCTGCAACGGCAGCATCCCGGCCCTCTTGATTGTAAATTGTGCAAACTTCGGTTGTGATTGTAAAGCCCGGAGGCACTGGAACACCGATTAGGTTCATCTCTGCTAAATTCGCTCCTTTTCCACCCAGCAGATTCTTCATATCTGCCTTTCCTTCGGCTTTTCCGTTTCCAAAAGTATAAACGTATTTTGCCATAATTTTAGTTTTTGGTTGATTGGATTATTAAGTAAAGTCAATTTTTGAGTTACTAATGTAACCGTAATTTTTTTAAATCTGAAGAATCTGTTTGGAGACAAAAGCTGTTGTACAGCTATTGATTTTAAGGGGATTATCGGGTATGTTTTGCAATATGTTTATGTTGAAAAAATCAATTTCAATTGCTATATTTTCGGGTTCTTTCCGGTTCAAATTTCCATTTTAGTCTTGTTAACCTTGTTTGAGGCTTCGTAACAAAAGTGCGGTGTATATTTGAGTTGAAAAAAATAAGACGGAAGCCTTAATTTTTTCATTGATGTAGGATTATATTGAGAAGGAGGAGGAAATCCTTCTTTTTTATTGAACCCGTTTTTGGCCCGTTAGCTGGCTTAATAATGATTTATTTTATCATAACTCGGGGAGTTATTAGTTGTAAATTAACGTTTGTTAACGTTGCTTGTCATCTCTTAACTGAGAGACAACGTATCTTTGTAAAAGACAATAAGCAAAGTAATAAGCATAATTTTTTTCATAGAGATAGGTTTGGTTAAGTATAAAAGGATGGACCCCCATCCTTTTTTTTATGTGTTTACTTTGAGATGCACCTAAATATTTCTTTCCAAACACATGATGAATCCTTTTTCAAATTACCAGTTAAGACGATTTATAACGTTTGTTAACATTGCTTGTCATCTCTTAACTGAATGACAGCGTATCTTTGTAATAGACAATGAGCAAAGTAATAAGCATAATTTTTTCATAGAGATAAGTTTGGTTAAGAAAAAGGATGGGACACCATCCTTTTTTTATGCTCTAAACTGACAAAAGTTCGCTCGCGCTTTCCTATAATACGACGTATTTTCAGCTTCGTTTCTCAAATCAAGACAAATTGTCTTATCATAATACTTCGACTCTCTATGGTCTCTAAATTGATCAGTTCGCTGCGTAAGATTACGGGTTATTAATGATCGGAAAGTAGATTTTACAGTAGAAAGGAGAAACTATGAACTTTAATAATTTCACAATTAAATCGCAGGAAGCTCTGCAGCATGCTTTCGAAGTAGCGCAGGGCAAGCAGCAGCAAGCTATAGAAAGCGGACATATATTAAAAGGCTTGCTTCACGCAGCAGAAAATATTTCGGGATTCCTTTTGAAAAAACTGGGGGTTAATGTTCCGGTTTTTCAACAGGCACTCGATCGTGTTGTCGACGGCTATCCGAAAGTGACCGGTGGTGAACAATATTTATCGTCGACTGCAAACAAGGTTTTGCAAAAGGCACTGGAGCATTCTAAAAAAATGGGTGACCAGTTTGTATCGGTCGAACACATTTTATTGGGTTTGCTTGATGGGGGAGACACCATTGCCAGTATGTTGAAAGATAACGGCGTGAATCGGAAGGATCTGGAGGCTGCCATTAATGAATTGCGGAAAGGTGCAAAAGTGGAAAGCCAGACTGCCGAAGATCAGTTCAACTCGTTGAGCCGTTTTGCCATCAACCTGAACGAACGTGCCCGCAGCGGGAAGCTCGATCCGGTGATCGGTCGTGATGACGAGATTCGGCGGGTTTTGCAAATCTTGTCGCGCCGTACGAAAAACAACCCGGTACTTATTGGAGAACCAGGTACCGGTAAAACGGCTATTGCTGAAGGTTTGGCTCACCGCATTGTGCGCGGTGACGTTCCCGAAAACCTGAAGTCGAAACAGCTTTTCTCTTTGGATATGGGAGCGTTGATCGCCGGAGCCAAATACAAAGGTGAGTTTGAGGAACGTTTGAAGGCGGTCGTTAATGAGGTAATCAAATCCGATGGAGAGGTGATCCTGTTTATCGATGAAATTCACACGCTGGTTGGCGCCGGGAAAGGCGAGGGAGCAATGGATGCTGCCAATATTCTGAAGCCTGCGTTGGCCAGAGGCGAGTTGCGTTCGATTGGTGCAACTACGCTGGATGAGTATCAAAAATACTTTGAAAAGGACAAAGCCTTGGAGCGTCGTTTCCAGATAGTAATGGTGAACGAACCAGACACGTTGAGCGCGATTTCCATTTTGCGTGGTTTGAAAGAACGTTACGAATCGCACCACAAAGTTCGGATTAAGGATAATGCGATTATCGCAGCGGTTGAATTGTCGCAACGCTATATTTCGGATCGTTTCCTGCCGGATAAAGCCATTGACCTGATGGACGAGGCTGCGGCTAAGTTGCGTTTGGAGATGGACTCAGTACCGGAAGAACTGGACGAAATCGAACGTAAAATCAAGCAACTCGAAATTGAACGTGAGGCCATTAAACGCGAAAAGGACGAGTCAAAGCTAGCTGTGCTGAATGAGGAGATTGCGAACCTGAAGGAAGAGCAGTCGCGTTACCGCGCTCAATGGGAAATGGAGAAATCGGTGATCGATGGCATTCAGCAGAACAAAACGGATATCGAAAACTTCAAGTTTGAAGCCGATCAGGCAGAACGTTCGGGCGATTACGGAAAAGTAGCTGAAATTCGCTATGGCAAAATCAAAGAAGCTGAAGCTGAAATCGAGCGCCTTCAAAAAGAGTTGCAGGAAATTCAGGGCGATTCATTGATTAAGGAAGAAGTCGATTCTGAAGATATTGCAGAAGTTGTTGCACGTTGGACCGGTATTCCTGTGAGCAAAATGCTTCAAAGCGAACGCGAAAAGTTACTTCACCTGGAAGAAGAGCTTCATAATCGGGTGATTGGCCAGGATGAAGCAATTCGTGCAGTTGCTGATGCAGTTCGTAGGAGTCGTGCCGGTTTGCAGGACGAAAAGCGACCGATTGGATCATTTATTTTTCTTGGAACAACCGGTGTTGGTAAAACCGAGCTGGCAAAAGCCCTGGCTGAATACCTGTTCGACGACGAAAATATGATGACACGGATCGACATGTCGGAGTACCAGGAAAAATTCTCGGTAACCCGTTTGATTGGTTCGCCTCCGGGATATGTTGGCTACGACGAAGGAGGTCAGCTGACTGAAGCTGTTCGGCGTAAACCATACTCGGTTGTGTTGTTCGACGAAATTGAAAAAGCGCATCCCGATGTGTTTAATGTGCTGCTCCAGGTATTGGACGACGGCCGTTTGACTGACAATAAAGGGCGTTTGGTGAATTTCAAGAACACCATTATTATCATGACTTCGAATCTTGGATCTCATCTGATCCAGGAGGGATTTGAACGAATGAATGACAGTAACCGGGTGGAGGTTTTTGAACAAACACGGGCGCAGGTGATGAACCTTTTACGGAAAACCATCCGGCCGGAATTCCTGAACCGGATTGACGAAACAATCATGTTTACGCCACTTGGGCGTGAGGACATGAAAGGAATTGTTCGGATTCAGTTTAACCGGATCATTAAACGATTGGGCAATCAAAATATCCGAATCAGTATTTCGGATGAAGCAGTTCAATGGCTGGCAACGGTTGGATACGATCCGCAGTTTGGAGCTCGACCGGTGAACCGGTTATTGCAGAAATACGTGCTGAATGAGTTGTCGAAAGAGATCTTGTCCGGTAAGGTTTCGGCCGATCAGGAAATACAGATCGATTTGAAAGACGAGGATTTGGTTTTTAGAACAGTATAATGCCAAAAAAAAAGAGACACTTTAAAGTGTCTCTTTTTCTATTTTTTCTAAAACTTCTGTCAGTTCTTTTTGGGCTTGATCGATCAGCGTCTCAAACTCGACAACATGATCTTCATAGCTATCAATTTCTTCCAGTTTTTGGGTTTTTAACTGCAGCTGCTTCAAATGCATTCCCAAATCATTCATGCCGAAAGTCATGACCGACGACTTGGCTTTGTGAGCCAGTTCCCCTAATTCTTTGTATAGCTTTTGCGATAAGTATTCTCTGAGTCCGGTTTTAAATTCAACGATTTGTTCGAAGAACATTTCAATGAATTCTTTGGTAATTTCCGGATCTCCGCCAGTCACCTCATCCAAATAAGCCAAACTGGTTATTTTTTGATCTTCCATCACGTATAGTTAATTGGCATTCTGCAAGACAATGATAGTAAAAAAAATTTATTTAGAATCATCCGGGGCAGGGCTGTTAAAAAATTTATTCGTGGCAGTTTTCCTGATTTATTTCATAATTTAGAGGGATTCTAACCTTTAGTTTTACCGACCCAAAAAATATTGCATGAAAACCACAGCTTTCAATCAAATTCATAAAAACTCAGGTGGAAAAATGGTCGAATTTGCAGGATACGAAATGCCTGTCGAATTTGCCGGGATTAAAACAGAACACATGGCTGTTCGCGAAAACGTTGGTGTTTTCGATGTTTCGCACATGGGTGAATTTTGGGTGAAGGGGCCTCATGCTGCAGAACTGGTGCAGTACATTACAACCAACGACATTTCGGTTTTGACACCGGGACAAGCGCAATATTCTAGCTTCCCAAATGGCAAAGGCGGAATTGTTGACGATTTGCTGGTTTACTATTACGAGCCCGAGAAATATATGCTTGTGGTGAATGCGGCGAACATTGACAAGGACTGGGCATGGGTTGTTTCTCAAAATAAATTCGGTGCCGAATTGGAAAATGCTTCTGATTCAATCAGCCAGTTGGCAATCCAGGGGCCGAATGCAACAGCTGTTATGCAGAAATTAACGTCAGTGAAATTGACTGACTTAAAATATTACACGTTTACAACAGACGAATTCGCGGGAGTTGCCGATGTAATCATTTCAGCAACCGGTTACACGGGCGCGGGTGGTTACGAACTGTATTTTTATAACAAAGATGCAGAAACCATTTACAACGCCATTTTCGAAGCCGGTGCCGAGTTCAATATTCAGCCAATTGGCTTGGGGGCGCGCGACACCTTGCGCCTGGAGATGGGCTATTGCCTGTACGGAAATGATATTGACGATACAACCTCGCCAATTGAAGCCGGTTTGGGATGGATTACCAAGTTTAATGACCGGAATGATTTCATCAACAAAGACTTGTTCCTGATGCAAAAAACGGAGGGAGTTAGTCGTAAATTGAGAGGCTTCGAAATGATTGATCGCGGTATTCCCCGTCATGGCTACGAGTTGTTTGATGAGGCTGGTAACAAAATCGGAGAAGTAACTTCGGGCACCCAGTCGCCCTCATTGAATCAAGGTATTGGAATGGGCTACATTGCCAAAGAATACTCAGCCATTGGAACAGAAATTTATGTCGGCGTTCGTAACAAGAAACTGAAAGCGAAAATTGTAAAGGTTCCTTTTCTGAATTAACCGGAAAGGAACGAACTTACAACTATACTTAACCTTGGCCCGTCAAATTATTTTGGCGGGTTTTTTTATATCTGTACTTCAATTATCTTTGCGCTCCAAATAACGTTGAAGCTGAAGATGAAAAATGCGAAACTCAGGTTAGAAACCTGTTTATCTCCTGCAATGTATTCGAAGCACGCCAACGACGATAACATTGTTGTTGTTGTTGATATTCTCCGCGCTACCTCTACAATATGTACTGCCCTGCACAACGGTGTAAAACGAATTATTCCGGTTTCCACGGTTGAAGAAGCGAAGGCTAAAAAAGACGAAGGTTATATTGTGGCCTCCGAACGGGATGGCTATGTGCTGGATTTTGCGGACTTCGGAAATTCGCCGTTCAACTTTACCGCTGATAAAGTGAAGGACAAGGAGATTGTTTATTCAACGACTAACGGAACGCGCTGCATTCATATGGCTGCACACTCCAAAGCGGTTGTTGTCGGTTCGTTCCTGAATTTGACAGCTCTTGCCAATTGGTTGATTGGACAGGATTCGCCGGTGTTGATTTTCTGCGCTTCGTGGAAGGATCGTTTCAGTTTGGAAGACACGGTTTTTGCCGGAGCTTTAGCTGAAAAATTATTGGCGTCGGGCAAGTTCGAAACCATCTGTGATGCTGTTACGGCATCGCTGGATTTGTGGTCGCTGGCCAGCCCCGATTTGAACGGATACATCCAAAAAGCGGCCCAGAAAGGTCGTTTGGCGGCTAAAGGTTTGGACGACTGTATTGAATTCTGTCACCAGCCTGATTTCACCTCGGTCATTCCGGTTTTTGCCGATGGTGATTTGGTTCCCGTTAGTTAACTTTGCTTAAAAATCGCAACCTTTAAAATGATACTTATCCAATTGAATTCCTGAATGGTAGACATGTTATAGAACCAGTCATTTAATTGCAGGTTCTGATTTTTCTCACAGGAAATTGATTCTGAATTCTTTTATTTTGAGGAAGCGAAAATTAAAAAACAAAACGTATAATTAATTTTTAACCCTAAAATAACATACCATGAAGAAGCATAATTTTTATGCAGGACCCTCAATCCTACCAGAATTTACCAAACAAAAAACTGCCGAAGCAGCTGTTGACTTTGCCGGTACCGGACTTTCTGTAATGGAAGTGTCGCACCGTAGTAAAGAGTTCGTTGCGGTTATGGACGAAGCGGTTGCCTTGGTGAAGGAATTGTTGAAAGTTCCGGAAGGTTACTCGGTGTTGTTTTTGCAAGGTGGTGCCAGCCTCTCATTCTTGATGGCTCCGTACAACCTGATGAAGTCAAAAGCAGCTTATTTGGTTACAGGTTCTTGGGCTTCGAAAGCCATGAAAGAAGCAAAATATTTTGGTGAAGTTGTTGAGGTAGCTTCTTCAAAAGATAAAAATTTCAACTATATCCCGAAAGCGTTTGAAGTGCCTGCTGATGCTGATTATTTGCACATCACAACAAACAATACAATCTTCGGTACTGAAATTAAAACTGACTTGGACGTTCCTGTTCCAATGATTGCCGATATGTCTTCAGACATCTTCAGCCGTCCGATTGATGTTGCTAAATATGACATGATTTACGCTGGTGCTCAAAAGAACCTGGGACCTTCAGGTGCTACACTGGTAATCATTAAAGATGAAGCGTTGGACAAAACAGGTCGCACAATCCCGACTATGTTGGATTTCCAAACACACATCAAAAACGATTCAATGTTCAATACTCCTTCAACGATCGCAGTTTATGCTTGTTTGCAAACACTGATCTGGTTGAAAGACAAAGGTGGTGTTGAAGCAATGGAAAAAATCAACATCGAAAAAGCTGACCTGTTGTACGCTGAATTGGATCGCAACAAATTGTTTGTTCCTACAGTTCCTGCAGCAGAAGATCGTTCACGCATGAACGTGACTTTCGTAATGGCTGAAGGATATGAAGCTTTGGAAAAAGAATTCAACGAATTCGCTACATCAAAAGGAATGATTGGTCTGAAAGGACACCGTTCAGTTGGTGGTTTCCGCGCTTCAATCTACAATGCAATGCCGGTTGAAAGTGTTCAGGCACTGATCGACGTGATGGCAGAGTTCGAAGCAAACCATTAATCGAAATACAAAGGAAAAGCAGGATGGGGGTCCTGCTTTTTCTTTTTCTAATCAAAACTAAACAGGTATGAAAAGGGTATTAATTGCAACGGAAAAGCCGTTTGCTCATTCGGCTTTGAGTAAAATCTCAGAGGTAATTCGCCAGTCCGGTTACGAATTACATTTACTCGAAAAATATCAATCCAAAACAGAACTGCTAGAGGCTGTGAAATCAGCAGAAGCGCTCATTGTCCGCAGCGACATTGTTGATCGCGAAGTGCTGGATGCAGCAACAGATTTGAAGATTGTTGTTCGCGCAGGTGCCGGATACGACAATGTGGATACCGCCTACGCCAAAGAAAAATCGGTGGTGGTAATGAACACCCCCGGGCAGAACTCGAATGCAGTGGCAGAACTGGCAATTGGCCTGGCTATTTACGGTATTCGCGAATTCTTCAGCGGCAAATCAGGCGGCGAGTTGCGTGGACGTACTTTGGGTCTGCACGGCTATGGCTATGTGGCGCGTAACGTGCACCGCATTGCCCGGGCGTTCGGCATGAGGGTGATTGTGTACACTCGTTACAGTAAAGCACAAGCCACTTCAGAAGGATTGGAAGTGGCCAGTTCGCTGGAAGAATTGTACGCTTTGTCAGATGTGGTTTCAATTCATGTTCCGGCTCGAGGTGAACATTTGAAATCGGTGAGCATGGACGTGCTGAAGCACCTGAAAGAAAATGCCATCATTGTAAATACAGCCCGTAAAGAGGTGATTCACGAAGAAGATCTGTGTGCGTTTATGGAGGAGCGTACGGACGTGAAATACCTGTCGGATATAACGCCGGATTGTGCTGCTGTTTTCGCTGAAAAGTTTGCTGGTCGATACTATTTTACACCAAAAAAAATAGGGGCACAAACCGAAGAGGCTAATACAAATGCGGGTGTTGCTGCAGCTGAGCAGATCGTTTCGTTCTTCGAAAACGACGACCGCAGCTTCCAGGTTAATAAATAATCTTTCACTTCCTTGAGTGGAATTTGTATTTTTAGGAAAATCAAACCGAACTAAAATTACAGATCATGGCAATTGTAAAAGCTTTTAAAGGCTTGCGACCACCAAAAGCCATTGTCAGCGACCTTGCTTGTCTTCCGTATGATGTGATGAATTCGGAAGAAGCTGCCGCAATGGCTTCCGGAAAAGAAAATTCCCTGCTTCATATTACCCGTGCCGAAATTGATTGCCCCGCCGGAGTTGATATTCACAGTGCGGAGGTGTACAACAAGGCTGTTGAAAGTTTCCAGGCTTTTCAGCAACAAGGCTGGCTGGTTCAGGATGAGGAAGCCCGTTTCTACATTTATGCACAGACGATGAATGGTCGCACGCAGTATGGCATCGTTGGCGCAGCGGCCTGTGAAGATTACCATAACGGGGTCATCAAAAAACACGAGCTAACCAGGCCGGACAAGGAAGAGGACCGAATGGTTTTAACTCGCTACCTGAGTGCGAACATCGAGCCGGTTTTCTTTTCGTATAAAGCGGTTCCTGCGATTGATGAGATTGTGAACTCCGTCGTTCAAAATACAGAACCTGAATATGATTTTGTGGCTGAAGATGGATTTGGACATCATTTCTGGGTGATTCGGGATCAGGCCCTGAATGCCCGGATCGAGCAGTTGTTTGAGACGCAAGTACCGGCAACTTATGTGGCCGATGGCCACCACCGCACCGCTGCAGCAGCCCGCATCGGCGCAGAGCGTAAAGCGCAGAATCCAAATCATACCGGCGATGAAGCTTATAACTTCTTCATGGCGGTGCACTTCCCCGATAATCAACTGCAAATTATTGATTACAACAGGGTGGTGAAGGATCTGAACGGATTAACAGAAACTGAATTCCTTGAAAAACTTCAGGATGGTTTTGAGCTTGAGAAGATTGGCTCCAAAATTTGCAAGCCCGGCGAACTACACGAAATGAGTATGTATTTGGATGGTTCGTGGTATAAGCTGAAAGCCAAAGAAGGCACTTACCACGACGAAGATCCGATCAGCGTGCTCGACGTGACCATTCTGTCGAAACAGGTTTTGGAACCTATTCTGAATATCCGTGATTTGAGAATATCCAAACGAATTGATTTCGTCGGCGGAATCCGCGGACTGGGAGCGCTGCAGAAACGTGTTGACAGTGGCGAAATGAAAGTTGCTTTCGCGCTGTTCCCGGTATCGATGAAGCAACTTATTGACATTGCTGATACGGGCAACATTATGCCTCCCAAAACAACCTGGTTCGAACCAAAACTTCGTTCCGGTCTCGTCATTCACAAGCTGGATTAGGAAAGCAAAAAATAACAATAATAGAAAAGCCCGGCTAAAAAACCGGGCTTTTTTGTATTTGATTAAAATTTGTCGTCGTCTTCGTCCTCGTCGTCTCCTTCATCATCGTCTTCGTCGTCATCATCGTACGAATCGTCATCTTCCTCTTCGTCTTCCGGAATGTCCATTTCTTCCGAATACTTGTCTTCGTAAGCTTCACGAGATTCATCTTTCAATGTACCTTCGTCATCGTAATCCTCATCCTCGCTGATGATATCGATTGCTTCCTGAGTTGTCATACGAACCAAATAGTATTTATCTTCCGTTTCAAAAGGAAGCGCGCTGACCAACATCCCGTCCTTATTGGTAAAGGTGATCAGGTTTTGACTGAAGCCGTTTGGATACTCCAGTTTAATTTGTTCCTTGATTGAATCTTCTAACTTCTCGTAGTCCTTAATTACTCTTGGTTTGCTGATGGGTGCCATATTAATTTCCTCCTTATCATCTTGGCCATAAAGGCGTTGGTCAATCGTTTTTTGTGTTTCAATTATGGTCGCAAAATACAAAAATGAAGTAATAAAAAAATAGCTTGAAAAACATTCCTCGAAAAAATATCGGAATATTGACTTTCGCTCGCTTTTGTTTGCTGTTTACCCCATTGATGAATAGTTTGTTACACTAATTTTAATGTTTAGAAAATATTCTCAATTTCAATAATTGGCATGTTTTTTAGGTCGAAAAAGGTGTTGATAATTGCCACTTTTGAGTAGTTTTTGAGGTCTTGAACAACGATGAATTCTTCCTGAATATGGCCGGTTTCCAACAGTTTTTGGCGTTGCGTTCCCTGCAAAAGCGGGTCGGCCGGAGTCACCCAACTTTCACCATCGTAAAACAGCAGGTTGCCAATGCTGCAATCGGTAATTTCATTGTTGCGAACAATGATGATTTCATCCGCTTCACCGCGTTGCGCGTACAGTTCATTCAGCAAACTGCGGTTGGCGTATTTCAAATGGTAATCAAGGTGGTCGCAGACGACCAGTTTGAGACTCGAAAATGTGCGTTCCTTTTGCGGGATAAACTCAATCGACTCAATTTGGTTGGAATAGACAATGCGGCAGCGGTAAAGTCCGTCGCAACATTCTTCGGGTACTTGGATAATGTCAGCAAGATCGACGGGCGGTAGGGTACCGAATAGTTCCCGTCGGGCAGCATTCATCCGTCGGTTGTGGTATTCGAGATCGAACAGTCGGCCATTTTCAAGCTTAATGGTTTCCAGCAATTGGGACATACACCTTTTTTATCAGTTCGTCATATTCCTCAAGGCAGTTGCTCAGGTGGGTGATGCCACCGCCGCTCTTAAAGGTAAAATGATCTTCGTTTTGCTCAAGGTAACGAATCAGGACGCAACTGTCAACTTTTTCACCATCGAACATTCCGAAAATTCCGGTGTACCAACCCCGCTCGTATTGCTCGGCAGCATGAATAATCTCAACTGTTTTCTTTTTTGGCGCCCCGCTGATGGAGCCTGCCGGAAGCAAACCGGCAAACAGATCGCCCAAATGTTCGCGATAATCGCCTGGTAATTTCCCGCTGATTTCGGAACTCATCTGTAGCAAACGGCCTTGGTTGGATACGATCTCGTCCATGTAACAAAAACGCTTCACTTCTACTTGCTCCGCAACGCGACTCAAATCATTCCGAATCAAATCGACAATGGTATGATGTTCGGCCAGTTCTTTCCGGTCTGTCTTCAGTCTATTGGCAGCATCCGGTATGCTGGCGTCAATGGTACCTTTCATCGGGTACGACGAAATTTCACCATTTTCAATCCGAACGAAGATCTCGGGTGAGAAACAAACAAACTCGTTTTTCAGGTAAACCAGGTAGGGCGATTGGCTTTTATGAGCGATCTCCTCCAATGTCAGGTTGGTTTTCACCTTCGTGGGCATGGTTAGGTTCAACAGGTAGCTATCGCCACCGTGAATGTGTTTTTGCACCAGCTCGAAAGCTTCCTCGTAGCGACTGAAGCTTACAGGCTCCGTTTCCCATTTTACCGCGTGTGCAGGCAAATCCTTTTTCATGAAGTTGCTGCGTTGAGGTGTTCGCCATAGCAATTCCGGCAGACATTGGCCCCATTCGAGCACTTTGGCTCGCTGGCATTCAAAATCGAACAGGAACACAAAAGGACGTCTTTTTTGTCCCAGTTCGTTCATTTGCTGGATAATATCGCTTCCAATGGTATACATGAGGTGCACAAAGATAGAAAAAGCCTTGGGGATAAGAAGTGACTAGTCAAGTGGGGCGAACACTGTTATTTGTTTTTTACGTTTTCGAATGTTTGGGAAGTTGTAATTTCAGAACGGAATAACTTCTATTAATTTAGGCGACGAATTAAACACAGAAAACTATGCGCATTCGTTTTTATTTGGCAGGAGTTCTGGCCATGGCTTTAGCCGCGTGTCAGCCGAACAGTGAAAGGAAGTTGAGTCCCGAAATGTATCGGGGTGTTTTTGAGGCGAAGGATCAGCAGGAAATACCTTTTTTGTTTCGCGTAAACTCGCCAACAAGTCTTGAAGTTTACAATGGAGAAGAAGTGATTACCGTGGATGAAATCACTTATGCCGACGATTCGGTTTCGATTTACATGCCGGTATTCGATAGCTACATCCGCGCAAAGATTGAAGAAAGCGGACGTCTGAACGGCTATTTCACTAAGAAAACCGCTACTTACAAGGTGCCGTTTCATGCCGAAGTTGGTTCGGAAAGATTCGACGTGGCCAGCGGACCGGCAGCGAATATTGCCGGTGGCTGGGAAGTGTTGTTTGGCAAGGATTCGACCGACCAAAACAGCTGGGCGAAAGGACTTTTTGAACAGAAAGGAAATAAAGTAACAGGAACGTTCAGAACGCCAACCGGCGATTATCGTTTCCTGGAAGGTGTGCTTGACGGTAATCAATTGAAGCTGTCGTCTTTTGACGGTGTACACCTCATGTTGTTTACTGCCAATGTTTCCGACAGCACAATGAACGGACAGTTCTATTCAAGAAATACATGGACGGAAGGCTTTAGCGGAGTTCGAAATGACAGCTACGAATTGCCCGATCCGGAAAGCCTGACAAGCTTAAAAGAGGGATATGAGAGCATTGATTTCAGTTTCCCGGATGCTGATGGCAAGCTGGTATCGCTTTCCGACGAGCAGTTCCGCAACAAAGTGGTGGTGGTGCAGATTATGGGAACCTGGTGCCCGAACTGCCTGGATGAAACCCGCTTTTTTGTTGACTACCAAAAGAAGCATGCCGATGAGCCCCTGGCTTTTGTGGGCTTGGCTTTTGAATATGCGAAAACCGATTCGGCTTGCTTTGCCGCCATCAACCGTTTAAAGAAATCGGTGGGAGTGGATTACCCCATTTTGCTGGCAATGAATGGCTCTGAGGATCGTAAATTGGCTTCAGAGAAGCTACCTCAGCTAAACCGCATTATGTCGTACCCAACTAGTATCATTATCGATAAACAAGGCAAAGTTCGTCGTATTCATACTGGTTTTGATGGCCCCGCAACGGGCGAAAAATATACGGCTTATCAAGCTGGTTTTGATAACTTGATTCAGCGACTGATTGCAGAATAGTCAGTTTTCGCTGGTCGAATAATCCCCGTGAATAGCTGTAGCTGTCAAGGGGATTGTTTTTGATTCGAATGAGCTACCTGCTTTTTTTGAAATAAATAGGCGTATGACTTCTATTTTGCTAAACCTTCTCTCTGTGTTATTGGTTAATTATTCCATCGTCCTTTAGGATAAGTGTCAAAGCAGAAACAAAGAAACAATGTAATCCTCGCCCCATGAAGCCAAACAGAAAAGTCAAAGCAAGTCCGGTTGCCGTGAAACGACTGGTATTGTTGAACCGTTACTACCGCATCACCCGTTTTTACGAGTTTATTCGTGATACCTCAATCAAGGGAGGCGTGATTATGGCCTTAGCTGTGGCCGTTTTGGTGGCACTGGAATACTTTGTGCTCGATTTCGATGTGCTGCTGAATACCTTGGTGGAAACCTATTCTCCGGCAGTGGTTTTCTCGACTTTCTTTGCGTCCGAAACATTTTTGGGTTTGTTGCCGCCCGAGGTTTTTATTGCCTGGTCGGCCAAAGCTTCAACCCCTTGGACCTTTCTGATGATCCTGGCAAGCCTTTCGTATTTAGGAGGAATTTTAGCGTACTTCATCGGTAATAGGATCACGATGATTCCAACCATTCGAATTCATTTGGAAACGAAAATAAAAACCCACATCACCAACCTGAAGAAGTGGGGAGGACTGTTTGTATTTATTGGAGCCATGTTGCCGCTGCCGCATTCCATTGTCAGCATGGCTTGTGGATTGGTGAAATACAACTTTGGCAGTTACCTGCTTTGGGCTTTGTTCCGTTTCGTTCGATTTATTATTTACGGTCTTCTCATTTTCCGGATTTTTTAAGACTGCGGTTTCAAATCAGCTTTGATTTGGTAATTGGTCAAATTTTGGCACTTCTTCGAGATGATCGTCCCAGTTTGCCTTGCTATCCATAAAAATATGGGCCACTGGTTTCATGTCAACATCTGTATTGAGACAACCGGCGGGTACAACCAGCAGTTTTCCGCCCATTAGCGACTTCGGAAGAGCCGATCCACATTCCATACAAAAGCTTTTGCTGTGTCGGCTTCCAGGTAATTGGAAGGTTTTAACCTTTTCTTCGCCCGATAGCCATTGGAGATTGGCAGTTGACGAAAACAGGTTCGCCGCATGAGCTGATCCGGTATCCTTCCGGCAACGGCTGCAATGGCACAAAAAGAAGCGATCAAAATCACCTTCAATTTCAAATGTTACGGCCCCGCAAAGGCACGATCCTGTGTGTTTCATTCGAATCTGTTTTTCAGTTAATTGTTGAAAGGTACAAAAAACAGACGACGGAGCATTTGTCTGCCCATCTGTCAGTTATAATTTGATGGAGTGTTTTTTGATTATTACTGTTTTCGTAACTTATCATTATTAATAGAAAACAATGACGAATAAGGAAATCAAGAAACAATACATCGATATCTGCAATTACTTGGCAGCCCGTCAATTAAAACCAGCTTTCGATTTGCTGAAACAACTCATCCTGGAAAACGGATTGGGGCATTTCAACGACGAATTGCGTGAAATGAATCAGACTTATCATTATATGCTTCAGTATACCATGGAGGGAACTCAGGACCCGGAGCGACAAAAAGTCTACCTGAAGTTGATCGATTCGGCCTACGAGCTCGCCGACAAGGTAAATGAGGCCGTTCGGTTGAAATATGCTTCCTCACTCGAGTACGAGAAAAAGCGGGTATTTAAAGATCAGTTTATAAACGATTTTGATTTAACCCTAGGGGAACTGGAAGCTTTTTATGCGCCAAACGATTTGGCGGAGTTTGCGACTGGCGGCGAGGGAGGAAACGAAGACCGGCTGGTGAAAACAGAGCTTCACCACAAACAGCTCATGAAGCTGTTTTACCATCTGTGGTTTCGCGATCGCTTGAGTGAGGAAGAAGTTAAGTTTCTGCAGAAGTTACTGAATAGCGAAACGATTCAGGCCGATTACAAAGCTTTTATGGTGACCGGCATTACACTGAGTTTGCAGCGTTATTTTGATACGAAGAAATTCAACCTGCTTTTTGACGCCTATGAAACAGACGCAGCGCTGATCCGGCAACGGGCATTGGTGGGGTTGTTGCTCACGCTTTACCAATATGATTCGCGCCTGTCATATTATCCGGAGATAACCGGGCGTCTGAAATTGCTGAATGACGATCCTGAGTTCAAACGTAACCTTGAACGGGTAATTATTCAGTTGATCCGCAGCAAGGAAACCGAGAAACTGCAGCAACGCATCCGCGATGAGCTGATGCCGGAAATGATTAAAATTAGTGCTAACCTGAAGGACAAAATCAACCTGGACAGTTTGATGGAGGAAGGTTTGTCGGAAGACAAGAATCCGGAGTGGCAGGATATTTTTGAAGATTCGCCGGGCTTGATGGATAAAATGCAAGAGTTTTCGGAACTGCAAATGGAAGGTGCCGACGTTTTTATGGGATCGTTCGCGATGCTGAAATCTTATCCTTTCTTCAACGAACCGGCTAACTGGTTTGTGCCCTTCTTTGCCGAAAATCCGGAGTTGGACCGGGCGCTCGATCTCTCGGATGACTTAACCCGTGGTTTTGTTGAAGTTATTGCAAAAGCACCCGTTTTGTGCGACTCGGATAAATATTCGTTTTGCCTGAGCATGCAGCAGATTCCGAAAGAAAACCGGGAGTTTATGTTGCAGGGATTGCGAGCCGAGATGGATCAGTTTCATGAGATTGAGGAAGACGAAGAGCTGAGCGATCCGGGCAAGAAAGCCGGCTTTGTTTCCAATCAATATATCCAGGATTTGTATCGTTTTTACAAGCTTCATCCGCGTCGGGCCGATTTTGACGACCTGTTCAGCTGGCGGTTCGACTTCTACAACAAAACAATTCTGGGTTCAATCCTGAAAGAAGATAAAGCCGTTGTTCGCAACATTGGCGAATATTATTTCGCGCAGAACCGCTATAACGAAGCGATTGAAATTTTTGAATATATGCTGGCGCAGGAGCAGAGCGGGGAGCTGTATCAGAAATTGGCGTTTTGCTACCAAAAGCTCGGCGACTACGAAAAGGCGCTGGATGCCTACCGCAAAGCTGAGTTGTTTGAGTTGAATCGGCTGTGGAATCTCAAAAAGATTGCCTTGTGCTACCGCAACCTGAAGCAGCCCGAAAAAGCGCTGGAATATTACCAGGCGGCCGAAGCGCTTGATCCGGAGGATTTGACCAATCATTTGAACATTGGCCATTGTCTGCTGGAGTTGGGGCGTTTCGACGAGGCCCTGAAATACTATTTCAAAGTGGAGTACCTGAAGCCCGGCAATAAAAAAGTGTGGCGTCCGATTGGCTGGTGCTCCTTCCTGACCGGAAAAACGGAGCAGGCTGAAAATTACTTCAAGAAGCTAGTTGAGGATGAGCCAACCCAGCACGACCTGATGAACATGGGACACGTGCAGTGGAGTTTGGGTAACCGTAAAGCCGCGCTCGATTATTACATGAGATCCATTTCGCAGCCCGATTTCACCGAGGCTGATTTTATGGCCGTTTTTGAGGAGGACCTACCGCAGCTGCTCCGCCGGGGAATCGACAAAGATGATGTTCCCATTATGCTTGATCAGCTCCGTTACTTTGTAGAGAAGTAATATTTATGCCAATATAATTTGCCCCGGCTTTTCAGTCGGGGTTTTTTATGTTCGCATTGATTGTTGAAATTGTGGGTTCGTTCCAATGCTCCCGCTGGTTTATCGTCAGTTTATCCCCTAAAAAACAGTAAAAATCATCCTTCTTTTTCGCTTGCTTTTGTAGTTTTGTAACGCCTTTAAAAAGAAGTTATGAGCATTGCAGATAAAATTACTGAACTAAAAAACGAACTCGAACCGAAGGTAACGCTGGTAGCTGTGTCGAAAACAAAGCCCAACGAAGCTATTCTGGAGGCTTATGAAGCCGGTCAGCGCGTATTTGGCGAGAACAAAGTACAGGAATTAACAGCTAAATACGACGAACTTCCGAAAGACATTGAATGGCATTTTATCGGGCATCTGCAAACCAATAAAGTGAAATACATTGCGCCTTTTGTCAGTCTTTTGCACGGTGTTGATTCCTTGAAATTGCTGAAGACAGTCGATAAAGAAGGGCAAAAAAACAACCGGAAAATACCGGTTTTGCTGCAATTCCACATCGCAGAAGAAGAAACCAAGTTTGGGCTGAACCAGGAAGAAGCACGCGAACTGCTGAGTTCTTCAGACTTTGCCGGACTGGATTGGGTTGATGTTCGGGGCGTGATGGGCATGGCAACTTATACCGATGATGAAACGCAAATCCGTCGCGAGTTCCATCAGCTTAAAAACATATTTGAGCAATTGAAACAGGAATTCTTTGGAGACAAAAATTCTTTTTCAGAAATTTCCATGGGTATGTCGGGCGATTACAAGCTGGCAGTAGCCGAAGGAAGTACCATGGTTCGGGTTGGTAGTTCTATTTTTGGAGAGCGGAACTATCACTAAAATAAAACGGTTGGCAAATGCCGAACAAACCGTTTCGCAAAATGAAAAATAAAAACCAAGAATAATTAACGAAAGAGCGTTATGAAAAAGTTAGATACGACATATTTGGGTTTGAACTTGAAGAACCCGATTGTTGTGGCCAGTTCGGGCCTAACGAACAGTGTTGACAAAATCAAGTCATTGGAAGAAGCCGGTGCGGGAGCCGTGGTGCTGAAGTCGTTGTTTGAAGAACAAATAAACAGTGAGGTAAGCCACCTGATCGCAAAAGATCCGCAAAATACTTATCCTGAAGCTGAAGATTACATTCACAATTACACACGTCAAAATACGGTGACTGAGCATCTGGAATTGCTTCGTAAAGTGAAAGCTGAAGTATCAATTCCTGTTATTGCATCCATCAACGCCGTAACAGCAAACGAGTGGACAGGCTTTGCCAAGGATTTTGAAAAGGCAGGAGCCGATGCGCTGGAACTAAATATTTTCTACGTGCCGACTGGCCGTAACGAAAAGCCGGAAGAAATAGAACAGTTGTATATTGATGTTTTGAAAAAAGTAAAAGCGGAAGTATCGATTCCTGTTTCGGTGAAAATAGGGTTCTATTTCACCAACCTGATTGCTTTTTCAGAACGATTGATGGCCAATGGTGCCTCAGCCGTGACAATGTTTAATCGTTTTTACGAACCCGACATCAATATCGAAAAACTGGAATTGAGCGCTTCTGAAGTATTCAGTTCGCCAGCTGATATTCGTCGTTCGTTGCGTTGGGTTGGCCTGGTTAGCGCTGCACTTCCCAAATTGGAAATCGCTGCTTCAACCGGTATTCACGATGGCGAAGCTGTGATTAAGCAACTGCTGGCCGGTGCTCAGGTAACACAAATTTGCTCATCAGTTTATATTAATGGTGCACAAGTTATAAGCGGAATGCTAAAAGATTTGGAAAAGTTCATGCAAAAATGGAACTTTAAGACGATTGAAGAGTTCCGTGGTCGCTTGTCGTATGCTAAAATAGAGGATCCGCAAATGTATGAGCGCGCGCAATTCATGAAGTATTTTTCAAATAAAGCATAACCAAATCGAAGATACATGAGAAGCCGGATGTTGATTTTTTTAATGATGATATTAACATCCGGCTTTTCTTATGCCCAGTCGGGAGATTTGACGATTGATCTGAATGGTACATCGTCGATCACTTTTTGTAAGGACTCGCTTCAGTTCGGGGCGATGGTCAAGGTGGAAGGCGATTCAATCTACGACGGTTTAAAAATCTCGATTGCGAACTATAATGTTGGCGCAGAAAGCCTGAAAAGTGAAAATCTGAGTTCTTCTTTATCGCAGACTTGGTTGACAACTACCGGAACCCTTGAATTGCGCGGAGCAGCCACTGCACAGGAATACCAGGATGCTATCGAAAATATTTGGTACTACAATCTGACACCAGTTCCCGATACAACAACCCGTCAAATCGCCATCAGTTTAATCGATGCCGATTTTCTGCCGGAAACTGGACATTTCTACCGCTATTACGAACAGGATTTGATAACATGGACGGCTGCTCGGGATTCAGCAGCCCTGAAGAATTATCGGGGATTACAGGGGTATTTGGCCACAATATTATCCGAAGAAGAAAACAAATTCATTGGGTTAAAAACCAAAGGTGTTGGTTGGATTGGTGCTTCAGATGCTGCTCAGGAAGGAAAATGGAAATGGGTGACAGGTCCGGAGGCGGGCACTTTATTTTGGACAGGTACATCTGACGGTGGTTATAAAGAACCGGGAGCATACGCGCCCTGGGGAAACGGAGAACCGAATAATGTACTAAAACCGAATGGAGATGATGAAGATTATGCACATGTTACACAAGATCCTGATCAACCCGCATATTCTTGGAATGATTTGAGTAATACCGGGGACATCTACTATGATACGAACCCTAATTACTATTTGCCGAGAGGTTATCTTGTCGAGTATGGTGGAATGTCCAGCGATCCGGTTCTTCAACTTTCCACAGCGTTTGATATTAAAATCCGCAAAGTCATTTTTGGCGCAACTGCAGACCAGACCATTTGCCGTTATGATTCGGTTCAACTGAATCAACAAGCATTCAAGGGCGATTACAATTGGTCGCCGGTAGAGGGGGTAAGTGATGTTTCAAGCTCGATGCCTTATGCGTCGCCTTTCGATTCGACGCTTTATAAAGCGTTGGTGAATTATGACGGTTGCATCGATTCTGCAACTTACCAGGTTAATGTGATTCCGGTATACACGACGAATATCAGTATCGATTCAACGCAATGTTCAGGTTATAATCTCACGGTAAATTATGAAGGAGATGCAACCGCCGACGCCGATTTCAGCTGGTATTTTGCTGATACTTTGTACACTGGGGGGAAAGGGCTGACCGATTTAAATATTCAGTTGGGATTTCAACAAACCAACCAGCGTAACCTCGGTCTTCAAATTAGTGAGAATGGTTGTCAGAGTAAACTTAGCTGGACCCCAATTCGGGTAATACCTAATTTGGAAATAACAGCAGATGTTACCGAAGGGTGTATGCCGTTGACCGTGAATTTTACAGCGCAGACGACCGAGGATATTGATACTTATACCTGGGAGTTCGGTGATGGTTTGGGACTAAGTACCCCTGATCCGACAATTCAATACACCTACAGTTACGCCGGAACTTATGATGTGACCCTGACTGTCCTTTCAACAGATGGTTGCACCAACTCGGGCACGATGGAAGATTATATAACTGTTCATCCGATCCGCACTGTCTATACTGATATCGATCCTAAATTTTGTTATCCGCACGAATTTGATGTGAATTACATCGGAAGTGGAACAGATAAGGACAGTTATTACTGGGACTTGTCGGATTTGGATGCGGAGGAGATTGTTTACGATCCAGGAACCATGTTGGGACCGGTGCGAATCAGTCTGAAAAATAAGCCGCAAGCGACAATCGGGCTTCAGGTTATTTCGGAATTCGGCTGCGAGAGCGCTAAAAAAGAGTTTACCGTTAAACGTCAGCCTTGGTTCGAGTTGACCGCGGATGCCTTGGGCGGCTGTTCGCCTTTTACGGCAACTTTGAGTGCGGCGGTATCGGACCCTATTGATCAGCTGCAATACACATGGGATACCGGATTGAATACCGAAAATGGTCAGCAAGTTTCGGAAGAATATTCGGAACAGGGTGCTCAATACCAGGTTTCGGCTATAGGTATTTCGTCGCTTACAGGATGTGCTGATACGGTGCTCATGGATGATTTAATTGAGGTTTATTCCGACCCGGTAGCGGAATTCGTGGTTGATAAGAGTGATAAAACAATATCTGATCCGGTTTTTCAATTTACAAACCAAACAACAGGCGGAGTAAGCTATGAGTGGGATTTTGGCGATGGTCAAACGTCCACCCTCGAAAATCCGGAAAACAGGTACCAGGATTTCGGGTGGTTCACGGTTTATTTGCTTGCTGAAAGTGAATTCGGGTGTACAGATACAGTTAGTCACCAGGTTTTGGTGGCACCGGATGATCTTTTTGCGCCGAATGCTTTAAATCCCAACAGTGTAAATCCGGATAACCGAGTGTTTCTTTTGGCGAACGAAGCCGTTAAAGCAGATGGTTACCAGATGTTGATTTACAACCGATGGGGAGAGCAGGTTTTCGAAACGACTGATGTGACGGTTGGCTGGGATGGAAAAATGAAAAACGGAAATTATGCACCTGCCGGCACCTACATCTGGATCCTTTCTTTCCTGGATATTTTGGACAAACCACACAAACAGCAGGGAACTGTTACCCTGGTATTTTAAAGTGAAGGAATGAGAAGAGCATCGCGATCCGAATGCTTGTCGCCAACAAAGAAAATCAATGAAATTTCGTGTGCCGAATTGGAGTAGTTACTCAATTTTGAGAGGCTAAAGTCGTAACTGTAGCCAAATTTAAACTTGGGGCGCATTACGCCAAGCATCACAATCATGGATTCGGGCTGAATGCCGGATGTTTGCCGATACCAAAGTCCTCCGGAAATCGATTTTTCCAGTAGGTACAGACCCATGTTTAACTGACTGAAAGCGCCTTGTCGCTGGTAAATCACATTGGGTGAAAGCGTGAAACGCCGGGATAAAAGGCCACGATGCCAGCGGTAACTCTTGGCCCCCATGTGTACCGTCACTTTTAACGGTAACTTTCCACGGTTGTCGCCAATAAAAACCGATTCGCTGGGCTGTGTAAGGTGGTTGATACTCACACCTCCGTAAAACGAATCATACTGACCAATAAATCCGACACCAAAATCGGGATAGGCGATGCTGGCCGTTTCCTGCACTGTTTCGCTGCCAACATATCGTTCGCCGGTTAGTTGATTGATCATGTCCGGGAAAATCAGGTTTCGGTAATCGAGCTTCTTATAAGTGAATCCGGCCTGTAAACCCAAATCAACAAAAAAGCGAGGATTAACTTTTACATGGTGCGAGTAAAAAAGACTAAAGTTTGTGGCTTCGACTACTCCGTTTAATTCGCGATTATTGTGAATCTGAGCTCCGATCCCACCGCCCAGTTTTTTCATGTAAGTGTCGAAAGAGACAGAATAATTCACATAGGTTGAGCCTTGCTCTGGCCATTGATTCCGGTAGTTCACGGCAACCCGTCCTTGCTCGGAAGTTCCCGTAAAACCGGGATTCAAATAAACAGGATTGGCATAAAACTGCGAATATTCGGCATCCTGAGCATTGACTGCGCAAAATGGTAGCAAGAAACTCAGAATATACAATGCCTTTTTCACGTATCTCAGTTAAATGTTTGAGGGCTTATAGTTAAAGTCGTGCCTAAATTTAACTGATATTGGATTAATTCCTAGTCTTTTGTGCGAATTTTGATCAATTTAAAAGCTTTGCGGCTCTATTCCGGCCTCCAGTAATGGCAGGAATTCCAACACTTCTTCCAGCATTTGACGGTTCTCTTCTGACACCTGAGTAAGGGCATTTTTGATTTTCGTGCTTTCCTGTTCGCAGGTAGCCGCAGAAATTTTGCCGGTCATATTGGTGATCACGGTGTGCGCCTCGAACGCAATCATAAATTCGTGCTGAATCATCAAGTCGATGAACAGCGACAAATGTTCGCTGTAGTCCATCCCGTTTTCCCAACAGGCCGAAACCAAGTATTGCAGCTCTTTGGTGTACGCTTTGTTTTTAATTGCCTCAATAATCAGAGGAATTGCATCGCTGTGTTTCAATTCAGCAAGAAGGCGGGCAATCCGTCTTTTAATTTCATCATTCGACGTAGAGTGAAGCAGCTCGAACAGGAAAGGCAGATAGGCCGAGTTGCCTGATTCGCTCAATTGATTGATCGTTTCGTTTACCAGCTCCGCGTTGGATGATTGCAGGTTGGTGATTGTATCTTGATTGATTTTTGCTGAATCCTCTTTTGTCATGAATGCTGTTTCTAATTTCTATTCTCCTGCAAATTTAGAATAAGAACTTTAAAATCGGGTTTTATTAGTGCGAATGTTTACTTTTGCGGCGACACTTTAAATTCAACCAAGCCCAAAGTCTCAGGTCACCAGTGCTCTGCAGCCGGCCGTTTGAGACTAATTACCTTACTTTCTGAAGCAGATGGAAAAAACCAGGGAACTTGCCGAAACTAACGTCGGAAAACTAATGCTGAAATATTTTATCCCGGCATTTATTGGTGTTTTCGTGAATGCTTTGTACAACATCGTCGACCGAATTTTCATAGGGCAAGGGGTTGGAGCAACCGCTCTTAGTGGTGTCTCGGTCATCTTTCCGGTCATGTTGGTGATGATCGCGTTCGGGATGCTGATCGGAATTGGAGCCAGTGTTTTGGTCTCAATTAACATGGGGCGAAAGGACATGCCGAAAGCCGAGCGGGTGCTGGGAAATAGTTTCGTTCTCATGCTCGTCGCATCGCTGCTTATCACTCTGATTGGTTTTTTGATCAAAGGACCCATGCTAAAAATGTTTGGCGCAACGCCCGAGACAATGGGCTACGCCAACGATTACCTTGATATTATTTTAGTCGGCGTTATTTTCCAGGTGGTTGGTTTTTCATTGAATAATGTTATTCGCTCGGAGGGAAACGCGCGGATCGCCATGTATTCGATGCTGATTAGTGCAGGAACCAACATTGTGCTCGACCCGATTTTCATTTTCGGTCTGGGAATGGGCGTGAAAGGTGCTGCTTACGCCACCGTAATATCAATGATGGTGCTAGCCGTTTGGGTGTTGTTGCACTTCAGGAGCAATCGTTCTGTCGTGAAAATAAAGCCACAGTATTTTAAAATAGAGCCCGAAATCATCAAGGAGATTCTTGTGATTGGGATGGCTCCATTCTTTATGCAGATTGCCAACTCCGTAGTCCAGGGACTGATCAATACAAAACTGATTCAGTTTGGCGGCGATATGGCGGTTGGTGCAATGGGAATTGTCAACTCGGTCGCGACGTTGATCATCATGTCAGTGGTTGCCATCAACATGTCAACCCAGCCGATTATCGGGTTTAACTATGGTGCCAAACAGAATGACCGGGTGAAAGAGGCTTTGCGTCTGGCAATTATTTCATCATCGGTTATTTCAATTCTCGCGTTTATCGGGGTGCAGGTTTTCCCCGATTCCATCGTTCGTTTTTTTAACGCCGAAGATCCGGGATTACTCATTATCGGGCAAATGGGCTTGAGGCTCGGTTTGTTGGCATTACCGATTGTCGGATTTCAGGTTGTTGCAGGTAATTTCTTCCAATCAATCGGCAAAGCCAAAATAGCAACCTTGCTGACCTTGCTGAGGCAGGTGATTGTATTGATTCCTTTATTATTTGTATTACCCGGCTTTTTCGAATTGAATGGGATCTGGGTATCGATGCCAATCTCGGACGCCGTTTCGGCATTGATTGTGATTTTCTTTTTACGACGTGAGTGGGCTCGATTGAAGTAGCGGCCACAATTTTTAGAAAGCTTCACCAATGCGGAAGTAGACTCCCCAATCTTCCTTACCCACAGCAGCATCCAGCCCGACATTGAATTTTACCGCTTTAAACGCGCGATAACGATAACCGATTCCACCGCCGGGGTAAAGTTTTTTGTTGAAGCTGTCATTGTCCGAGCCGTAAATCGTTGCTAACCCGAAGAACCCCACCAATCCCATTTTGTCTTTGAAATTGTAACGGTATTCACCTTGTAGCGCAACCAGCCCGTCGCCTCGATATTTTCCTTCGGAGTACCCGCGAATATCTTTGTTGCCAATGGTGACTTGTTGTTCAAAAGCAATGTCCCCCAAGCCGAATTGTCCAGAAAAACGGGTCGCCAACACATCAGTATTTTCACGCATCGGGAAGTAGCGGTTGTATTCGATCGAGATTTTGTTTGCAGACAGGTCATTCCCGAACCATTCCGGAAAAGAATTCCATTTCAGTTTTGCATTGGTCCCAATTGTCGGGTAGTAAACGGCATCCCGGGAATCATATAGGAGGCTGTATTCCAATCCATTTTTCTTGGTCGTCGACGGAGGTTGAACATTATCTTCGTAGGTTGTTTTGTGATGAGCATAACTGTAGGCGAGTCCTCCGTATAAGCCCGTTGTGATTTTTCGCTGAATCCCGAAGATTAAAAAAGTTGTTTTCGTGCCGTAGTCGTAAAATCCCGGCACGTCGGTGTCTTCCATGAAGAATTGAGAATAGTGGTCGCCCGTGATGGCAAAAAACTTTGCCCGCCATTTATCTTCCGCAAAATACCATTTGTTGAACAGTGCGATAAAATAAGAACCGTTGGTGGTATAAATAGCCGAAAGTCCGGAAAGTGATTTGGGTGAAATGGTATCGCCTGGAACAGGTTTGTACATGGCCATCGGGATTACGCCGAGCATCAGCTTGAGGTTGCGGTTGTAGCTCAGGTAAGGCATCACAGAGAAATCGACATTCTTTTTTGCTTTGAGTTTGGCTTCGGCAATACTGTCGGTTTTTTGTTTTTTGTCTTGGTTCTGGGCGTTGGTTGTGGCTGCGCAAAGCACCATTAGTAGAATTAGCAGGTGTTTTCTCATAGAGGTTCATTTGAATTTGCGGCTAAACGTATTGAAGGCGGAAAACAATAAATCAGCTGCGTTTGAGTGAAAAATCGAACTCGCAAGCATGTTCAACATGCCTAAACAAGTTACGAGCATACCCTTTAAAATACAAGAGAAAGCACCTTGTTTTAATGATTGGTTAAAAAAGAAAAGCAGCTCCGTCGTCGGAACTGCTTTTATCATTATTAACGATCAATCAGTAATTAATCCCAAGTGTTGGTAGATGAAGCCGCATATTTCCCGGCACCGGTGAAAAACAGGGCGATAGCTCCCAGGAAATACAGACCAATTAGTTCCAATGCCCAACCTCCTTGCTCACTCATGGTGAAGAATTGAGCGGCGTGAACCATTAAGACTGCCACGACCATGTTGAAGGCGTAAATAAGTGCAGCAATCCGGGTTCTGAATCCAACCAGAATGGCAAGCGGAGCCAAAACTTCGCCAACAATTACACCATAGGCGATAAATCCGGGCAGGCCTTTTGCTTCAAGCATTCCCTGGATAAAACCTAAACCTCCTGACAATTTGCTGATTCCGTGGAATAACATTAGTAAACCAACACCAATTCGCACAATAAGGAGTCCTAAATCTACATTCTTTGTTTTCATAGCTTTTAAAATATGGGGTGTGAATTAAATTAATAAGATAATGAAACGCTTGGCCTGTCCGAAAGTTCAATGTTTTTATGTCTTCGTGACACATGGTTTTGTTGCAATAAAAAAGCAGGCCGTTATGAGACCTGCTTTTCAATGTATTCAGAAAGGCTTTATTAAATATGGAAAGCCTCAATTTTTTGGCTAATGTTTTCCAATTCGGCAATTACTCCTTGCTTCATTTCCTGCAGCTTGGAGTCGTACTTGGCAAAAAGATCCTTGTAGTATACAATGCCATCCTGCATATTTTTGCGGAATGTACGGTAGTATGAAGCTTGCTTTTCATCTTTGGCGTGGCGCAATTCTTCAACCCGTTTTTCAAGGTAGTCAACGTACATGCTCAATTCTTTCATAAACAGGTTCGGACGTTTAACGCCTTCCAGCAGATTGAATTTGCCGTAAATGTGATCGACCATTTCTTTCAAACTGGCAATTTTATTAAAGTACGCCAGGTTTGGTCCTGGACAGATACTTACGCCTTGGCGCGGACTGTCCGGTGTGATTTCGTTGGCCAGGTAAGTTGAATTACTCAGACCTTCACACAAACATTCTTTCTCAGCCAGTTTGTCGATTTGCCATTGTTTGCAGTCGTCACTCAAATCTGTTTTCTGAATTTCTTCAATTTTTAAGGTTTGATAGCGACGAGAAGCTGTACAAATTGGTTGATCAGTAAATTCGGTGTTGAAAACCAGGTAGCGTTTTGTACATGGAAAACCGACTTTCCCGTCTTTGCGAGTATGCTCAATAGCCTTTTGCTGACTGCTGTGGCGTACATTATTAAAATGAACACCAAGTGGTGAGGCATCGCTTAGGTAGAAGTCATCTTCACCCGAATTGCGTAACAGTTCCAGACTGTACTTGTCGATATGGCAAGCCTCGGGAACCAGCATAAACGGGCTACCCCAGCCAATGCTGTCGAGTTTATACTCGTCGAGTAAGAAGTTGTGCTCCTCGCTGGAACCTACGCCGCCCTGAGCCGTAATTTTCATTTCAGGGATAGCTTCCAACTTGTTTTTGCCTTTTTCTTCAAGTCCTTTTTGGAAAACGTCGAAAACAGCTTTTTCAAGTTCTTCGCGTTTTTCACGGAATTCATCCAAAATAGGTCCCAGCAGGTAGCCTTGAGTGGCGAACGCGTGTCCGCCGCAGTTTAAGCCTGATTCGATTCGGTACTCCGATACCCAGATTCCTTTTTTCGCCAAAAAGCGACCTTGGATCAGCGCAGAACGATAATCGCTTACCTTCAGCGTAACCTTCTTTTTGAACTGACCTTCAGCATTCGGGTAAAAATCATCGAAATTTTCGATGTAGCTGTACAAGCGGGGATTCATCCCGGCAGACAATACCAGCGACGAGCAAAGCGTGCTGTTGGCAAAGCCGCGCAGCGCCGCATGTGCATCGTTAAACTCCGTTGGCAGTGCCTCGCCGTTAGCGTAGTTGACCTTATCGAGTTTCGTCATAATGTTGACGTCGATATCGCCTTTTGTCAGATTTTTGCGCAACCAGTTTTTAACGTCGGGCAAACTACTACTCTGGATCATTTGGTTAAACCGTTCTTTAATGCTTTTGGCATCCGGTAACAGTTCGAAATATTTTTCCAGTTCGCTGCTTTTTTGTTGGAAATTGTTGACCATTTCCTCGTATTTCTCAGAAACCAGTTTGTCAACCAAATTCAGATAAGCAGTGACACGTTTTGCCCGAAAGTCTTCTACTTTAGTCGAAATTTCTTTAAAAGGAAGGTCGAACTTTTTACTGTAGAATTCCCGCATTTTTTCCATCAGGAAGTCGTCGACGATAGAAACCACTGAAGAGATGCCCAGATGTGCAACTTTCACCGGCGTGTCGACGGTATATCCCAGCCCCATGACCGGAATATGAAAAGAGTGTGCTTTCAAATTCATTTATTTCATATTTAGAACCAAGCGGATCTCGTCGATGAAATCATCGCTTTTCGTTCTATTCCTAATCAACTCAATTGGTCGCAAAGATACAGGATTTTAGAGTAATGCCTATTTGAATGAGTCTAAATTGAACGGGTATTGACAAGTTTCAACTTTCAATAAGTTACCGCTAAAATCCTTTTACTTACAATTCGATTTTAATTGGCTCTACGGAAGTCCACCTTTATAGTTTTTCTTTCAGTGCCTGACCGGTGAACGAGTTCTCGGTTTTAACCAAATCTTCAGGTGTTCCCTCGAAGACAATTTGCCCCCCGTTTTTTCCTCCCTCAGGTCCCAAATCAATAATCCAGTCTGCCGATTTGATGACGTCGAGGTTGTGCTCGATAATAATGATGCTGTGTCCGCGCGAGATCAGTGCATTGAACGACACCAGCAAAATGTTGATATCGTGGAAATGCAAACCGGTTGTGGGCTCATCAAAAATGAAGAGGGTAGGGCTGTCCTTTTCTTTCGCCAGGAATGCTGCCAGTTTCACACGCTGGCTTTCACCACCCGATAAGGTTGAGGAACTTTGTCCTAACTTGACGTATCCTAAACCAACGTCCTGCAATGGCTGAAGTTTGTGGGCAATCTTCTTCTCGGTGGAGCTTTTGCCCGCACCAAAGAACTCGATGGCATCGTTCACCGTCATCTCCAGAACGTCGAAAATGTTTTTGCCGCGATATTCGACCTCCAAAATATCGTCCTTGAAACGCTTGCCATTACAGCTTTCACACACCAGGTGCACGTCGGCCATAAACTGCATTTCTACATTAATTTCTCCTTCTCCCTGGCATTCCTCGCAGCGGCCGCCATCAACATTGAATGAAAAATGCGCCGGTTTGAAGCCTTGGTATTTCGAAGCGGGCAGCTCGGAATAAAGTTTACGAATTTCGTCGTAGGCCTTCAGGTAGGTAACCGGGTTCGAGCGCGACGATTTCCCAATTGGGTTTTGATCGACGAACTCGATTCCGGTCAGGCGCTTGAAATCACCTTTTATTGCATCGTGCTGCCCGGTTTTCTCGGTGTAGGTGCCAAATATTTTGGCAACACCTGGATAGAGGATTTTGCTGACCAAGGTTGATTTGCCGGAACCGCTGACTCCAGTTACGGCAGTAATGGTGTTCAACGGGAATTTGACCGAAACATTTTTCAGGTTGTTTTCCCGAGCACCCAGCACTTCAATAAAGTTGTTCCACTTCCGGCGGATTTTCGGGATTTCAATATTTTTTCGTCCGGTCAGGTAGTCGGCGGTCAAACTTTTGTCTGCTTTAAGAAGAGCTTCATGGTCGCCCTGAAAAACCAACTCGCCACCGTGTGTCCCCGCTTTGGGGCCAATATCAATAATTTGGTCGGCTGCACGGATTATCTCTTCGTCGTGCTCGACAACCAAAACGGTATTGCCAATTTTTTGCAATTTCCGCAGAACGTCAATTAGTCGCTCGGTGTCTTTTGGGTGAAGGCCGATGCTGGGTTCATCCAATATATAAATAGAACCAACCAGGCTTGAACCAAGTGATGTTGCCAGGTTAATTCGCTGCGACTCGCCACCGGACAGGGTAGACGACAATCGGTTTAAAGTAAGATAACCTAACCCAACATCGCAAAGGAAATTCAGTCGGCTGGTAATCTCGATCAAAATGCGGCGGGCAATTTGCTGCTCATGTTCTGTTAATTCCAGTTTCCTGAAAAAATCCCGCAGTTCGTTTACAGGTAGAAGAACCAGATCCTGAATCGGCGTTCCGCTTACTTTTACATAGCCAGCGCTTTTCTTCAAACGTGTGCCGTGGCATTCGGGACAAGTTGTTTTTCCGCGATATCGAGCCAACATAACACGATACTGGATTTTGTAAGTGTTACTTTCGAGCATTTTGAAAAAGGCACTAATGCCTTCGAAATGTTCGTTGCCCGTCCACAGTAAATTCTTCTGTTCCTGCGAAAGTTCGTAATAAGGCTTGTGAATGGGGAAGTCAAATTTCGACGCCGAGTGGATCAGTTCCTCTTTATAGGCTTTCATAGTTTCACCTTTCCAGCAAGCCACCGCATCCTGGTAGACAGAAAGCGCTTTGTTGGGAATAACCAGGTCTTCATCAATCCCGATTACTTTTCCATAGCCTTCGCAAGCGGGGCAGGCGCCAACCGGGTTGTTAAAGCTGAACATGTGCTCGGTGGGTTCGTCGAACTCAATGCCGTCGGCTTCAAACAAATTTGAAAAGTGTTCCTCTTTAACTCCGTCTTCCGCATAAACCTTAACAATACATTCGCCGTGTCCTTCATAAAAGGCGGTTTGGGTTGAATCGGCCATTCGGCTAATGTTGTCTTCGTCGCGACTGGCTGTCATCCGGTCGACCACCAGATTACAGTTGCCCTCACATAGCGAATTGGTGTCTTTCTGCAGTAGTTCGTCGATGCGTTCGATGCCGTTGTTGGTTTCAATGCGCGAGAAACCTTGTTGCAAAAGGAGCTCTGCTTCCTCTGCAATGGATCGACCATTTTTTGGACGTAGTGGAGCGCAAATTAACAGGCGGGTTTCTTCTGTCTGCGAACTGATGAAATCGACCACATCGCCAACTTGGTGTCTTTTTACTTCAGATCCCGAGACCGGAGAGATTGTTTTTCCGATTCGGGCGTATAGTAATTTCAAGTAATCATAAATTTCAGTCGAGGTTCCGACGGTCGAGCGCGGATTTCGCGAGTTGACCTTTTGTTCAATAGCAATTGCAGGCGGAATACCCTTGATAAAGTCAACTTCGGGCTTGTTTATGCGCCCTAAAAACTGCCTTGCGTACGACGATAAACTCTCAACATACCTTCTTTGCCCTTCGGCATATAAAGTATCAAACGCCAAAGATGACTTACCGGAACCCGATAGTCCAGTTATCACGAGAAATTTATTCCTCGGAATTTGGAGCTCAATATTCTTCAAATTATGGACTCGAGCGCCTTTTATGTGGATATTTTGTTCTTTTTTGATAAATGTCATCCTAAATCTTTAATTTTATTTACAAAAAATTTGCTTTTTTAACGGAAATCCAAGAATTTTACAGAGCGCAAATTTAAGAAATAGTTTTACTCACCTTTTAAACTGGTTGCCTATTGATAGGATTTTACTTTGTATTAATTTAAAATAGAAAGTAATGTTCAGCACTACTGTAGAGAACGACAATATGCTCGTTCTAAACTTCATTGCGGGTGACCAATCTGCCATTGAAACTTTAATTCAGCGTCATAAGAATCGTGTTTACACGTACATCTTTTTGATAGTAAAAAACCAAGCGTTAGCTGAAGATATCTTCCAGGATACCTTCATTAAAGTGATCCGCTCGTTAAAAACAGGTAAATATACCGAAAACGGTAAGTTTATCTCGTGGGTACTGCGAATTTCGCACAACCTGATTATCGACCACTTTAGGAAAGAACGCTTGTTGAATACGGTTTCAAACGAGGATTCAGATTTCGATCTATTCAATTCTTCTAAATTCTCAGATGAGAATATTGAAGAGAAGTTGGTATTTGAGCAAATCACGTCAGACATTCGTCGTTTGATTGATGAGCTTCCGGACGATCAGCGCCAGGTAATTATTATGCGCCACTATTTGGGCTTGAGCTTTAAAGAAATTGCCGAACGTACCGATGTTAGCATCAATACCGCATTGGGCCGTATGCGTTACGCCCTGATTAATTTGAGAAAGATCATCGAAAAGAACAACCTTCTTTTAACAAAAATTTAGATTCGACAGGACAATAATGCTCTTTCAAAAGCGTTAAATTGATGTAACAAAATCATTAATGCTTATGGATAGAACATTTACCTTGTTTGAACTCTTATCAATGTCTGAAGAGGATTTTTCTAGTTCTGTAGGTGATGACGGTAATGCTGAACAGTACTTTTCACCGGTAGACATTCTTGAACCTCAAGAATCGAGTTTGGCAGCTATCAGAAGTTTTGCAAAGGCTTATGATACAATGCAGGTCGATTCGATCGGGCTTGTGGAACTCATGTTGAATTAATTTTTAAGACATTTTTATACTGTAGAGCATCTTGAAAAAGATGCTTTTTTATTTTAATTTAGTGATATCAAAATGATATTAATATGAATTAAATCTATAGTCATGGAAAAGTCTTACTCTGCAATTTCTGGTTATGTTTTGGTTGTCGTTGAATTTATTCTTGCCGTGTTAATCATTTTTGGTTTTACACGCGGAATGGTTCTTCCTGGCGTGTTGATGATAATTGTGTTTTTATTTCTGGCGCCCGGTTTTATGATCGTGAATCCAAATGAGAGTGCCGTTTTGGTTCTGTTTGGTAGTTACAAGGGGACGATTCGGAAGAACGGTTTCTTTTGGGCGAATCCTTTCCTTACGAAGAAGAAAATTTCGTTGCGGGCTCGCAACCTGGACAGCGAACCGATTAAGGTGAATGATAAAATCGGTAACCCGGTTATGATTGGCGTCGTTTTGGTTTGGCGCGTACAGGAAACCTTCAAAGCGGCTTTCGACGTCAATGACTATGAACACTTCGTTACAATTCAGACAGAGGCTGCCATTCGTAAATTAGCTGGCTTGTATCCCTATGATAATTTCGAGGATGAAGATGCTGAAATTACTTTGCGCAGCGGAGGTGAAGAAGTTAATGAAGAACTGGAGCGGGAAGTTACAGATCGATTGAAGATTGCCGGAATTGAGGTGATTGAAGCGCGGATCAACTATTTGGCTTATGCCCAGGAAATTGCGCAGGCAATGTTGAAAAGGCAGCAAGCTACTGCAATTGTAGCAGCGCGGTTTAAGATTGTTGAAGGAGCTGTGAGTATGGTTGAAATGGCCTTGCAAGAACTTCGGAAGAAGGAAATCATAGAGCTGGATGAAGAGAAAAAGGCAACAATGGTTAGTAACCTGATGGTTGTTCTGTGCGGAGATAAAGAAGCTACGCCGATTGTGAATACCGGGAGTATCTATTAATGAGGCGGCCACTGCTGGGGAAGTGAATTGAGATAAGTGTAGGAAAAGAATTATGGCAGGAAAGAAATCATTCGTATTGCGCATTGATCCGAGAGACTATGCCGCGCTGGAAAAGTGGGCGGCTGATGAATTTCGGAGCGTAAACGGGCAGCTGGAATGGATATTAAACAAAGCCTTGAAAGAGGCAGGGCGAAAGCGTGCTTCCAGCGATTCGGGAGACTCGACGAGCGATGTTTCTGATACCGATGAATAGCCAGCACAATCGGCTTCTATATATGCAAACCGGTAACCCGGATCTTTGCTTTGGTAATTTTATAGTTAAGACAATTAATCTTTCTAAGTATAATTTTTGAAACAGTCAGGGCGCGTTTGTCGGGAACTTTTGCCGGTATGTTGGGAGAAATCGCGGTTTCTTTCGGCAAACTTGCATTCTTTCGGGTTGTGTTATAAAGCATGAAACGCTAAGGGTGTTTTGCTAAATAGTTATGTTTCAGCGACGATTATATTATTAACTTAAACAGCAGAAACAAGGATAGGAGAATAAGGCGAATTTTCTCATAAATTCTTATACTTTTAGTATGTATTTATGCAAAAATGTAGTTTAATACATAATTGAAGTTAGCCCATGTTTGATGATTCACATAAGAAAGATTGTATTACCTGTAGAAAGAATTGCTGCGTCAATTGTTTTCCCGAAAACGAGGCAGTCATCTTCAAGAGTCTTTCTGCTGATGAATTGGAATACCTCATGCAGTGTAAGCAAAACATTGTCTTTAATCCGGGTGAAACAATCATTAAGCAAAAAACCTCGACCACCCATTTCGTTTGTCTTCGGGAGGGAATGGCGAAGATGGTTGCCGAGAGTTCCCGTGGCAAAAACGTAATTCTTCGAATACTGGCTAATCACAGTTTGATTACTGCAGGAGGCGTTGTTAGCGACGATGTAAGGCATTTCACAGTAACGGCCATTACGCGGGTCGAATGTTGTTTTATCGATTCGGATCGGCTTCATCACCTATTGGAACGAAACAGCCGATTTGCCTACGAACTACTGAAATACAATAACCACCAAAATATTCAAATGCTCGAAAGCCTGGTCGGACTCACGCAGAAGTACATGCCCGGACGAGTAGCGGATACCTTACTTTACCTCAAGAATCAAATTTACCAAAGCAACCCGTTTAATTGCAACCTCAATAAACAGGAATTGGCCGAAATGTCAGGGATGACAAAAGAGAGCTTCATTCGTAGTTTGAAAGAATTGGAGATTTCCGGAATTGTGCGCCATAACCGCCGTGAGATCGAGATTCTTAAAGAGGATGATCTTCTTTTTATCAGCAAAAACGGTTAGTTGACATATATCAACTTTTACTCGTTCTTATATCACCCGTCCTCATAGTAGCGGAAATATTTTCAATTATACCTTTAAGCTTTATAATCTAACCTACGATTATAGACCTGAATTAATTGAAGTGTTAAAAAACTAATACTATGAAGATCAGAACAATTATTCGCTTATTGACAGTTGCAACCCTGTTGCTATTTGTTATCCCTTCTTGTGTGAAAGAGGGCCCTCCGGGAATGGATGGTATCGATGGTACCGATGGCCAGGATGGCTTGGATGGTGAAGATGGCGCTGATGGCACGGCATTTTGTATGGATTGCCACAGTACAACAGTTGTTGAACCAATTGAAACAGCACTGGCATCTTCTCTTCACGTAACCGGTAGCTCTTGGGCACGTGGAACAAGTGGGTCATGCTCTCGTTGTCACTCCAATGAAGGATTTATAACTTTTATTGAAACTGCAGCTGCAGACACAACTACAAGTGCCAACCATTTATCTTGTGATGCTTGTCATACGCATGGCGATATGCCAACTTTCCAGGATGAAGACGGAAATCCAGTATTTATTCGTACAACAGATCCGGTAACATTAATCATCGATCCAACGATGACTATTGATTACGAAAATGCTTCTAACCTTTGCGCGAATTGTCACCAGCCAAGAACTGGGGCTCCAACGCCGGATGATGATGGCAATTTCACAATCACAAGTTCTCACTATGGTCCTCACCACGGCCCGCAAGGAACACTATTGATGGGGATCGGCTTGTACAAGTTTGATGGTTCTGCAACAGTTCCCGGCGTAGGTGCAGCTACACACGCAACAGCTGGTTGTACAGTGTGCCACATGTATGAAGGTGCTCACACATTTGCTGAACCTTATTTGGCAGCGTGTAATCAGTGCCACAGCAGTGCTACTGACTTTGACATCAACGGCAAGCAAACAGAAATTGAAGAGTTGATGACAACTCTTGCAGGTATTCTGGTAACCAATGGTGTTCTCGGTGAGGATGGTCACGTGATTACAGGAACTTATCCGGTGAATGTCGCTCGTGGATTTTATAACTATATAGCTGTAGAAGAGGATAAGAGTATGGGAGCACACAACCCAGCTTATGTGATTGCGATCCTTGAAAATACAATCGAAGCTCTTCAATAACTAAAAATAATTTTAAGAAAAAAGCTTCTTGAAAAAGAGAAGCTTTTTTTTAAACAATACCTAAGCTATAAGTTATGAGTATGAAAAAATGTAAAGTATATCTTTTAATTGCATTACTTGGCTTAGCATTCAGCGCGTGTGTTTATGATTTTGAGGCTGTTGAAGTGATCGAGGAGATTCCGGATACACAGGTAATTAGCTTCAGCGAAACGATTATACCCATTTTTGAAAGTAAATGTACCAGTTGTCACAAGGTAGGCGGGATCAAACCTGTTCCTGATTTGACAGCGGCTAATGCGTATAATAGTATCAATTCTTCGACATATATTAACGCGACCACCCCGGAAAACAGCTTGATCTACACCAAGCCAAGCCCGGATGGAAGTCACAGTGCAAAGTATACACGACAAGAAGCTGCGTTTGTTCTCGCATGGATCAATCAGGGAGCTCAGGATAATTAGTAATCATCGAAAGAACTAACCTATGAAAAGAATATTATTAATTATTATATCGTGCCTGTTGGTTAATGTTAACCTGTGGGCACAGGATGAGGTCAAAGAAAAAGATACTCCCGTTGGTCCTGCCTTTGATAATGGAACACTTATCGATGCACAAACCTCTTTTATCCCTGATGCAAAGACACTTGAATTTATAATTCAACATAAATTCGGCGCTATTGAAAAAGAAAGTAATAAGACTCCACTTTCTGACATGTTTGGTCTTTATCAATCCGCCAACGTTCGCCTGGCATTAAATTATGTGCCAATTAAGAGCTTACAGATTGGGTTTGGGTTGACTAAGCAGAGTCCCGTAAACCGGATGGTGAGCGATTTTAATGCGAAGTGGACGATCCTGGAGCAAACCGAGAATAACACAGTCCCGGTGTTTGTAACAGTCTTTGGAAATGTAGGTATTGACGGTAGTCCGAAAGATGATTTTGGACAGCTGAATAACTACGAGAACCCAACCGATACGTTCACAATGGGATTTGGCGACCGGTTTTCTTATTTCAGCCAGCTGATCATTGGTCGTAAATTTTCGGAAAGCATTTCTCTTCAGGGAGGTATTAGCTTTTCGCATGCCAACTACGTTAAAGCCTGGCACGATCACGACCGCATTGCATTGCATTTGAGTGGTCGGTTGAAATTCTCGGGTCAGTCGTCGTTTATCTTCAACTTCGACGCTCCTCTGAAAATCGACAAAATCTCGGAGCAAAGCTCTGATTGGTCAGATGCCAATCCACCTCACCCGGATTGGGCTGGACCATACAATCCAAAACCGTCTTTAAAGTTCGGTGTTGAGATTTCTACCTTCACCCACGCATTCCAAATTTATGTTGGAAACGCAGGTGCAATTCTTCCGCAAATGGACGTGATGAACAACATGAACAAACCATTCGAAGGTTTGGCCTTTGGTTTCACGATAACCCGCTTATGGATGTATTAACAGCATAAAAGAAGTATATAGAATGGTAATATCTAGTTTTAGATATTACCATTTTTAGCTGAAAGTCAATTGTAGAGGAAAACAGAGACAAAAAGAAATTAGGCCAAGAAGCCAATTAACTAAAAATTGAATCGATGAGGATTTTGTTGCTTATAATTCTGGTTATGTCCCTTGGATCGCTGACGCAAGTGAAGGCTCAGTATTACGACGATCCGAAGGAGCATCAATGTTTGAAATGTCACTCCAATACTTCGTATTCATTTCACAATGAATTGATGGATCGGGAAGAAAAGAGGATGATGAATCCTTATTATGTGCTGGATACCGTGGCCATGCGGACTGGTGTTCACCAGGTTTTCGATTGTACGGATTGTCACTCGTTCGAATATTCAACCTACCCGCACCAGGCAAATTTAAAGCTGGAGCCAATGGCCAGCTGTTTGGATTGCCATGGGGGCGACGAGGCTTTTGCTTCGTACCAGTTTGAGCGGATCGATGAAGAAGTTCAGAAGAGTGTTCACTACCAGGCATATGGCGAAAGTTTCAGCTGTTCAAAATGCCACGATCAGCATACCTACCGGCCAATTGCTCGTAATGCCGACAACGTGAAAGAAATCGTAAAGTACAGCAACGACATGTGTTTGACCTGTCATGCAAATATGCAGCGCTACGAAATGGTTGCCGGTCGCGAGAAACCCGAGTTGGTTCAGGTACATAGTTGGCTGCCCAACCAGGAATTACATTTCCAGAATGTTCGTTGTATTGAGTGTCATACACAGGTTACCGATAGTTTGATGGTATCTCATGACATACTTCCGAAGTCGCAGGCAACAAGAAGCTGTCAGGAATGTCACTCGGGTAACTCGAAATTGAAAGCATCATTGTATAAATATGAAAACTTGCAGAACCGCGGTGGAGGTGCGTTTGGGAATATTATTTCCAATGACTCATACATCATCGGAACGCATCAGGTACCACTACTGCAGAAGTTGAGCTATCTGATTTTAGCGCTTGTTTTTGTAGTGGTTTTCATCCATCTAACGTTCAGAATTTTAAAGGGGAAATCAAATGACAGCAAATAAAATATATTACTATCCGGTCTGGTTGCGTATTTGGCATGGAATCAATGCCATTGGCATATTGCTTCTGATTCTTACCGGTATTAGCATGAATGCAGGAGTCGATTCAAAATTCTTGATTTCATTCGATAAAGCAATCGATATTCACAATGTCGCCGGTATTGTGGTAACTATAAACTACCTGGTTTATTTCATTCTGAATATGGCTACGCCGAATGGTAAGTTTTACATTGTGAAGCCAAAGTCATTCTTAAAGCGCCCGATGAAACAGGCTTACTACTATGCCTGGGGGATGTTTCACGGAATGAAAGCGCCATATCCATTGTCGGAGAAAAGAAAATTCAACCCGCTGCAGAAATACACTTACATCATCGTAATGTACGCGGTAATGCCCTGCGTGATTATTTCAGGCTTCGGACTTTTGTTCCCGGAGATCATTATTGAAAAAGTATACAATGTGAGCGGTATTTTCCTAACAGCAGTTTTCCATTCAGCTCTGGGATTTTTCATTTCTATTTTCCTGATTATCCACTTGTATATTGCCTCGATTGGTAAATCGCCGCTGGATAATTTTAAGAGTATTGTAACGGGCTGGCATCACACTTCATGATTGTTGAGAAAGTCTAGAAAGATGCATTTAGTGTGAACATTATAAGAAAGATAAAGGCAATTGAAATAGATGAATTAAAAACAAAATAGCGCAAGATTGAGGAGCAGGTGATTAAAAACTTCACCAAATAATGGGAGCACGAAATTTAACAATTGGAACGCGACCGGCAGAAAGTAACAGCGGAATAAGTCGAATATTCCGGGTGTTACTTTTTGTGTTTATGGCGGTCACTACTTCTGGAGTTTTTGCCCAAACAAACGACGACTGTCTCCTATGTCACGACGATCCCGGATTGTACTCAACCGTTCCGGGAAAGAGGGTGTCTCTTTACATTAAACCCAATGCGCTGGTCGGCTCGGTTCACGAAGAGATTGATTGTGCCTCTTGCCATCAAGATGCAGCAGTTGAGGAATTCCCTCATCCTGAGAAGCTCCAACCGGTCGATTGCGGAATGTGCCACGATGAAGAGATGACCGAGTTTTTGAAAGGAGTTCACGGAAGGGCGTACGAGGGGAAGGACAGGAATGCTCCATCGTGCAAAGATTGCCATGGCGCACACCAGGTATTGAGGGCCACGAATGAGCGTTCGCAGACCTATAAGATGAATATTCCCGTGTTGTGCGGAAGATGTCACCAGGAGGGGGCTCCGGTTTCAAATAATTACAATATCTCGGAACACAATATCGTCGAAAATTACAGTCAGGGTATTCACGGTAAAGGGCTTTTTAAAAGTGGACTGACTGTTACTGCCACTTGTAACAATTGCCACGGCAATCACCTCATTCTGCCGCACACTGATCTGCGCTCGAGTACGTCGCCGCGAAATATCGCACGTACTTGTATGCAGTGCCATGCCCGAATTGAAGATGTTCATATCAAGGTGATCAATAAAGAATTATGGGAGAAAAAGCCGGGAGCCATTCCCGCTTGCACCGATTGCCATCCGCCTCACAAAGTTGAGTTGAAAAATATTCTGGAGACGATTTCTGACCAGAGCTGTTTGGTTTGTCACGCAAAAGAAGACATACACAAAATAATGGCTGGCGACACCATTTCACTGCATGTGGAGGTTGCGCAGTTGGCAAAGTCGTCGCACAACAACATTACCTGTGTGAAGTGCCACTCCGACGTTACGGCAAATTTAAAGCGACCTTGCGAAACGGCCGGGAAAGTTGATTGTTCGAATTGCCATGCTGAAGAAGCCGATGTTTATTTTTCGAGCGGACACGGGCAGGCTTATTTCAACAAACACGAAAACGCACCCTATTGTACCGACTGTCACGGAACGCATCTGGTGAAACTCGTATCCGACGAAACAGCTTCGGTTTTCCGGTCTTCGATACCAAAGCTTTGTGGTTCCTGTCACCGGAAAAATGGTCGGGCGCTGCAGGAAACAGAGCTGAAGGAGCAGGACGCACTGGCGGATTATTCGACAAGTGTTCACGGGAAGAGCCTGGCCGAAAAAGGGCTGTTGTCGGTTGCAGTGTGTATTGATTGCCACACAACACACTCTGAGTTGAAAGAATCAGATCCGCGTTCATCCATCTATCCGGCTAACCTGGCAGCAACTTGCGGACGGTGCCACAAAGGAATTTACGACGAATACCGGGTTAGCGACCACGCTTACCAGGAAAGTAAAGGAAAACTGGAATTTCCGACCTGTGAAACCTGTCACACAGCGCATCATATTTCCGAAGTACACCAGGATAAGTTTATGACCGAGATAACGGCACAGTGCGGTAAATGCCATAAAGAGCTGGCCGAGACTTATCTGGATACTTATCACGGTAAGGCTTACCAACTCGGCTACCTGGATGCTGCGCGATGCTCTGACTGTCATGGAGCGCACAACATCCTTCGGATGGATAATCCGAACTCGACAATCGGCCCTCGAAATATTGTACGTACCTGCAGGAAATGTCATGATGATGCCAACATGAAGTTTACCGGCTATCTGACGCACGCAACGCACTATGATCGGAGTAAATTCCCCTGGCTGTATTACACCTTCTGGGCCATGACGACCTTGCTGCTTAGTGTATTCGCGTTTTTCGGTTTGCACACGTTGTTGTGGTTGCCTCGTTCTGTTGGTGCGATGATTAAAAAGCGGGAGCATCCCAAACAGAACGGAAAGCAGGTTTACGTAACAAGGTTTACGAAGAGTCAACGCATTACCCACATCTTCGTAATCGTAAGCTTTATTCTACTTGCATTGACCGGGATGGTGCTGAAATTCGCTTATATGGAATGGGCGAAGTTCATTGCTCATTTGATTGGGGGAGCTTTTGTTGCCGGGGTGATTCACCGGATGGCGGCGGTTGTCACGTTTGGCTATTTTTCCTATCATGTTGTGTCTCTGTTGAAGGCGAAGCGCAAGCGAGGAATTAAATTTAGCCAATTGGTGTTTGGCCCTAATTCGCTGATGTTTAATCGGCAGGATGTGAGAGACTTTTGGGCTTCGATAAAGTGGTTTACCGGAGTTGGGCCAAAGCCGTCTTATGGCCGCTGGACGTATTGGGAAAAATTTGACTACTTCGCGGTGTTTTGGGGGGTAGTGGTCATCGGATCGACTGGTTTGATGCTTTGGTTCCCCGAATTCTTCACGCAGATATTCCCGGGCTGGCTCATCAATGTTGCGCAAATCATTCACAGTGATGAAGCGTTGCTGGCTGTCGGCTTCATTTTTACCATTCACTTTTTCAATACGCATCTTCGACCGGAGTCTTTTCCGATGGATACCGTAATATTCACGGGCAAGGTGCCGCTGGAGGAATATAAGAAAGATCGGCCTCGCGATTATGAAGAATTAAAAGCATCGGGCAAGCTCGAAGAATTGGCGGTTGAATCTGAGATTCCGCCTCAAAAACTTAAGATAATTAAGCTTTTTGGCTACATCGCACTTTTCGCGGGAATACTAATGGTGATATTAATCACTTATTCACTGATCTTTCACTAAGAAAAGGATGATCGTTTCTTGAGTGTTCACTTGTCGGGTGGAATCTGGTTGATTACTTATGTGGTTGATCGATATTGCTTTGCAGTGAATTTGATGGGTTTAGTTAAGCGATTCTGATTTAAAGATAATGATCATAAATTCGTTATTGTGTCTTGTGTGGAACAATTATAAATAAAGGAGTTAGCTTGAAATATTAGCATATTTTTTACAAAATTGTATAAGACCTGAAGACCATAACTTTGAAATGAAATAATATGAAACTCCCTTCATCAATTAAAAACTGGATTTCGATCACTGGTGCAGTATTGGCGGTTTTCAACCTGGCCTCGATCCTTTCGTTGATGTTGCTCAACTATTTCTTTGGATTCGGTGGTTCGTATATCGGGTTGTTCATTTATATTGTTCTGCCGGTATTTATGTTTGTGGGCTTGTTTATGATTCCGATCGGTATGCGAATCTATCGAAAGAAGGCCCGCAAGGCTGAGGCGGAAGGTAAAAGTCTGAGCTGGCCGATAATCGATTTCAATAATATTGCTGTCCGTAATGCATCCATCATCTTTATTGTAGGGACGGTTTTTCTATTGATCATTTCATCGGTTGGGAGCTACGAAGCTTTCCATTATACCGAGTCGGTTGAATTTTGCGGCAAATTGTGCCACCAGGTGATGGAGCCGGAATACACGACTTATCACGGATCATCGCATGAGCGTGTTGCCTGTGTTGAATGTCACGTTGGCTCGGGAGCCAGTTGGTACGTCAAAAGTAAAATGTCGGGTCTTTACCAGGTTTATTCGGTTTTGGCCAATAAATATCCAACGCCAATTCCAACACCAATCGCAAATTTGAGACCGGCGCAGGAAACCTGCGAAGAGTGTCATTGGCCTGAGAAATTTTATGATCGTAAAATGCGTGTTGAACATTCGTTTTTAGCGGATGACGAAAACACCGAGAATATCATTCAACTTCAAGTTAAAACGAGTTCGAAAGTTACCGGGCACGGATTGGAAAATGGTATTCACCAGCACATTAGTCCGGACGTAAAAATTGAATACAAGACTTCGGATCCTCAAAGACAAGTGATTCCTTGGGTGAAATATACCAATGTTAAAACAGGAGAGTCCCATATTTTCACAGACAGTGATAATCCGGTTACAGCGGAAGAGCTGGACTCGATGGAAACCCGGGTAATGGACTGTTTGGATTGTCATAACCGGCCATCTCATGACTACAAAGTGCCGCAAAACTTTATCGATAAGTCATTGGCAGAAGGTAAAATCTCTAAAACATTGCCGAGTATCAAGTTGCTGGCTATGACTGCCCTGAATCAGGATTATCCAACTAAGGACAGTGCGTTTTTCGCAATTGATGCTCAGGTTAAAGAGTACTATGAAATGACTGATCCTGAATTGTTGGAAAGCCGGAAGTCAGATGTTGCGCAGGCTATTGCTGAAATTCAGAATGATTACGCCAACAACATCTTTCCGGAGATGAAAGCAAGCTGGAAATCGTACCCGAACAATATTGGTCACATGGAAACGGATGGTTGTTTCAGATGCCACAATGATCGTCACGCGACTGAGTCGGGAACCGTGATTTCAAAGGACTGTAACTTATGTCACGATATTCTGGCCCAGGGAACGCCCGATAACATGGTTTATTCTGCTTCCTTCGAATCGCTTGATTTTGTACATCCTGTTGATATTGACGAAGAATGGCGGACGGAGAACTGTTCAACCTGCCATGCCGCACTTTATTAAAGAGGTCCGGTGATGAAAGTTGGCCATTAGCTTTGAGCGTTGGGATTTATGTTATAATTTTAAAATTCTGAAAGCTCTGTTTTCGTGGGGATGGCATGATTTATGAAATATTGAAATTAAAATATTAATCAACTAAAAATGAAGTTATGAACTACAAAAAATTGATGCTTTTATTTGGACTGGTTTTGTTAATCGGTTCGTTTGCTTCAGCACAAAGTTTTAAGTACATCGGTGCTTCCAAGTGTAAGATGTGTCACAATAAACCAACTACTGGCGAGCAGTATAACAAATGGGAAGCCGGCCCTCACGCAAAAGCAATGGAAAGCTTGAAGGGTGCAGAGCGAGAAGATCCAAAATGTTTAAAATGTCACTCAACTGCAGCAAGTGTTGATAAGAGTTTAATCGCTACAATTACCGTAGAAGAAGGAGTGTCTTGCGAGTCTTGCCACGGACCAGGTAGTATCTATAAATCTGCTGGTATTATGAAAAATCAGCAGTTGGCTTTAACAAAAGGTATGATTCTACCAACGGAGGACGTTTGTAAAAAATGTCACAATTCAGAAAGTCCAAACTTCAAAGGATTTAATTACGCGGAGTACAGCAAGAAGATTGCTCACCCGGATCCTTCAAAACAGTAAATTTTAGATTGAAAAACCAAAACTGAAAAATTCCTTTGTTTGCGATCCAAACAAAGGAGTTTTTTTTATTTGCCTGTCCCCAATTAGTATCTCTTAAACTACTTATTTCAAGCTTATTATTATGAAAAAATTATCTGCTGTTTTGTTTTCTATGCTGACTACCTCATGCTTGCTGGTGGTTTTTGCTGTTGCAATAGCATATGCAACTTTTGTGGAGAATGATTACGGAACGCAAACAGCTCAAATCTTGATTTATAGCGCTACCTGGTTCGAAATTTTGCTAGTTCTGACAGGAATCAACCTAATAGGTGGTTTGTTTTATTACAAGGCCTTCAAATTAAAACGGTGGAGTATGGTACTGTTTCACCTGGCATTTCTCATCATTTTACTAGGAGCGGGGATTACCCGTTTTTTCAGTTATGAAGGTATGATGCATATCCGTCAAGGGGAGTCGAGTAACGAGTTGCTGACTACTCAAACATACATTCAGTTGGAAGCTAAGGACAATACCGGAGTGCAGGCATACGAAGATTGGTCAGTGTCGTTGTCTCCCTACACCTATGCAAATTTCGATAAGTCGCTTGAGGTCGGAGGAAAGAAAGTCAATCTGGAGATTTTGGATTTTGTTCCGAATGGGGTACAAACCGTTGTAGCAGACGAGACAGGATCACCAACGATTGAACTACTGGTACTCGATGGAGGAGAACGGAAAAATATTGCGCTGTCGTTGGACGAATCTATTCGATTCAATGACTTCTCGCTATCATTTGAAGGAGCAGATGCTCCACATTTAGTTTTGATTAAGAGAGTTGGACCTGGATTGGTAATTATTCCTTCAGACACCCTTAATGTGATTAAAATGACTGGAGAGCAGACAGCACCCTATCTTCCCGGCAACGAATATCCGCTGACGACACAAAATATGTTCCGTGCAGGCGAAGATATGTTTGTCCTTCGCGGCTACAAGCCTCGGGGCCGGAAAATACTCTCAGAAGGAGATGAGTCAAACAGTGGGCTTGGGGATGCGGTGTTGATGAATGTTACCGTCGGGGATGAGAGTCGCCAGGTTGCTGTTTACGGGCAGAAGGGGCAGGTGAGCCGACCATTGACACAATCCTTAAATGGCGTCGAGTTCCGCATTCAATATGGTGCTAAAATGATTGAATTGCCTTTTTCGATTAAACTTAATGAGTTTCAATTGGAACGTTATCCGGGATCGATGAGTCCATCGTCGTTTGCGAGCGAAGTAACATTGATCGATTCTGACGCTAAGATTGAAAAACCATATCGGATTTATATGAATAACATTCTGGATTACGGCGGCTATCGCTTTTTCCAATCTTCCTATGACACCGATGAAAAGGGGACTGTATTGTCGGTGAGCTTTGACCGTTTGGGAACGATGGTTACTTACTTCGGTTATTTCCTGATGTCTTTCGGAATGGTATTCTCATTTTTCAATAAAAAGAGCCGTTTTCAATTTTTGTTGAGAAGTGCCTCAAGAGTGAAAGAATTGAAAAGAAAGAATTTAGCGGTTTTAGCATTGCTCTTTTGTTTGAGTCCGGCAATTGTAAATGCGCAGGCTTCGAAAATGCAGATCGACAAATCGCACTTGAAGTCTATTAATGAACTACTTGTGCAGGATCGGAAAGGGCGTGTGGAGCCACTGAATACATTGGCTTCGGAACTTCTGCGAAAGTTGACGCGCAAGAATTCCTACGAGGGGCTTTCTGCAACGGAGGTTTTTATGGGGATGACGGTTATGCCGGAAGCGTGGAAAAATGAGCCGATGATAAAGATTTCCAATTCTGACTTAGCATCTAAATTAGGAGTCAAAGGAAATTTTGCCAGTTTCAACCAGCTGGTCGATATGCGACAGGGTGTTTACAAGCTTCGCTCTTTTGTTGACGAAGCCTATCAGAAAAAGCCGAATAACCGGAATAAGTTTGATAAAGAAGTGATTAATGTTGACGAGCGGGTTAACATTTGTTTCCAGGTGTATAACGGAGGATTTTTGAATGTTTTCCCGGATAAAGAAGATGCCAATCAAACCTGGCATACCGAAGATGACTATTTCTCCGGTAAAAGGTCTAATCCAGCACCCGAAGATCTACTTCTCACTAATTACAAAATGAGCCTGCAACAGGCAATGCTATCGGGAGATTACACAACGGCAGATCAAAACCTGGATAAATTAATTCAATTCCAGCATGAGAATGGTTCCGAGTTGATTTTACCAACGGCGAAAGTCAGAATGGAAATCCTCTACAATAACCTGAATATTTTTGGTTGGCTTTCAAAATTGTGTGCTTTGCTGGGAATTGCGCTGCTCATCGTTCATTTATTGCATGTTTTCAACTATAAATTGAATGTACGAGGAGTATTGCTAGTCGGAAATTGGATCGCAGTTGTCTTATTTCTTTTTTATTCAGGTGGCTTGGCAATTCGTTGGTATATTTCAGATCACGCTCCATGGAGTAATTCATACGAAACCCTGCTATACGTTGGTTGGGCAACTTTACTCTCTGGCTTTGTTTTTATTAAAAAATCACAGATAACGTTGTCTGTTACGTTAATTCTGTCGTCTCTCATTTTGATGGTGGCAGGAATGAGTTGGCTTAACCCGGAAATTACCAATTTGGTGCCTGTATTAAAATCATATTGGCTCATTGTGCATGTTGCTGTAATAACAGCAAGCTACGGTTTCTTGGGTATTGGGGCTCTCCTGGGGATGCTGAATTTATTAATCATGATCCTACGAACGAAAAACAACGTTAAGACGACTTCTTTCACAATTTTAGAATTGGCTATTGTCATCGAGTTGTCACTGATTGTTGGCTTGGTTTTGCTGACAATCGGCGCATTTATTGGCGGAGTATGGGCCAACGAATCATGGGGGCGTTACTGGGGCTGGGATCCAAAGGAAACCTGGGCTTTGGTGACAATCTTGGTTTACAGCTTTATTATCCACTTGCGAAAAGTGCCCGGAATGGATAATCATTTTGTGCTAAGCTTGCTGGCTCTGGTTGGTTTTAGCTCTGTTTTAATGACTTTCTTCGGTGTTAACTACTATCTCTCCGGGATGCACTCTTATGGACAGGGAGATCCACCTCCCGTGCCTTCCGGTGTATACTTTTCAATTGTATTGATTATTGTATTAGGAGTTTTAGCCGGACTTTCTGAACGCAAGTTTGAGAACAAGACAGTAAAACTTGAAGATTAGGAATTATGATTGATTTACGTGTAAGTGATTTGGCGACATGGCTTTAGAGAATGTCCCATCTGATTGGCGTGTTTTCGTTGAAGATTACCGTCATTTGAGACTTGGAGAATCTTAAGATTAAAATAATAATGGGATTATTGCCGGCTATTTCTTATAAAAAATGTTATTGTTTTGCTCAATTTTTCATAGCTTTAATAGTTCGTAAGGCTGTGTAAACAAAATGATTAGCCGCTGTCTATTAATAAATATTATGAATTTTTTCAAAAATCTTTCTTCATTTAAGTAAATCAGTAGTTAAAGATTCAGTATTTTTACTTTGTAAAATATGATCTGAATAGCTAGGCGCAACATAATAGAAAGTTCTAGAATAGGATGAAAAGGTGTTTTTGTAATCTATTTGTTGAACATTTCTTATTTTTGTGCCGACAATAATTTAGAAGTTGAATCAATAACATATAGACAAATTGGTCTGTTTGAGTCAACAATATTTAAGTTTGTAAAAGAGAATTAAAATTAAATAAAAAGGAGGAAGAGAAAACTCTGATTATTTATTTCAAGTTTGAAAAGTTAATTCGAATTAATATCTAAAAATTAGTTTATGAAAAAGAAGTTTTTACTGATTGCTCTTATTGGATTTGCGAGTGTTTGGGCTTACGGTCAAGATAGCTCAGACTTTAGCGCAAAATTCGATAAATGGTCAATTGATGGCGGTATCGGTTTGACAAAACCTTGGCAAAACTTTACCCCTGGTTACTACGCTGCAACTCCAGACTTTTTAGTTGGTGAAATTGGTGTTCGTTACATGATGAGCGAATATTTTGGTTTAAAACTGGACTTCGGGTACAACAAATTTCAGGAAGCTGATGAAAGCATGGCTTTCGAGACTAACTCGTATCGCTTCGGCTTGCAAGGTGTTCTGAATCTTGGTCGTATGATGAACTTCGAAACCTGGACGAAAACTTTAGGCCTGTTAGGCCATGGTGGTGTTGGAGTAGGTTATTTGAACTATGACAGAACAAACATCGACAACGACTGGGTTGGTAATGTATTGACAGGATTAACTGCACAAATTCGTTTGTCTGACGGTCTTGCGTTGAATCTGGATGGTTCTGCTGTAGCTAACATTCGTCAAAACGAAGGTTTTGATGGTGGAATCGGCAACACAAAAGACTTAGGTATGGTGTTCAACGGTACAATCGGCTTGTCTATTTACTTAGGTAAAAACAAGACTCACGCTGACTGGTACTTGAGAGACGATGAAAAATATAAAGTATTGGATTCAAAAATCGCTGGTTTGGATAAACGCGTAACTGATCTTGAAGACGGTAAAGCTAACAAATCTGATTTGGATAATACAAAAGGTGATGTTGATGCTATTGCTAAAGATGTTGATGCATTGAAAAATGTTGAACCTACTAGCTATGATGAGTTCGTAAAACAATTGGTTAACGACGGTTACATCAATGTTTATTTCGATTTCAACAGCACAAAAGTACAAGGTGCTTCGGCTAACTCAGTTAACTTCATGAAAGCTTACCTGGCTAAAAATACAGGAGCATCTGTTGAAGTTCAAGGTTATGCTGATGAATTGGGTTCAGATGATTACAACCAAAAACTGTCTCAAAAACGTGCTGATGCAGTTGTTAAATTGTTGACTGAAGCTGGTATCGATGGTTCTCGTTTGAGCGCTGTAGGTAAAGGTGAAGATACAAGCGTTGATAAATCTTCGGCTCAAGCTCGTCAATTAGCAAGAAGAGTGACTTTCATGGTGAAGTAATTGCCGGAAGTTTCAAGATATAAAAATAGCCTTGGGGACACCCAAGGCTATTTTTTTGCTATTATTTTATCGATCTATAATAGAAAATCGAATCCGTTGTAACTATCCTGCAATAACCGTATGCATGCTTTCAGTACTGAGATATTTTAATGCCAGATTCTGAAGGTGCTGTGGTGTTATCGATTGAATTGTCTCATAATACTTATCGTAAAAGGAATAATCCAAGTTGAAATCGTGAATATTTCGAAAAGCCTGAGACAAGGAGAAAGGGCCATCAAATTCACGTAAGAACTCACCCACCAGATATTGCTTCACCCGGTTTAATTCTTCCTCCGAAACAAGTTTAGTACGTAATAAATCGATTTCCTTTTTGATTTCTTTCAGGGTATCCTTTTCGTATTGTTTATCCACTTCGGTGGTGATGATTAGGTACCCAGCCTGGTTTAGGCTCACAAAATTGGCACCGATTCCATAGGTGTACCCTTTGTCTTCGCGGATATTCATCATCAAACGCGAGCTGAAATAGCCACCCAATATGGTGGTGAGAATTTGCAACCCAAAGTAGTCGGGATGTTGCTTTTCAACCAACAACTTCCCAATTCGGATGGCAGACTGAATTGCATTTTCTTTGTTTATCCGCACCAATGCTTCTGATGTCGCAATTATTTCTTTGGTTTCTGTAGTAGTTGCTTGTCCTTCCCAGTCATTTGAACCAAAGTATTTGTCCAGCGAATCGACAATCGAATCGGAGAACTGACCCGAAAGATGGATTTCGCAGTTCTTGGAATGATAATGTTGCTTGTAAAAACGGACAAAGTCCTCGATTTCTCCGTTGTCAAAATCTTCCGCTTTCAAACCAAGGGTATACGGATGTCCCTGACCAAACAAAACTTCAGAAAACTTCTTCTGGCAGAGAATTTTAACCTTCTCAGTTTCGAGTAAGAATCGTTGTTTGCGTCTTTTCAATAACGTCTGGAATTCGGAACTCGGGAAGATGGAATGCTTGATCAGGTCTTCAATAACAGGGAGCAACTTATCGACATGTTTCTCGAGTGTGATGACACTTACCGTTCCGTTATGGTAATCAGCAGTGAGCTGTAGGTAAGCCCCGTGAAAGTCGAAAAACTCGGCAATTTGTGCCGCTGTATAATTCTTTGATCCCTCTTGCAACATCGCATTCGAAAGCGAAGCCAACAACGGCTTTTGTTGCTGCCAGATACCGGCTTCAAAGACGAAGTCGATTTTACAAACTTCCTGTTGCCCCGCTTTTAAGGCAAAAACGGGGATTCCATTTCGTAAGGTCGATTTCGCCGGATGAATGAGATCCGGTTTCTCAATTTTGTGTAGTGCGGGTTCTAGTAGTCTGTTCGGCATCATTTGGCGAGGTAATTTAATTGTGAGCAATTCTCCAATCTGAAGATTTTCTGCGAGGTCTGTTGAATCTCTTCCGCTGTGATACTTCTGTACCAATCCAGTTGATCATTCATGAGCTCAGCCTGACCGATGTTTTCGTAGGTTGCCAGTTCCTGAGCCATGTTCATATAACCCATTTGAGCATAAATATGATTGGCTTCAAGTTTGTTTTTCACTTTCTCCAATTCAGCAGAATCAACCAGATCTTGTTTCATGATCTCTAATTCAGCCCAAATGGCGGTTTTGGCTTTTTCGATGGAGGTATCTTTCGACAGTTTTCCGGAGACGATAAACAAGCCCGGCTCGTGATCGCCGGAAATGTAAGCATCCAGCTCGACAAACAACTGTTGTTCCTTAACCAGTTTTAGATACAGACGTGACGAGTTTCCCCCGGAAAGCACATCCGAAATAATGTCGCAAACGTAGTATTCGCGATTGAGACGGTCGCCCATGTGAAAAGCCAGGTAAAGGACATTGTCCGGCACGGTGCGTTCCACCGTCAATTCCCGGAACTCGGTTTGTTTCGGTTCTGCAGGAAGGGCAGGTTTAACGACATTTCGCGTTGGAATACAGCCAAACCACTTGTCGGCCAATTTCAGAATTTTATCCTCATCGATATGGCCGCTAGCCACAAGAACCGCATTATTGGGGGCATAGAACCGGTAGAAGAAGTCTTTGACTTCCTTCAGGCTGGCATCGGCAATATGACTGATTTCTTTGCCAATCGTTGTCCAGCGATAGGGGTGTTCTTTATATGCCAAATCGCGCAGCAAGGCCCAAACATCGCCGTAAGGCTGGTTCAGGTTCCGTTGTTTGAATTCCTCAATCACGACGTTTTTCTGAACATCCAGGCTCTTCTGCGAGAAGTCAAGTTCCAGCATTCGGTCTGATTCCAGCCAAAATCCGGTTTCTATATTGTCCTTGGGTAAGGTCAAATAGTAATTGGTCAGATCGTTGGTTGTGTACGCGTTATTTTCGCCACCAGCCAATTGAAGCGGGACATCGTAATCGGGAATGTTTTTCGATCCACCAAACATGAGGTGTTCAAATAAATGTGCAAAACCCGTTCTGTTCGGGTTTTCGTGCTTGGCCCCAACGTGGTAGCAAATATCCAATGCAACCATTGGGGTGGAATAATCCGGGTATAAAATGATGTCAAGTCCGTTGTCCAGACGATGACGTGAAAATTTAATCATAGGTATTTAAAATGCAAATCCAGAGTCTTCAACAATCAAACGGCGTGTTTGTCGGTACTCGTCAACCAGTTTTTTCATAATTTCTTCAACTGTAGGAATATCATCGATAATCGAGGCAATTTGTCCAATTTCCAGTTCACCTTCGTCGAGGTTCCCTTCGAAAATGCCTTTCTTCGATCGTCCGCGTCCCAGTAGTTCCCGAAGTTCCTCTTCGGATGCTCCGCGCAATTCAGCTTCGTTCACCTGGTTGAAAAATTCATTTTTAATCAAACGGACAGGAGCGAGTTTTTTCAGAGCCAATTTGGTGCCACCTTCGCCGAGTTCGGCAACCAGCTTTTTGAAATTCTCGTGTGCCGATGATTCCTGCGAAATAGCAAAACGTGATCCGATTTGTACACCATCAGCACCTAAAGCCATCGCAGCCATCATTCCCTGGCCGGTTCCGATCCCTCCAGCGGCCATCAGCGGCATATCGGTTGCTTTCCGAACGGAGGGGATTAAGGTCAATGTTGTGGTTTCATCACGTCCATTGTGACCTCCGGCCTCGAAACCTTCAGCAACAATGGCATCAACTCCTGCATCGGCACATTTTTTCGCGAAGAAGGCACTGGCAACAACGTGTACCACCATAATTCCGCGCTGGTGCAACCACGAAGTCCAGGCTTTAGGGCTACCGGCCGAGGTGAAGACAATCGGCACTTTCTCCTGCTCGATAATCTCCATTACTTTCTCTATCTCGGGGTAGAAAAGCGGTACATTTACACCATAGGGCTTGTCGGTTGCCGCTTTTGTTTTTTGAATGTGTTCGAGTAGGGTTTCGGGGTGCATTGATCCGGTTCCCAGAAGGCCCAGGCCTCCGTGGTTACTCACAGCTGAAGCAAGTTTCCAGCCACTGCACCAAACCATTCCGCCCTGAACAATAGGGTATTTGATCTGAAATAATTCAGTTATTCTGTTTTTTGAAGACATTGTTTGTAATATTTGATTCTGAAATCTTTGGTCTCTTAAGATGCCGAGACAATTTTGGAAATCTATTCGAAATGTTTCGTTTTTAGATGAAGATCTCGCTGAGGGAACGGAATTTCAACCTTGTTTTTCCGGAATTCATCGTCGATATCGAAACGCAGATCGCTTTTAATGTTTTCAACCAAAAAGTCGTTGACCGTCCAAAAGTACAATTGAAAATCGAGGGATGATTCGCCGAAATCGTTAAAGCGAACAAATGGCTTTGGGATTTTAACAATTTGGTCATGTTTTTCGGCTACCGACATTAATATTTTTTGGACCAGCCGAACATCGGAACCATAAGCAACTCCAATATTTACATGGAAGCGGGTAGCCTCTTTGTTGTGGGTCCAGTTGATGACTTTCTCGGTTGTGAAGCGGGAATTCGGAACAATGATGATTACGTTGTCACGAGTCAGTACTTTGGAAAAACGTAAGCCGATTGTCAGTACGCGCCCGATTGTACCTTCAACTTCTACAATGTCATCCACTTTAATTGATCCATCGAAAAGGATGATGATGCCGGAAAAGAAGTCGTTGAAGATGTGCTGAAGACCAAACCCAACACCGATCAACAAGGCAGAGATACTCGCAATCACGAACGTCATGTTCAATCCCAATGAACTCGCGATAATGGAAAAACCGATTATCCAGATCAGGTACTTCACAATTTGAATGAACGATTTTCCCCGGCCACGATCCATCCGGTGGTTCTCAATGCGTCGATTCATTCCATAGTCGACTCCAAATGCCAGGATTCGTGTAAGGTAAATGATGATGAGCGCGATGAGAATGTTGAGTACCTTGACGGTATATTTGTCGTTCCCGTATATAATATAACCGAAAACTTTGTGGTAGTTGATGTCGAGAACTTCGAGCATGGCGGCCAAAGCACTGAGGTAGAAAATAGCTCTGATTCCTTGTTTCACCAGGCGTATAAACTTCCGGGAAATACCGTGTTTGTCTCCGAATTTGCGCGTCAGCCGTGTCAGTGTGATTGTGATGATGACGGCAGATACGATGATCGACGCACAAACAATCAACTGAAACAAACTAATTTCGATGCCATCGGCTTTAAACACAATAAATTCTTTCATGCTTAATCAAAATCGTCGTTTGTTGGATGAAGAACCTGTTCCAGTATTTTAGTGAGTTCAGCCAGCGAAATATTCACATGAATATGTCCGGCACGGGCTAGTGATATTTTTCCTTTTTCCTCCGAAACGATGATCGCAACGGCATCGGTTTGTTCCGTTATACCAACAGCAGCGCGGTGGCGCAAACCCAGATTTGGGTCTAAGTCGGTCTTGTCGGTAATCGGCATGATGCAACGAGCTGCGACAATACGGTTTCCGATAATGATGACGGCACCATCGTGAAGCGGGGTATTCTTGAAGAAAATCGTTTCAATTAAAGCATCGGAAATGCGGGCATTAATCTTTTCGCCAGTACGAACAAATTCGCGTAGTTCCGACTTCTGCGCAATGACAATCAAGGCCCCGGTTTTGGTGCGAGCCATATTTTCGCAGGCTTTTACCAACATCTTCAATTGTTGGTTTGTTGCTGTTCTGAGTTTGTCGGATGCAAAAAGCTTTTCCATTGCGAAAAACTTATTTACCTGATTATTACTCCCGATAAGCAACAGGAAACGACGTATTTCCTGCTGGAAGACCACAATTAGAGCCAATACCCCTACACCGAGGAACTGCCCCATAAGCGTGTCCAGCAGTTCCATGTTGAGTGCCCGAATCAGCAGCCAAAACAAGTATACAACAAACAGCCCGATGAAGATATTGAAGGCAACAGTTCCTTTGATCAGCATGTAAAGCTGATACAACAGGAAAGCCACCAACAAAATGTCGAGAATATCCAAAAACCGAATGGTAATGAACAGATTCATCTATTTGGCAACCTCTTTTAGTTTCTTAAATAGTTTTACAGCGTGAACGGCCTCTTTCACATCGTGAACACGCAAAATGTCTGCGCCGCCGAGCAGAGCCATCGTATTGGCTGTAATTGTTGCCGGCAAGCTGTTTTCGGGATCAATCTCCAGCATTTTGTGGAGCATTGATTTCCGGCTGACACCAACCAGCACGGGTAATTGGAATACTTTAAACGCGTCCAGCCGGTTTAACAGATCGTAATTGTCGTCGATGCTTTTGCCGAATCCAAAGCCGGGGTCCAGAATAACATCCTTCACACCCGCTTTTGTCAGTTTGCGGACTTTATCTGAGAAATATTTCGAAATGTCTTTGATGATGTCATCGTAAACCGGTGTTTCGTGCATGTCGGTTTGTGTTCCGTGAATATGCATTAGAATGTATGGAACACCCAGTTTCGCGATGGTGTCGAACATGTGCTCGTCGAATGATCCGCCGGAAATGTCGTTTACAATACATTCACCCACTTCATCGATCACGCGCAGCGCCACCCACGACCGGTAAGTATCGATCGATAACGGAACTTCCGGAAATCTTTTTCTGATTTCAGTTATGGCCGGTAACAAGCGGGTCAGCTCCACTTTTGTCGAAATATTTTCAGCTCCGGGGCGTGTAGAGACTGCTCCAATATCGATGATGTCGGCCCCGTCTTCCAACATTTGTTCGGCACGGGCAACAGCGGCTTCGGCAGTTGTGTACCTGCCACCATCGAAAAACGAATCCGGGCTAACGTTCAGAATGCCCATTACCACAGGGTTGGTTAAATCCAATAATTTGCCATTCAGCGTAATGGAACTTTTACGTTTGAAAAATTTACTGGCGGAACCGGTTATCAACATAAATCGTGATGATTTAAGAAGTTATACATAGCGTCTTACAAATGTAAAAATATGCAGTCAAAATACGCATTTAATTCCTATTTTTATGGCTGATTCGGGCTTGAGGTGTCACCTCGGAAACCGGATTTCAGCGATATAAAACTGAGTTAATTTGTTTTAGCAATTGCTGGTGTGCGTTTGGTGAATGATCAAAAAAATACTTTGTTGAATAAATAGGATGGATAGAACAATTCAGGAATACAACCATGTCATCGGCATTTGCGAGGACATTTTTACCAAGAAAATGAAAGATTACGGTACAGCCTGGCGCATTCTTCGCCCCAGTTCACTGACCGATCAGATTTTTATCAAAGCTCAACGGATTCGCAGTATCGAGATGAAAGGAACGATGAAAGTGGACGAAGACAGCCGTTCAGAATATATCGGAATCATCAACTATTGTATCATGGCTTTGATTCAGCTTGAAAAAGGTATTTCTGAAAATGATGATCTGACTCCGGAGGAGACGCTGGAACTTTACAAGCATTATTTCAACAAAGCGATGGAATTGATGTTGAATAAAAATCACGACTATGACGAGGCCTGGCGTTTTATGCGGATTAGCTCCATCACTGATTTGATTCTGATGAAAATTAAACGTACGAAGCAAATTGAAGACAATGCAGGTAAAACAATTATTTCGGAGGGCATTGATGCCAATTACCTCGACATGATTAATTATGCTGTTTTTGCGATGATCAAACTTGAATTTCCCTCATAAACCCCGTTTTAATTTAAAACATCAAAAAATCTACTCTATGAAGTACATCTGGCACCTTTCCCGTGTTCTTTTGGGATTGGTTTTCATCTTTTCCGGATTTGTGAAGGGAATCGATCCGTTGGGTTCTGCCTACAAGTTTACCGACTATTTTCATGCCTGGAATATGGAGGCTCTCGTAGGACTGGCGCTTCCGTTGGGAATCTTGTTGTCGGTTGCTGAGTTTGTTATCGGCATTGCGCTGGTGACGAATGTTCTGAATAAATTCTTCAGCTGGTTTGCTCTTTTGTTCATGAGCTTTTTTACGGTGGTTACCTTGATTGTCGCGATTAACAACCCGGTAACTGATTGCGGTTGTTTTGGCGACGCGCTGAAGCTGAGTAACTGGGGAACTTTCTATAAGAATATCTTTTTCCTCGCACTGGCAATCATTACGGTTGTTTTTGGCAAGCGTTATCGCCCTACAAAATTTCCGTTGATCGCAACCATTATGGCCGGGGCAACTGTGTTTGTGTTCGTTTACCTGATCGACTATTCATACAAACATTTGCCGATTATCGATTTCAGACCCTACAAAATAGGAACAAATATTCCGGAAGGAATGAATATGCCGGCGGATGCTGCGCAGGACGAATATGCAAATGTTTTTGTGTACGAGAACCTGAAAACAGGGAAAGAGAAGGAATTCACCGAAGCAAATTATCCATGGCAGGACACGCTGAACTGGAAGTTTGTGTCGATGGAAACAGAGTTGATTAAAAAAGGGTACGAGCCTCCGATTCATAATTTCACCATTGAAACGCCCGACGGAGAGGACATTAAGGACTTCTTTCTTTATGACGAAGCGTACACATTTATGCTGATCTCTAAAAACCTGGATGAAGCTGATTGGTCGGCTTTGGAGCGAATCAAGGAATTGACAGCGTACGCGGAAGAGCACAGCATGCATTTCATCGGGCTTACGGCCTCCGAACTGGATCGGGCGTCAGAAGTTGCTGAGGAGAAAGAACTACCGATTGAATTTTTCAATACGGACGAAATTACACTGAAAACGATGGTTCGGGCTAATCCCGGTCTGATTCTTCTAAAGAAAGGTACCATTCTGGACAAATGGCATTTTAACAACATCCCCTCAGTTGAAGAGTTCGAGCGGGAGCTCACTTATTTTGGGCAAAGGGGAATTGAATAAGAGAACAATCTTTTCTACAAAATAGAAACCGGCTTCGTTTGAGGTCGGTTTTTTTTGTGCCAAAAACCCCCGCCTTGTAAGGTGAGAAGAAGGATTTCTCGGCGGGGGCATTAAATTAATAATGCTTAAAAGTAATAAATTTTTCCACCGGTGAAATTTGGCATTGAGTGACAAACTTGAAATTCATGGCGAAATTAGGAGGCGGAGGTTGGCTCATTCAACAAGTATTTCATTAACTTGCTTGTCCAACAATTTCTGAATGCATTTGAGTAGAAACCTCAATGTACTTGTACATTATTTAAACAAACAAAACACATGAAAAAACTAGTCACCCTGCTGGCTTTGCTATGTGCTTTCGGTACGCTGAAGGCTGAAGTCAAGCTGGCCCGAATTTTCAGTTCCAATATGGTACTGCAACAAGGCCTGGAAAACCCTGTTTGGGGTTGGGCCGATAAGAATGAAAAAATCACCGTTCGCTTTGCCGATAAAGTATTAAAAACGAAGGCTGGCTCCGACGGAAGCTGGAGCGTAAAGTTACCGTCGATGGAATACGGTGGCCCCTATACATTAACCGTTGAAGGGGAGAACACTGTTGAATTATCCAATATTTTAATTGGTGAAGTTTGGGTGTGCAGTGGTCAGTCGAACATGGAATGGATTGTGCAAAACGTGAAAAACAGCGAGAAGGAAATCGCCGATGCAGACTATCCTGAGATTCGTATGTTTACCGTTCCGAAAAAAGTAGCTACAGAACCTCAAACTGATTTGCGTGATGGGGAATGGGAAATTTGTACTCCAACGAATGTTCCTCATTTCTCTGCTGTAGGTTATTTCTTCGCCCGAAATTTGTATCAGGATCTGAAAGTGCCGGTAGGCATGATCCATACTTCGTGGGGCGGTACAGTTGCCGAAACTTGGATGAGCCCTGAAATGATTGCCAAAGAACCGGAATTCGCAGAACAGCTCAATCAGTTGAAAAGCTTTGATATGGATGCTTTTGTTGCAGAACGGACCAAGCAAATTGAAACGGTATTGGGTGGAACGCTACCGAAGGAGGATGCAGGGCTGGTGAATGGTAAGGCGCTTTATGCAGCTTTAGATTTGGACGACGAGGGCTGGAATTCGATTCAAACGCCATCGGTTTGGGAAGAAGCAGGCTATCCAAATATTGACGGAATTGGCTGGTATCGGAAGACAGTTGAGTTGACAGCCGAACAGGCAGCTTTGCCTGCAAAAGTTGCATTGGCAAAAATTGATGACAACGATAAATCCTACGTGAATGGCGTGTTGGTAGGTGAAACCAAAATGTATAGCGAAGACCGCTTGTACGATATTCCGGCGGGCATTTTAAAGGCAGGAAAGAATGTGATTGCTGTTCGCGTGGAAGACACCGGCGGCGGTGGCGGTATTTATGGCGGTAATGATCTTTGTTATTTGCAGTCAGGTGATGAAAAGATCAAATTGGCTGGTTTATGGAAATTTAGCATTTCCAAAGTGAATGATGTTGCGGTTGAACTTGGGGCAAACGATCTGCCAACCTTACTTTATAACGGCATGTTAAAGCCAATTATCCCTTACGGAATTAAAGGTGCTATTTGGTACCAGGGCGAAGCAAATGCTGACCGTGCTTATCAATACCGCAAATTGTTTAAAGATCTGATTACCGATTGGCGGGCCCAATGGGGCTTGGGTGATTTCCCGTTCTGTTGGGTACAGCTGGCGAACTTTATGGCGGCCGACGAGCAGCCAGCGGAAAGTGCCTGGGCCGAGCTGCGCGAAGCGCAAACGATGGCTTTGGACCTGCCCAATACCGGTATGGCTTTGGCGATCGATATCGGCGAGGCTGGCGATATTCACCCGCGTAACAAGCAAGATGTTGGAAAACGTTTGGAGTTGAATGCACTGAGAATCGCTTACGAAAAAGATGTCGTGAATTCCGGGCCAATGTTTGCCTCGATGGAGTTGAAAGGTGACAAAGCATACATTCACTTTAAAGAAACCGGAAGCGGCTTGTTGGTCAAAGACAAATATGGTTATGTAAATGCCTTCGCTATTGCCGGCGACGATCATCAATTCCACTGGGCCAAAGCACAGCTGGTTGATGATAAAACAGTTGTTGTATCTTCAGAAGAAGTTGCAAAGCCTGTGGCAGTGCGATTTGGCTGGGGGAACAATCCCGATGATCTGAACTTGTACAATAAGGAAGGTCTGCCTGCGGTTCCGTTTCGGACCGATACTTGGAAAGGTGTAACTGAATAAAAAACGAATAATCGATAGTTGAGCCCTGTCCTCATTGGATGGGGCTTTTTATTGTTTTCCTTTGATAGATAAGAAAAATTAAATACCTATTTTTAAGCAAAGCATTGATTAAATGGCGAATCCGTTGTTGTTTTCTTATGGAACCCTTTCCGATCCGGAATATATCCAGTTACTTCTCAAAAGATTACCAATCTACAGGGTAGCAGAGCTGCTGGATTATGGGCTCTATACTCATCCGGCGAATGGCTACCTTTTCGTAAAGCCGGAAAGTGGTAAAAAAGTAAAGGGACAATTGTTCGAACTGAGTTGGCTGGAGTTGGAGTTGATTGATTATTGGGAGGATGTTCCGCTGTATCAACGCGAATTGATGAAGGTTCGGACAATTGATGGGGAATTGCTCGAAACTTTCGTTTATACTCAACCGGCAACGGAGGGAATCGCATTGGAGACCGCCCCCGAAAAAAGCCGAAAGGAGATTTTAAACGATATAGAAGATTTCCTGGAGTCGATGAGGCGAGGTGGATTTTTCAAATAGACAAAAGTATAAAACCAAAAACTAACCGATGAAAACTAACCTGATCCTTGGGGCAGCCCTTGTTCTGTCTGCCTGTCAACCCAAAGCCGAATACTCCGATTGGAGAGGGGAGAGTCGAAACGGCATTTATTCTGAAACGAACTTATTAAAAAGCTGGCCCGAAAATGGCCCCCAATTGATTTGGGAAGCTGATAGTATTGGCAACGGCTACAGCAGCCCTGCTGTGAGCGATCGGTTTGTTTATGCGACCGGAGAGGCCGACAGCACCGGCTATCTGGTTAAATATGATTTGAAAGGTAATCAGTTGTGGAATGTGGCTTACGGAAAAGAATGGACGAAGAATTTTCCGGGGTCGCGCGGTACGCCGGTGGTTTACGGGCAGGAAGTTTACCTCTGCTCGGGTATGGGCGAGTTGTGTTGTTTCGATACCGAAAGTGGAGAGAAACGATGGAGCAAAGACCTTCAAACTGAATTTGGAGGAGTTATTCCTCGTTTTGGATACTCACAAAGCCCGTTGGTGAAAGATGATCAGCTAGTTATAGTTCCGGGTGGTGCTGAGCACAATGTTGTTGCACTGAATCGCCTTAATGGCGACCTTATCTGGTCGTGTAAGGCATTTGGAGATTGGCCGGCCTACAATTCGGCTGAATTCATTCAGCAAGAAGACGAGCAACTCGTGAGTGTTTTTACCGCTTACCATTTATTGGGGATCGATTGGAAAACCGGCGAATTGGTGTGGTCGCACGAACAAACAAATACAGCCCTGGAAGATCGAAAGCAGGGAAACGGAGATACACACGGGAACCCCGCTGTATTTGCCGATGGTCAACTTTATTACAGTGCCGGCGATGGAAATGGAGGGGTCGATTTGCAGCTTGCTGCTGATGGAAAATCGATCGCTGAAAAATGGCAAAATCCGGATTTCGATAGTTATATGACTGGATTTGTACTCGTCAATAACAGGCTTTACGGGGCGGGTCACCGCAAGCAACAGCTGCTGGCAATCGATTGTGATAACGGGGAGGTTGTTGATAGTTTGAAAACAGGACGTGGTATCACGATTTGGGCAGACGATATGATCTATTTTTATACTGATAAAGGAAAATTGGAACTGATAGACCCTAATGAAAATCAATTGAAAGAAGTGAGTTCTTTCGAGTTAAAGAATGGAACAAGAGAGCATTTTGCTCATCCGGTTATCCGCGATGGAATCCTTTACGTTCGGCATGGCAATTATTTGGGTGCTTATTCGATCAAAGCGGAAGGCTAGAACGATTGATTCACTCGTGTTATCGCAAATATTAGAGCATAAAAAAGCCTCCCAATTGGGAGGCTTTGATTTTATAGCGGAAGTCCGAATTATTTCGTTTGTTCCAATTGCAAGGTAACAGTTGTACGGTCGCAAACTTCGCTTGGTCCCCAGTACTGGATTGGTCCAGGGTACAGGTAGCTGGTTTCAACAGCCCATTTTTCGCGGTTTGCAGCCAGGTATTTGAATGGAGCACCATCCAATTCAACCAATGCTTTTTGGATAACTGGTTTCATGTGTCCGTGACGTTTTTCCATGTTCATCATCATGGTAACAGGAACACCACCAGCGATCCACTCGTCAGCAGGAGCTGTTGTGTTACGAACGCTTGACATGTAACCTGTTTTACCTGATCCGATCAATACAGATGCGGTGTAACCCAGTGAGTAGCAATAGTCAGCATCGAAGTTCGATGGAGCAGCACAACGTCCTTCGTAACCGAAGAAGTGGAACTGAGTACCGAATTTACCAACGTATTTACCTTCAGCTTTTAGTTCAGCCAAACGGGTTTTCACCATCTCACCCAACAATTTTTCAGTTTCGATCAGTGATACTTGTACGTTACCGTGTGGGTCACGATCCAAAGTCAACTGGTCAGCGATCAATGAAGGTAGTGAGTTGTATAATTTTGATGAATCAGCAGAAAGAATGCTTGATACAAAAGCACGACCTTCAGCTTTGTCAGTGTATGATTTGAATTTAGCTTCTGATTCAGAACCTTCGGCCAACAAGTCGTTCAATTCAGCAATCAATGCTTTCATTTCAGGAACGAATTCAACCAAGCCTTCAGGAATCAATGCAACACCGAAGTTTTCACCGTTTGCAGCACGTTTAGCGATGATGCCAGCCATGTAGTCAACGATTTCACCTAAAGTCTGCTTTTTCTCAGCAACTTCTTCCGAAATCAAGGTGATGTTTGGTTGAGTTTGCAAACCAGCTTCCAAACCGATGTGCGACGCTGAACGTCCCATCAATTTGATAAAGTGCCAGTATTTTTTTGCTGAGTTCGCATCGCGTTGGATGTTACCAATCAACTCAGAGTAAACTTTAACAGCAGTATCGAAACCGAATGAAGTTTCAATCATTTCGTTTTTCAAGTCACCGTCGATTGTTTTAGGACAACCTACCACTTGTACACCTGCGTTTTTAGCTGCATAGTATTCAGCCAATACACAAGCATTAGTGTTACTGTCGTCTCCACCGATGATAACCAAAGCTTTAATGTTTAACGCTTTCAGGATTTCCAAACCTTTGTCGAATTGAGCTTCTTCTTCCAGTTTTGTACGGCCTGAACCGATAATGTCGAAACCACCGGTATTGCGATAGCCTTCCAGGTAATCGGCCGTGATTTCCATGTATTTGTGATCAACCAATCCGCCTGGTCCACCAAGGAAACCATACAGTTTGCTGTCAGCATTTAATTTTTTGATACCATCGAAGATACCTGAGATTACGTTGTGTCCACCCGGAGCTTGACCACCGGAAAGGATGACACCAACATTAACAGGATCTACACTGGTAGCAGCGTCAGTTGCCTCGAAAGTCAACAACGGCATGCCATAAGTATTTGGGAATAATTCTTTGATTTCTGCCTGATCGGCAACAGATTCAGTTGCGGCACCTTCAACGATTTTTACAGCGCCTTTTAAAGATTTAGGTAGTTTAGGCTGGTATTGAGCCCTGGCTTGTTGTAATGCACTAATGGTCATCTTTTTAATTTTTTGGAAAGATTTACTTTTTTCTGAAAAATTCTCCCCAAAAATAACCTAAAAAGATGGGATTTAATAGGCCCGGAAAGCTCTAAATTTCAATTTAAAGTTAATTTAAACCGTTTGAAATCTTTCTCGCAATCTCCAGACAGAGGTTCCTCTGGTCTCAATTTTAGATCGAAAATCTAACGACTATCGATCTCTTCTTACAAGGCTAAAAGATAATTGATTAGACGAATTATCTGGTTGTACCGCTTCTCTTGATTTTAATGGCTTGAGGTACTTCTTTGGCACCTCCCCAGAAATTGAAATTGATCGTTTTGGAATGCATTGATGCTTCTTCGATCGCAATGCGTTCTTCGATGCGTTTTTTGCGGAAATAGATCGCGCCGACGCAAGCAAAACTGAACGCCAATAGCATGGAGAAACCAACGGTTATTGAAGTGTATTTTTGGATACTTAGAGCCAATAGCGTAAACATAGCAGTGTATGTAGCCAGGAATCCACTTGCCTGAATGTGGGTTAACCCTGATTTAATCAACAAGTGATGTAAGTGGTTCATATCCGGTGCAAATGGAGACTTGCCGTTCATTACGCGGATTGTAAACACTCTCAACGTATCGGTAATCGGTACAATAAACAATCCCAAAATAAAAATTGGAGACTGGTTGATGTAGAAATCGTTGTATGTAATGTAATTCAGTTCATTGAATTTGATTGCAATGGTGGCTAAGAAGGTCCCCAGAATTAAAGAGCCGGTGTCGCCCATGAAAACCTTGTTATGTCCGCCCCAAAGGTTGAACCGGAGAAAAGCCAGTAATGCGCCACTTAATGCGAAGCAGGCTGTTCCGTAATCCGCATGCCCGGTGAAATAGAACCAGATGCCAAAGCAAAAGGAGACCATCAGGGAGATACCGGCAGCCAAGCCATCAATTCCATCAATCAGGTTGACTGCATTCATGATGAAGAGGATAAACAGAACTGAAACAGGAATACTAATCCAGTCACTTACTTGTGTAAATCCACCTAAACCATAGAAGTTTGTTAGTTTGTAGTTTCCTAAAACTACTAACAACAAGGCAGCTATAATTTGAATAGCTAGTTTTTTCTTAGCTGATAAAATCAGAATATCGTCTTTGATCCCAACGAAGAACATCATGATGAGTGCAGCAAACAGGTAGCGGAATCCGAAACCTGCATCACCCTGCATAAAAATCAGGGAGCTCAGTACCAAGCCCAAAAATATGCCGACTCCACCTAAAGTTGGAACTACCACTTTATTCAGTTTCCGGTGATCCGGAACATCAAAAAGATGCTTCGCATGTGAAATTTTTACAATTGATGGAATGGCAAAATAGGCCAAGGCAAAACTTGTAAGGAGGTTTAGAAGAATAGTGATACTCATATCCGGGTTGATAGTTTTTTGTTCAAAAATAGTTGATTAAATCTGAATCAAGTTAAATACATGAATGTTCTCTGTATTTATTTGATGAACGTGCAGATTTTGGGGTGTAATCGCTGCATTTGGCTCTACGAACTGAATTTTAAACTTATGATGTTCGTTTTATAATTACTGTTTAGATAAACTGTCTAGAACAAATGATAGGCAAAGTTACGGAACCATAGAATTTAAATAATGATTTATTGTAAAGTAAAAAATGACAGGCAATCCATTTGGATGTAGTTGAAAAGCATTTTTTGGTTATAAATATCTGTTTAGTAGGTAATTGAGCATTGTCGCTTGCTTTGTTATCTAATTGTTAACTTAAAATATGGTTTGATTCAGTTTTGAATGTGAGGACTTGCCATCGATTGCACTGGAAAAGCCACTTGTCGAAATATTGATTAAATAAGCTCTCGTCGATTTTTAGAGCTTATATTTGAAAATAAAAACGAGAGAATTATGTTTTTAATATCGCTGGAATACAAAGTACCTTTTGAAGAGATCGAACCGCATTTGGGGGATCATATATCGTTTGTGACAAAATATGTCGAATCGGGTGTGTTTCTTTTAACCGGAAGAAAGATCCCACGGACTGGTGGAGTACTATTGGCTAGAGTTGAAAACAGAGAACAGCTAATGGGTTTGCTGGGGGAGGATCCTTTTATGGAGTTTAAATTGGCCAATTTTGAAATCACCGAGTTTGAGTTGAGTAGGGTTTCACCTGAGTTGTTAGGGTAGGGCTAGTAATAGTTGTTGTCGTGCTGAACTTGTTCCAGCATCTTGTCCACGTTGTGGTGAAAAGATGCAGAAACAGATTCGGAATGACAGAAACGCACCTCTTGGAAGCAAAAAAAGGAACTGCAACTGGTGCAATTCCTTTTTCTATGTTTTGTGAAAAGTTGAACTTATTCAGAAACGTAGCTGTCGATACCGGCAGTTTCAGCTTGGCGGTCAACCTTTTTAATCAGACCTTGTAATACTTTACCAGGGCCAATTTCAGTGAATGAAGTAGCGCCATCTTTCAGCATGTTTTCAACCGTCTGCGTCCATTTTACCGGAGCAGTCAACTGCGCTATCAGGTTTTCTTTAATCACGGCAGGATCAGAAACAGGCTGAGCGTTTACGTTTTGGTATACCGGGCAAATCGGAGTGCTGATTGTTGTTGCTTCAATAGCAGCAGCCAATTCTTCGCGGGCAGGTTCCATCAATGGAGAGTGGAATGCACCACCAACAACCAATTTCAATGCACGTTTTGCACCTTTTTCAGTCAAAACTTCGCAGGCTTTGTCGATACCTTCGATTGAACCGGAAATAACCAGCTGTCCCGGGCAGTTGTAGTTGGCAGCAACAACAACTTCGTCGATTGAAGCACAAGCTTCTTCAACAGTTGCGTCGTCCAAACCAACGATTGCAGCCATTGTTGACGGTTGCATTTCGCAAGCTTTTTGCATGGCTTGTGCACGTTGCGAAACCAGTTTCAACCCATCTTCGAAAGTCAGGGCACCGTTGGCAACCAAAGCTGAGAATTCACCCAATGAGTGACCGGCAACCATTTCAGGGCTGAATTCTTTCTGCGTTTTCGCCAAAATAACCGAGTGCAGGAAGATCGCAGGTTGGGTAACTTTGGTTTGTTTCAAATCGTCAACTGTTCCTTCGAACATGATTTCAGTAATGTTGAAACCAAGAATTTCGTTGGCTTTATCAAATAATTCTTTGGCCAGAGGAGAGTTCTCGTACAGGTCTTTTCCCATTCCCGGGAATTGCGCTCCCTGACCGGGGAATACAAATGCTTTCATAATGAAATATTTAAAAAATTTTCGCGCACAAATATAGACGATTTTTCCTCCCGTGGTTTCCAAAAGACAGATTCATTGCTGAATTCAAGTCTAATTTTGTTCGCCAAGTGGACTATTGGACAGAAATGTTCCAATTTTTTCTTTGTATTGCGATTTGCGTTATTCTTCAGATAAGGTAGCAACCATGACCGCTTTGATGGTATGCATGCGGTTTTCCGCTTCGTCGAAAACAATGGAAGCTTCACTTTCGAAAACCTCTTCAGTTACCTCTAATGCAGAGAGACCATATTTCTCGAAAATTTCCTCTCCAATTTTGGTTTCGCGATTGTGGAATGCCGGTAAGCAGTGCAGGAATTTGACGTTCGGATTGCCGGTGAGCTTCATTACCTGTTTGTTGACCTGGTAGGGTTTCAACAATTTGATGCGTTCAGCCCAAACGCTCTCCGGTTCACCCATGGATACCCAAACATCTGTGTAGAGAAAATCGCAACCGGCAACCGCTTCTTCAATATTTTCAGTGATGGTAATTTTTGCGCCGGTGTGAGCGGCTATTTCATAGCAGGTTTTTACCAATTCCGGGTTTGGTTGGCAACTTTGAGGAGCCGCAATCCGGAAATCGATGCCCATTTTAGCAGAGCCGACCATCAGTGAATTGCCCATGTTATAGCGAGCGTCGCCCAAATAACAGAGTTTCATTTCTGTGAAATCTTTGTCGGAATGTTCTTGCATTGTCAGTAAGTCGGCCAATACCTGCGTTGGGTGAAATTCGTTGGTCAAGCCATTCCAAACTGGAACTCCGGCGTATTGAGCTAGTTCCTCTACAATTTTCTGTCCGTATCCGCGATATTCTATTCCGTCGTGCATTCTTCCGAGAACGCGGGCGGTGTCTTTTATTGATTCTTTATGACCGATTTGGCTTCCGGTTGGTCCGAGGTAAGTTACATTGGCCCCCTGGTCATAGGCTGCCACTTCGAAAGCGCATCGGGTTCGGGTTGATGTTTTCTCGAATATCAAGGCAATATTTTTACCTTTCAACGCCTGCTGCTCAATCCCGTTTTGTTTTTGTCCTTTTAGTTTGCTTGCAAGCTGCAAAAGAAAAGTGATTTCCTGTGGCGTAAAATCGAGTAGGGTTAAAAAGTGTCTGTTTTTGAGATTGATTGTCATTTGTTTCGTTTGCTTTAAAGTTCGTATTCCATGGTGATTTTTGACCCGAAGGTTTTATCGGCCAGTTTCTTGGCTTCGGTGATGATCGCTTTTTGTCCGCCACGTTCCAGAAAACGTAGGCAAGCCATGATTTTCGGCGCCATGCTTCCTTCGCCAAAGGTACCTTTTTCGAGGTGCTTTACCGTGTCTGCATAGTTTAAAAATTCGAGCTTTTCCTGTGTCGGAAGCCCATAGTCTTTAAATATGAAAGGAACATCCGTCAGAATATAAAATTCTTCGGCTCCGATTTCGGCTGCAAGCAGGGCGGAGGTCATATCTTTATCGATCACGGCATCTATGGTTCTCAGGTCATTCCTCTTGTCCAAATAAACAGGAATGCCTCCACCGCCTGCTGTAATAACAATATTTCCGTCGTTGGCCAAGCCGGCAATAACATCTTTATTAATAATATCGATTGGTTTAGGAGAAGCGACTACCCGGCGCCATCCTCCGTTATTTTTGCCGCTGGGCTTAAATTGCCAGCCCTTTTGTTTTTGTAGCGCTGAGGCTTCTTCTTCTGTGTAAATTTTCCCGATTCGTTTGGTCGGATTGAGAAGTGCCGGATCAGCCGGATCAACGATAACCATTCCGATCATCGAGATAATTTGCCTGGAGATGTGGTGGCGGTTCAACACATTCCGAAGCATTCGCTCAATCATGTAACCAATGCCGCCTTGTGAGTCGGCCACGCAAACATCGAGTGGCATTGGAGCAATGTTATAAAGTTGCTCTCCGGCATCACTCCGCAATAATATATTGCCAACTTGCGGGCCGTTTCCATGGGTAATCACAAGGTTGTAGCCTTCTTTAATGAGAAAGACGATATTTTCCAACGTTTCAGTTGTATTGGTTTCCTGTTCTTCGATGGTTCCTATTTCATCTCCCCGCAGAAGAGCATTTCCACCCAAAGCGATGACTGCCAGTTTATTCATGATTGAATTGTATTATTATTCAGACCTTTCATGCTCATGTAATCACAGCTGTTCTAACAAACTTAAACAAAGATTATGGTATAAAAACTGTATTTTGTTTGGGTTTCGGTGCGTTTTCGACTGCTCTTTAGCATGAAAGGCCTTGCTTGATGTCGCGAGCTTAAATAAGTTGGATTACAGAAGCTTCATCGCATAGCTTTGTCGGCGACAGCAGGCCTGAACTTGAAAGAATCCAATAGCGCAGACAATTTATTTTCAATAAAGTGCTGTTGATAAAACAAGTGCGATAATCATTTTTTAGTTGGGGAAACGAACAAGATATTCGACCTAAAATTCGTTAACTTTGCAAGCAATTTTACAAAATCTCATGGCAAAAAAGAGTAAGACGAAAAGTAAAAAGGAAACTACAAGTCTATTCAAAAAGTTAAAAACATTCCTCAGTGGCGAAAAATTCAGGTACACGGTGGGAGTGCTGCTTTTTGTTCTAGGTATCTATTTATTAGTGGCTTTTATTTCATTTTTGATTTATGGTGCGGCCGATCAGAGTAAATTGGATATTTCGTGGCGTGCGCTTATCAAGAACTCGGAAATAAAAGTGCAGAACAAAGCAGGGAAGACTGGTGCCTGGTTGAGCGAATCAATCATCAACCGTGGTTTTGGTTTGTCTTCTTTTTTCTTTGTTTACCTCTTAGTGATTACCTCGTTCCAAATTTTTGGCCGGCCATTGGTAAAATATGGTCGCGCAGTACTCTATAGTTTTTTGCTGCTTTTCTGGATTTCCATTTTTATGGGGTTGATCCTTCCCGGAATCGGTGCAAACAGTTCGATCTACCTTGGCGGTAAATACGGTTTGTTTTTGGCAAACTGGTTCAGTTCCATGTTTGGTTTTATCGGCACGTTCTTCCTGTTGCTTTGTAGTTTGTTTCTGATTGTACTGTTCGGAACCGAAAAGTTTGCACCCTGGTTGAAACAACGTTTTGCGCGTAAACCGAAAGCAGAAAAAGTTGATGCCAAGATGCGTGATGAAGATGTAAAAATCGGCCAGTTAGTGGAGCAGGACAGCAGCATCTCGAAAGTGATTACAGAACACGATACGGTTGAAACGAACTTTGATCCGGATACCGGTGAAGTTTTTGAAGAGGATGATGATCTGGAAATTGATGAAAAGATTGACATGTCGGATATTCAGACTCACGTGAAAGACCAGATGAATGGTGAGCCGGCGGCGGTGGAAGAAGAAGATCTGGAGATGACAGTTGAGAAAATTGAAGAAGAAACTGACGAGGAATACCGGGCTGCACTTGGCGACGAACCTTACGATCCGACGTTGGATTTGTCGAATTATAAATTCCCGAGCGTTGATTTGTTGGACGATCATCCGTCGGGAAGTAACGAAGTAAGCAACGAGGAGCTGATTTCCAATAAGAACAAGATTGTAGAAACGCTCCGTCATTATAAAATTGAGATCACTAAAATTCGTGCGACCATCGGGCCAACAATTACCTTGTACGAAATTGTTCCGGCTCCGGGTGTTCGGATCTCAAAAATCAAAAATCTGGAAGACGATATCGCATTGAGTTTGGCTGCACTTGGAATTCGTATTATTGCGCCCATCCCGGGACGTGGTACCATCGGTATTGAAGTGCCAAATCAACAGCCGGAAGTGGTATCGATGCGTTCGATCGTCTCGTCGAAGAAATTCCAGGAAAGCACGGCTGAGTTGCCTGTTGTGTTGGGTAAAACAATTTCCAACGAAACCTTCCTGATTGACCTGGCCAAGATGCCTCACATCCTGGTGGCTGGTGCTACAGGGCAAGGTAAGTCGGTTGGTCTGAATGCCATTATTTCGTCGTTGTTGTACAAGAAGCACCCGTCGCAGTTGAAATTGGTAATGATTGACCCGAAAAAGGTTGAGTTGAGTTTGTACTCAACCATTGAAAAACATTTTCTGGCTAAACTGCCGGATGATGAGGAACCAATCATAACCGATATCCAGAAGGTGAAAAATACGCTGAATTCCCTCAATATTGAGATGGACAGCCGTTACGATTTACTGAAAAAGGCGCATGCACGTAATATTAAAGAATATAACGCGAAGTTCGCCGATCGGCGCCTGAACCCGGAAAAGGGACACCGATTCCTGCCGTACATCGTGGTGATCATTGACGAGTTTGCCGACCTGATCATGACAGCCGGTAAGGAAATCGAGTTGCCAATTGCCCGTATTGCTCAGTTGGCGCGTGCCGTTGGTATTCACATGATCATTGCCACTCAGCGTCCATCAACCAACATTATTACGGGGGTCATCAAAGCCAACTTCCCGACACGTATTGCGTTTAAAGTAGCATCGATGATTGACTCGAGGACGATTTTGGATACGCCGGGTGCCAACCAGTTGATAGGTAAAGGTGACATGTTGATTGCCATGGGAAGTAGCATGACTCGTCTGCAATGTGCTTTTGTAGATACGCCCGAAGTAGAACGAATTTGTGAGCACATTGCTTCTCAGCAAGGTTATCCAACGGCCTTCATGTTGCCGGAATATGTAGCGGAAGGAGAGGGTAGTGCATTGGATACAGACCTGAATAACCGCGACGAATTATTTGACGATGCAGCCCGGATCGTGGTGATGAACCAAATGGGGTCAACCTCGATGATTCAGCGCAAATTCTCGATCGGCTACAACCGTGCCGGACGCATTATGGATCAGCTGGAGGCAGCGGGTGTTGTCGGCCCGAGCGAAGGAAGCAAAGCCCGCCAGGTCATGATTCAGGATGAATATAGTTTGGAACAATTATTGAATAGTCTGTAAAAAATAAACATTGAAATGAAGAAATTGATCGCCCTAATGGGGTTAGCGCTAATCGTATTTAGTGTGTCAGCTCAAGTTGATCAGAAAGCAAAATCGATCCTTGAAAATGTAACCAAAACAACCCAGTCTTACTCGACCATTCAAGCCAACTTTGATTATATCATGGATAACTCGGAAATGGATATCCACGAGAATAATAAAGGAAACATCGTCATGAAAGGCAACAAGTATTTGTTGAAACTTGCTGACCTTGGCCTTGAAGTTTATTGTAATGGTGCCGAAGTAGCCACTTATATGAAAGATGCCAACGAAGTGACGATTTCACCCATGGATGCTGAATCGGGCGAAATGATGAATCCTTCGAAGCTTTTCACAATTTATGAGGACGGGTTTTCATATAAGTTCGTTGAGGAAAAAGTGATCGACGGGAAAAACTCATACGTCATCGATTTGTTCCCCGAAGCCAGCGATATTGAATACTCAAAAATCCGTATCCAGATTGACAAAGAACGCATGTTGATCAGTAAAGCGGAGATGTTTGGTAAGGAAGGCAATAACTACATCGTTAAGGTGAATGACCTGAAGACAAATGTTGATGCACCGGATGCACTTTTCAATTTTGAAAAGGCAAAACATCCCGGAGTCGAAGTTGTAGATTTACGCTAAAATCAAAATAGAAGAAATAAAAAAAGGAGCTCGAGAGCTCCTTTTTTTGTATCGTTTGGAATCAGATTATTCTGCTTCTTTTTGAGTCAATTTCTCAACGTTTGAGATCTCCATGAAAGTAGATCCACCGCCAATACCGAAACTTCCTCCTACGTAAACGATTTGGTCACCACCTTCAAGAATTCCTTTTTCAGTCAATGCTTTCAGTGAGTTGCGAACCATTTTAAACTTGTCTTTTTTCGGCTCAATAACATCGGCATAAACACCGTATGAAAGCGAAAGAATACGAGCAACGTGTGGTTCGTAACATTGTGCATAAACAGGTTTTGTTCCGCGGAAAGCTGCCAGATAACGAGCAGTTCTACCAGTTTTTGTGTTTGTCACAATTGCTTTGGTAGGAAGTTCGTTTGATGCCTGAATCGCTGCTTCTGCAAGGAACGCAGGAATTTCGTTTTCAACCAAAGGAACAGTAATGTCGTTACGTTTGTCTTTGCTGTGCTCAACTTCGTTTGCGATGCTGTTCATTACTCTAACAGCTTCGATAGGATAGTTCCCATAAGCAGTTTCACCACTCAACATGATTGCATCTGCGCGTGAGAAAATTGCATTGGCAACGTCACTAACTTCGGCACGAGTTGGGCGAGGATTGTCGATCATTGTGTGCAACATTTGAGTAGCAACGATAACCGGTTTTTTGCGCTCAACACATTTTTTGATCAAATGACGTTGAATTCCAGGAATTTTTTGTGCAGGAATTTCAATACCCAAGTCACCACGGGCAACCATAACACCATAAGCGTGATCCAAAATCTCGTCGATGTTTTCAACACCGTCAAGGTTTTCGATTTTAGCGATGATTTTAATCGGGCTATTGAATTCGTCAAGGATTTTTTGAACAGCAATAACGTCAGCTGCATTACGAACGAAAGAGTGGGCGATGAAGTCAACACCTAATTCTGCAGAGAATTTGATGAATGATTCGTCTTTTGCTGAAATTGAAGGTAATTGAACTGTGAATCCAGGAGTATTCACACTCTTTTTATTTTTGATTTTACCTTTGTTTTCAACGCGGCAAAGAACGCAATCAGCTTCTTTTTCTACCACGGTGAAAGCAGTCTCTCCGTCGTCAATCAAAATTTGTTTACCTACAGGGATTTCGATGTGCATTTTTTCGTAAGAAACGGCGAAGAACTTGCGGCCAGCTTCGCTTTTTTCACGAATGATACCAGACACTTCAACGATTTCTCCTTCTGCAACTTCTATTGGAGCTTCGATACCTACGGTTCTGATTTCAGGGCCTTTAGTATCCACCAAAATTGCGATTTTATCAGATACTGCACGCACGTTATCAATTAACGGTTTGGCAGAATCCGGGGTCATGTGCGCTGTGTTCATACGAACAACGTTCATGCCGCTTTCATGCAGGGTTTTTAAGAACTCAGGATCACATCTAAGATCCGAGATTGTGGCTACGATTTTTGTATGTTTCATTTCGAACGATATAAATTATGGGGCTTCAAAAATAGATTTTTTTATTGAAGCCCGAACAAACATTTTAATTCGTACGAAAGAATTAACTCAAACGTTAATATTTAATGAAACTTTCGATTCCGAGCCGGTACGAGTCGAGTCCGAAGCCCATAATACTGCCTTTGCATACCGGACCAATGATTGATTCGTGACGGAAACTTTCACGGGTGAGAATATTCGAAATATGCACTTCGACCACCGGAGTTTTGACGCCGGCGATGGCATCGCGGATGGCAACCGAGGTATGAGTATAAGCACCAGCGTTGATAACAATGCCATCATAAGAAAAACCAACCTCGTGAATCTTGTTGATTAATTCGCCTTCAACATTCGACTGGTAATACTCCAATTCGAGGCCTTTATATTTATTAACCAATTCATTGTAATATGTTTCAAAACTTATTTCACCGTAAATGCCTTTCTCTCTTTTACCTAACAGATTTAAATTCGGCCCATTGATTAACAATATTTTCATTTTTATTTCGCTTTTTTAAAAATTCTAGTAACTTTATGATTCCTCCATCGTATTGAAAATTATGTAATCTTGGGGAAGAAACTACATTATTTCAAACGCTTGGTTGGAGTTTTTTATAAACCTCCGGAAGGAGCCAAAATTATTTAATTTGTTCTTAGAAAAAAATTAATTTTTTTATTATGAAATGGGAAGATAGTAAAAAAGGTTTTGAGACTTTTTTGAGACTGGAGAAATCACTTTCTCAAAATTCGATTGCCGCGTACATCAATGACATCAACAAGTTGATGGCTTTTTTGGATGAAAGTTTTAAACGTTTGACTCCGGAAAAAGTAAGGATTAATCACCTGCGCAGCTTTATTGAATATATTAACGATCGTGGTGTTAGTCCTCGTACTCAAGCGCGGACAATTTCTGGAATTAAGTCTTTTTTCAAGTACTTGCTGATGGAAGGCAAGATTAACAGTGATCCTACAACTCTATTGGAATCGCCAAAAATTGGCCGCAAATTACCTGATGTTTTAACGATGGAAGAAATCGACATGATCATTGATGGTGTGGATTTGACAAAATCGGAAGGACAACGTAACAAAGCAATGCTCGAAACATTGTACAGTTGTGGTTTGCGTGTGTCGGAATTGGTTAATTTGAAGGTGACTAACTTGTTTTTCGATCAGGGCTTTATTAAAGTAGAAGGAAAATCGGAAAAAGAACGCTTGGTGCCGGTTAGCTCGAAAGCGATTGAAGAAATAACAAAATACATTCAGGGATATCGCAAAACTCTGAGAATTAGTTCCGATAGTGAAAATGTATTGTTCTTAAACCGTCGTGGAAAGAAATTGAGCAGGGTGATGATCTTCACGATTATTAAGAACCTGGCCGAAAAAGTTGGTTTAAACAAGAAAATCAGCCCGCACACTTTCCGTCACTCTTTCGCGACTCACTTAATTTCCGGAGGCGCCGATTTGCGCGCTGTTCAGGAAATGTTGGGACACGAATCAATTCTGACAACCGAAATCTATACGCATTTGGATCGTGATTATCTGAAAAATACAATCACGCATTTCCACCCGCGTTCATAGCCGATTCGGTGGTATTTTAGAATTTATTTAGAAAGAATACAAATAAAAGAATCACCTTTCTATATGTTTTTTAAGACAGTATTTCCCGGAAATACTGTCTTTTTTTTTGCTAGCTTGCAGTAACCCATTGATAATTAGGATTACTTACACCCCCTTCGAGTTCTTTGATTATCGGATATTATTCGGCATTGATCCAAATGCCATTTATAAATCTCTTTAACTGTTATCATATGAAAGAATTAGATTTATCAGTTTACGGCATTCAAAATGTAGAGGAAATCGTTTATAACCCTTCGTACGAGTTGCTATTTAGTGAAGAGATAAAGCCTGAACTCACGGGTTTCGAAAAAGGCCAGGTGACCGAGTTGGGAGCAGTGAACGTAATGACAGGGGTATTTACCGGAAGATCGCCCAAAGACAAATACATTGTATACGACGAGGTGACCAAAGACACAATTTGGTGGACCTCTGAGAAAGTCCATAATGATAATAAACCAATTTCACCAATAATTTGGAACCATCTGAAAGGGATTGTTGCGAAGCAGCTATCCGGTAAGAAGCTGTATGTTGTTGACACTTTTTGCGGGGCAAATCTTGATTCCCGGCTGAAAGTGCGTTTTATCGTAGAAGTGGCCTGGCAGGCTCATTTTGTGAAAAATATGTTTATACGTCCAAGCGAGGAGGAGTTGGAGGTTTACGGTGAACCCGATTTTGTGGTGCTGACCGGTTCAAAAGCTGTCAACCCGGATTGGAAGGAGCAAGGGATGCATTCGGAGAATTTTACCGTTTTCAACCTGACGGAAAAGATGCAGGTGATTGGTGGAACCTGGTACGGCGGCGAGATGAAAAAGGGTATTTTCTCGATGATGAATTATTACCTGCCATTGAGCGGAATCGCTTCCATGCACTGTTCTGCCAATGTTGGTGCCGATGGGGATACTGCTATCTTCTTTGGACTATCCGGTACAGGAAAAACGACTTTGTCTACAGACCCGCACCGGCAATTGATTGGTGATGATGAACACGGGTGGGACGATGATGGTGTCTTCAATTTTGAAGGTGGCTGTTATGCGAAAACGATTTGTTTGGATAAAGAGTCGGAACCGGATATTTACCATGCAATTAAACGGGATGCTTTGCTGGAGAATGTGACGGTGGACGAGCATGGGAAAATTGATTTTGATGATTGTTCAGTAACTCAGAATACGCGCGTTTCGTACCCGATTTACCACATCGACAATATTGTGAAACCGGTGTCGAAAGCCGGACATGCTCATAAAGTAATCTTCCTGTCGGCTGATGCCTTTGGCGTTTTACCGCCGGTGTCCAAGTTAACGCCGGAACAAACGAAATACCATTTCTTATCTGGTTTCACCGCAAAATTGGCCGGAACCGAGCGCGGAATTGACGAACCTCTTCCGACTTTCTCTGCCTGCTTTGGTTCGGCTTTCCTGAGCCTGCATCCTACGAAATACGGCGAAGAACTGGTGAAGCGGATGGAGCAGAATAACGCGAAAGCTTACCTGGTAAATACCGGCTGGAACGGAACAGGAAAGCGTATCTCGATAAAAGATACCCGAGCCATCATTGATGCGATTTTGGATGGATCGATTGAAAAAGCAGAGACCAAAATGATTCCAATCTTCGATTTGGAAGTGCCGGTTGCACTGCATGATGTTGATCCTCATATTTTGGATCCGAGGGATACTTATCCGAACGCCTGTATTTGGGAGGAAAAGGCGCTGCATTTGGCCGAGTTGTTCATCAAGAACTTTAAAGACTACACGGATACAGAGGAAGGCCAAAAATTAGTTGAAGCCGGGCCTCATGTGATCTTGTTATAAAAATAGAAAGGCTTCCGATTTCGGAAGCCTTTTTATTTTTTATAGGTTTTTTTCTTGATATTACATCAGGAAGCTTAGCAGGATACCAGCTGCGATTGCAGAACCGATAACACCGGCTACGTTTGGTCCCATCGCGTGCATCAGCAAGTGGTTGGTTTTATCGTATTCTAAACCAATTACCTGCGAAACGCGGGCACTGTCCGGAACAGCAGATACACCAGAGTTACCGATCAGCGGGTTAATCTTGTTACCTTCTTTCAGGAACAGGTTGATGAATTTCACAAACATCACACCGGCGAAAGTTGCAATAACGAAAGAGAATGCGCCCAACAGGAAGATTCCGACCGACTTGATGGTCAGGAAGGTGGTTGCTTGTGTTGAAGCACCAACAGTCAATCCTAACAGAATCGTTACGATGTCGATCAGCGGTCCTTTAGCAGTATCAGCCAGACGTTTTGTTACACCACTTTCTTTCAGCAAGTTCCCGAAGAACAGCATACCGAGTAGCGGCAAACCACTGGGGACGATAAAGGTTGTAAGCAACATCCCGGATATCGCAAAAATCAGTTTCTCGTTTTTCGATACAGCGCGTGGAGGTCTCATGCGGATAACACGTTCTTTTTTCGAGGTCAACAGGCGCATGATTGGCGGTTGAATAACCGGAACCAAAGCCATGTATGAGTAGGCCGAAATGGCAATCGCACCCATCAAATCGGGAGCCAGTTTCGACGAAATAAAGATCGCAGTAGGACCATCAGCACCACCGATAATACCGATCGCACCCGCTTCTGTAGGGCTGAAACCCAATGCCAATGCAATACAATATGCACCGAAGATACCGAATTGGGCAGCAGCACCGATCAGGATCAGTTTCGGGTTCGAGATCAATGCCGAGAAGTCGGTCATGGCACCAATTCCGAGGAAGATCAGCGGAGGGTAGACCCCTTGTGCCACACCAAAGTACAAGTAGTTAAGTACACTGCCGGATTCGTAGATACCAATCTTAAACCCGGGCGCGAATGCAATGTTGCCGACAATGATACCAAAACCGATTGGTATCAGCAGCATAGGCTCAAATTCCTTCGCAATGGCCAGGTAGATGAACAGCAAGCCCACACAAATCATGATGAGGTGCCCAACTGTTAAATTCGCAAAAGCCGTAAACTGAAGGAATTGCCCAATATGTTCGATGATAAAGTCAATAAAAGATGTCTCCATGTTTCGTCTCCTTTTATTAGCCGATGGTAATTAAGATATCACCTTCCATGACTGCATCGCCTTTTGTTTTGTGGATGGAAACAATTGTACCGTCTTTATCGGCCTCAATGTTGTTTTCCATTTTCATTGCCTCAAGCATGATGACTTTGTCACCACGTTTTACAGAGTCGCCTTCTTTCACATACACTTCCAGAATGACACCAGGTAGCGGTGATTTGATTGTACCTGAACCTTTCGGTGCAGATGGGCTGCTTGTTTTGGCAACTGAAGGGTGAACATCAGTAGATGGAACAGCTTTCGGACGAACTAATTTTGGCGTTTTCGGGGTTTTAATTTCTTTACCAACTTCAACCGTATAGACCGAACCGTTGATCTCAATTTCGGCAACATTATCCTCGATATTCAGAATCTCGGTTTCATATTCATTGCCGTTTATGGTGAATTTGAATTTTTTCATGTTGAATGATTAAATGCGTGGATTTTTTCTTAAAGTATAGATTTTTGAACTCCAGGGAGAATAGGCTTTTGATACCTTTTTGATGGTCAACACGGTGTTTTCATAGTCGTGCTGTTCCGATTGGTAAAGGTACAAGGCCATCGCAATTGCTGCGTTAATTTCTCCCGACAGTGGTTGTGTTTCAGCTGTTTTTGCAGTTGCTTCAGCCCCTTGAGGTTTAGCTTTAGGTTTCGCTTGGAAGAAACTTCCAACGATACGGTAAACAGCAAAAAGAATTGCTAAAACTAAAAATACAACCAGCATCGCAATTACCACCATACCGGCACCATAAGGGTCGTGTTTTACAAACTTCTCACCTGACGATGCTTTGCGTGTGTGATCATTGTTTGAACGAGGAGTTGTATGATCGGTGAATGACCAGTCTGTTCCGTCAGGCGATACGCGGGTGTAAGAAACGTCGGCTTTTTGGCCTGCCGGAATTTTGATCTCGTCGATTAATGATTTACCGTTGGCATCATACAGGTAAAGTGTTGTTCCCTCTGTAATTGTAAAGTTTAGGTGGAAGATACCACGCGACGGTTTATTGTCAGCGAAAAACAAAACAAACTCGCGCGGTGCAATTTGGGTTTCCGGCGAATCGTTGGGAATCCAGTATTTGGTTGGATTACTTTGATCATCGGTCAGGAAACAGCCACCAATATTGACTTTACTGTAAGAAGTGTTTACGATTTCGATCCAGGAACTATGCTGACCATATTCGTCTGTATAGTTGGATTCGTTATTCACCAAAATCTCATTAAACCGGAAGTCGGAAGCGCTTTGTGCAAAAAGCGCTTTTCCGGAAACGACCAGTGTTAAAAGAATGATCCCGGCAAATAAATATTTCAATTTTCTTTGCATGATCATTAGATTATAATGGGATGTTGGTGTGTTTTTTCGGTGGCATCACGTCTTTTTTGGTTGCCAGCGATTGCAATGCACGGATAATCCGGAAACGCGTGTTGCGAGGCTCAATTACATCATCGATGTAACCATACTTCGCTGCGTTGTAAGGATTTGCGAATTGATCTTTGTATTCTTGTTCCGAGTCTGCAATGAATTGTGCTCTTTCCTGTGGATCCTCGATTTCGCGGATCTTTTTGCTTTGAAGAACTTCAATAGCTCCTTTGGGTCCCATTACAGCGATCTCGCCGGTTGGCCATGAGTAGTTGATGTCTCCACGCAGGTGTTTCGAGCTCATCACACAGTAAGCACCACCGTAAGATTTACGCAGGATAACAGTAACTTTTGGCACAGTTGCTTCGCCATAAGCGAAAAGCAATTTCGCACCGTGAGTGATGATACCGCCGTATTCCTGAGCAGTTCCTGGCAAGAATCCGGGAACGTCAACCAAGGTTACTAATGGAATGTTGAAGGCGTCGCAGAAACGAACAAAGCGAGCTGCTTTACGTGATGCGTTGATGTCGAGTACCCCTGCCAAATAGTTTGGTTGGTTAGCCACGATACCTACTGAAATACCATTGAAACGAGCAAAACCAACAACAATGTTCTGAGCATAGTTACGGTGAACTTCCAGGAATTCGCCGTAGTCAACGATGGTGTGGATAACGTCTTTTACGTCGTATGGTTTGTTTGGATTGTCCGGAATAACTTCATTCAGTGAGTCATCCAAACGGTCGATTGGGTCGTCGCAAACAGCCAACGGCGTATCTTCCAGGTTGTTTTGTGGCAAGTAGCTCAGCAATTTGCGAATCAGAGCGATACCTTCCTGTTCGTCTTCAGCGATGAAGTGAGTTACCCCTGATTTTGAACCGTGAACAGAAGCACCACCAAGCTGAGCATCTGTCACAACCTCACCGGTTACGGTTTTCACCACTTTAGGTCCGGTTACGAACATGTAGCTGGTGTCCTTGCTCATCAAAATAAAGTCGGTAAGGGCAGGAGAGTACACGGCTCCACCGGCACAAGGACCAAAAATTGCTGAGATTTGAGGAATTACCCCTGATGCCATGATGTTACGTTGGAAAATCTCGGTGTAACCAGCCAAGGCTGTAACACCTTCCTGAATACGCGCACCACCCGAGTCGTTGATACCAACCAGCGGAGCACCCATTTTCAGGGCCATGTCCATCACTTTGCAAATCTTTTGAGCGAACGTTTCAGACAGTGATCCACCGAAAACAGTGAAATCCTGAGAGAAAACGTAAACCAGACGGCCATCGATTGTACCTTGTCCGGTAACAACACCGTCGCCCAGGAATTTTGATTTTTCGAGCCCGAAGTTTGTACAACGGTGTGTCACAAACATGTCGAATTCTTCGAAACTTCCTTCGTCCAGCAACATGTCTATACGCTCGCGAGCAGTAAATTTACCCTTTCCATGTTGGGCTTCAATTCTTTTCTCACCACCACCTAATTTTGCTTCGTTCCTTAGGTTGATGAGTTGTTTAATTTTATCCTGATTGTTCATCTTAATTCATTGAAAAGTTGGTAGTCAATAAAATTATTCGCAGCAAAGCTCTGTTAACACACCCAGTGTTGATTTTGGGTGAAGGAAACCAATGTTCAGTCCTTCAGCACCTTTGCGCGCTTTTTTGTCGATCAGGGCTACTCCGTTAGCTTCAACTTCAGTTAAGGCTTCGTCAACACCATCAACAGCGAAAGCCAAGTGGTGAATACCCTGTCCTTTTTTCTCAATGAATTTACCAATTGGTCCTTCCGGATCAGTTGATTCCAACAATTCAATTTTCACTTCTCCAACTTTGAAGAAAGCAGTTTTTACCTTTTGGTCAGCTACTTCTTCAATGCTGTAACACTTCAATCCTAAAACGTTTTCGTAGTAAGGAATTGCTTCTTCAAGGCTTTTTACAGCGATTCCAATGTGTTCAATGTGAGATATTTTCATTTTTATGAATAATTTAAGTAATGAATGATATATAAATTTTAAAATGTCTCCAAAATTGCTCGTTTTCGGAATGTCTGCCGAAAATTCAGATACGAAAAATCCCATGTATCAAGACTTGGTTGTTTGCTTGATACAGAGGTTTGATTAAAAAGGTTAGTTGTGAAGCGGGCAAACTTCATTTGAAATTTGCCCGCTGAAGATATTTAGTATGATTTTTTTACAAAGTGGAAGTGAGAACCGAAACGCTCAAAGGCTGCCTGGTCAAGCGAATCCCGGTGATCGGGGTGCGCAATTGAGATCAGCAATTTAGCACGTTCCTGTAATGTTTTTCCGTATAAGTTAACCGCTCCGAATTCGGTAACAACCCAGTGCATGTTAGAGCGTGTACTTACAACGCCTGAACCGGGGAGAAGAATCGGGCTAATTTTAGAAACACCTTTTGCAGTTACTGAAGGTAGAGCGATAATTGGCTTACCACCTTTAGAATAACCAGCACCACGGATGAAGTCGATTTGGCCACCAACACCTGAATAGTGTTTGATACCGATTGAGTCGGCACAAACCTGACCTGTCAGGTCGATTGCTAATGCTGAGTTGATTGCCGTCAGTTTGTCCAACTGGCGAATCACGCTCACGCTGTTGGTGTAACCAACGTCCATCATGGCAACACGTGGGTTATCATCGATGAAGTCGTACAGCGCTTTGGTACCCATCAGGAACGAAGCAACCATTTTACCTTTGTCGATGGCTTTGTGCTTACCGGTTACAACACCAGCTTCAACCAGCGGAAGAATACCATCGGCGAACATTTCAGTGTGAACACCCAAGTCTTTGTGGTTACCCAACTGTGCCAAAACAGCGTTCGGAATACCACCGATACCCATTTGCAAACAAGCTCCGTCTTCAACCAACTCGGCAACGTTCTTACCAATTTGGACATCAATATCAGAAAGAGGCGCCATGTCGTGCGCATACAATTGAATATCATCTTCAACGAAAATGTCAATGTCGTCGATATTCACCATTGCGTCGCCGAAAGCACGTGGTACGTTCGGGTTTACAGCAGCGATTACAACATCAGCTGTTTCAATGGCCGCAAGAGTTGCGTCAACCGAAGTTCCCAATGACACATAACCGTGTTTGTCAGGAACCGAGCACATTACCATGGCTACGTTTACTTTGCAGTAACCTTCGCGGATCAGTTTTTGAGTTTCACTCAGGAAAACAGGCACGTAGTCAGCGTAGCCGGCTTGCGTTTGCTTGCGCAGGTTTCCACCAACGAAAAACTGTTCCGAAACGAAGATTCCCTCGAATTCAGGATCTGCGTAGTCTAACTTGCCTTCAACGTGGATGTGCTGAATTTTTACATCGTAAAGTTCTCCGTTCCGACCACGCTCTACCATGGGTTTAATAAGCGTGTGAGGCGTAACAGCCACACTACTTAAGTGAACACGATCTCCGGATTTTATAACTTTTACAGCCTCTTCGGGCGTAACGTATTTGATTTGTTTCATAATGAAGAAATAGTATAAATTGCTCTGAAAATTGAGACGTAAAGATAAAAATTTAGAGGGGTGAGGCTTGAAAAAGCCACTTATTTAAACCCGTTTTAATAAAAGCTGTGGTATTTCTAAATTTAATGTTAAGAAAGTCGACTTTAGCTTGTTATTAATTGATTATAAGGAAATAAGGATGCTTTTGTCTTTAATTATTTTCCGAGAATTTGTTGCAAATAGGGATGTTTTTTTAGTTTAATCGTGATTAAATAATGGGATAATGTTCAAAATAGTTAAGACATCGATAAAATGGTCTTGATCACGTTCTTAGCTCCGGTTTCTATTTGGTCGATTGTAGCGTCGAGCATGTAACAAGGTGTTGTGACCACTTTGTAATTTCTGTCGATGACAATTTCGCCGTGCGTAGCCGGGACGTGTTTTCCACCCATGGCTTCAATAGCACCGGCTGTACCCGGATCGTTTCCGATAGTAACATCAACTTTACCTAAAATTTTTGCAATGACGGCAGGAGCGATGCAGAGTGCCCCGATTGGTTTGCCGGCTTCAGCTGTCGATTTCACCGCTTTAACGACATCTTCATTTACCGAGCAATTTGGTCCATCGAACGCTAAAGAGCTGAGATTTTTTGCGGCACCAAAACCACCCGGAAAAACGATGGCGTCGAAGTCTGCCGGATTGTATTCTTTTAAATCCTGAATTTTGCCACGGGCAATTCGTGCGGATTCAACTAAAACATTACGCGTTTCCGGCATTTCCTCGCCGGTAAGGTGATTAATAACATGATGTTGATTGATATTTGGAGCAAAGATGGTGTACGACGCGCCGGCCTTGGCAATTGCCAACATGGTAAGAGTAGCTTCATGAATTTCGGCGCCGTCGTAAACGCCGCAACCGGAAAGAACAACTGCGAACTTCTTCTGTTGAGTCATCGTTTGTGTTTTTTGGTTCGCCTAAAATTAGGCATTTTCCGGAAGAAGAAAAAAGCCCCGAAGCAGAGAATCCGGCTTCCGGGGCTTAATTTTATCATTTTGTATTCGTCGGTTTTCAATGCCGAGAACCAAAATTTATTTAATGTCGTCGAGGTTGTACGGTGTTTCCTGGTAAACGTAATAGTTTAACCAGTTTGTAAACAGCAAGTCAGCCGCCGAACGCCAGCGCAGAACCGGCTTTTCATTCGGATCGTCGTTGGGGTAATAGTTGGCCGGAACTTCAATCGGGAGATTTTTCGAGACATCCCTTTTATATTCGCCGTCCAGCGTCATTCTTGAATATTCGGCGTGCCCGGTAATGAAAATCTGGCGTCCATTGCGTGCCATAACCATGTTGACTCCCGATACGTCAGATGAAGAGATGATATCCAGTCCTTCAACTTTCTCGATATCTTCGGCCCGCACTTCGGTGTGACGGGAGTGAGGCACGTAATATTCATCGTCGAATCCGCGGAAAATAGGAATCTTCCGATCGGAGATCCGGTGCTGAAACACACCGAACATTTTCTTGTCGAGCGCATATTTTGGAATACCGTAGAAATGAAACAATGCAGCCTGCGACGCCCAGCAAATAAACAGCGAGGACGTCACATTGGTCAACGACCAATCCATGATCTCGCGAATTTCATCCCAATAGGTTACCTCTTCAAAAGGAAGATGCTCGACCGGAGCACCGGTAATAATCATACCATCAAATTTCTGCTTTTTGATCTGATCGAACGTTTTGTAAAAAGTGGCCATGTGCTCGGCAGAAGTGTGCTTGTGCTCGTGATCCTTAATTTTCAGAAAATCAATTTCGATCTGCAAAGGCGAGTTCGACAAAACCCGAAGTAAATCCGTCTCAGTCGTAATTTTGAGTGGCATCAGGTTCAGAATGACGATTTTTAGCGGACGAATATCCTGTTGGGCAGCCCGCGTCTGATCAATCACGAAGATGTTTTCCTGAAGCAACAATTCAATTGCAGGTAATTTGTCGGGAATATTTAATGGCATAACAATTTTCCTTTTTTATAATGTACCCGGAGCATTGCTCCGGGTTATGCTGATTTACAAGTTAAATCTTACTCAGTGCCTGTTCGAAATCGGCGATAATGTCGTCGATATGTTCCAGACCAACAGAAATACGCAACTGTGCCGGGTAAACACCTGCTGCCAGTTGGGCTTCGGCCGATAGTTGCTGGTGCGTGGTTGCTGCAGGCTGAATAATCAGTGTTTTTGCATCGCCAACGTTTGCCAGGTGGCTCACCAATTCGAGGCCTTCAACAATTTTCTTGGCTTCTTCAACTCCGCCTTTTACAATTAACGAAAGCATGCTTCCGGCACCTTTGGGCAGGTATTTCTTCGCCAGTTCGTACGACGGACTGCTTTTCAATCCCGGATAATTGACACTTTCAACTTTTGGGTGGTTTTCTAACCATTCCGCCAGTTTTTGCGCATTTTCAACATGTCGCTCCATTCTTAACGACAAGGTTTCCAAGCCTTGCAGTAAAAGGAATGAGTTGAACGGGCTTGGAGCCGGACCGAAATCACGCAATCCTTCAACACGTGCTTTGATAATAAAAGCAATGTTTCCGAACGGGCCGTCAAAGTTAAAAATATCCCAGAACTTTATGCCATGATACCCTTCGGAAGGCTCGGTGAAACTTGGGAACTTACCATTCCCCCAGTTGTAGTTACCACCATCAACAATGACACCACCAAGGCTGGTTCCGTGTCCGCCGATCCATTTTGTAGCCGACTCAACAACGATGTTTGCACCGTGCTCGATTGGGCGGAACAAATAACCACCTCCGGCAAAGGTATTGTCGACAACCAATGGGATGTCGTATTTTTTAGCCACTGCAGCAATCGCGTCGAAGTCTGGAATGACGAAGCCCGGGTTACCAATTGTCTCCAGGTAGATGATTTTGGTTTTCTCGTCAATCAATTCTTCGAAAGACTCCGGTTTCAGGTCCTTGGTCATGCGGGCTTCCCAACCAAAGTTTTTGAAAGATACTTTGAATTGGTTGTAGGTACCACCGTATAAAAAGGGAGAGCTTACAATGTTGTCTCCCGGTGTCAGCAACTGATTGCAAACTAAAAACTGAGCAGCATGACCCGAAGAGGTTGACAATGCAGCGACACCACCTTCAAGAGCGGCAATTCTTTTTTCAAACACATCCGAAGTTGGGTTCATCAAGCGGGTGTAAATATTCCCAAACTCACTCAAAGCAAAACGATTGGCTGCTTGTTCCGAGTTTTCGAAAACGTAGGATGTTGTTTGGTAGATTGGTACAGCACGAGAGCCTGTTGTGGGATCAACTTCTTGACCTGCGTGCAACTGCAGTGTCTCGAATTTTAAATTTTTACTTGTCATTGTTTTTGTTTTTTAGGTATGTGAAATTTTTATGCGTCTGTTTTTGTGAAGAAAATCTTGTGTATTTCCTGAATGGCTTTGGCTTTGTCCTGCTCGTCGACCACCAGGTAGCTAACCAGGTCGGAAGCCCCGGATCCGCTCAAAAGCACATTGATTTTGTTTTTGGCGACAGCTGTAAACAGCGAAGCAGAAATACCGTGGTTTTGTTGCATTCCGTGACCGACAATTGCAATCAGCGAGACTTTGTCTTCAATTTCAACCTGGCTCACGGAGGGAAGGTTGAGTTCCTGCGTTAATTGGCGAACTTGTGCGGTTGATGCTTTATCGATCATGATATTGATGCTGGTTTGTGCGGTAATAACAGATCGGATATTAATATGGTTCTTGTTGAATGCGCCGGTTACCTTTGCCAGGATACCCGGTTTGAACCCAACACCCGGACCATTGAGCTTCAAAACGGCAATATCGTCGGTGTGCGCTACGCTTTTGACAACCTGCGGTGCAATGATGCTTTTTGAATTGATTCTGGTGTGCAGTATTTTTTCTCCGTCTTTCAGTTCGTAGACCAGAATCGGAATATGTTTGTCGACTAAAGGCTCAACAATTCGGGGGTGAATACCCGAGTAGTTGAAGTAGGACAGCTCCGAGGCTTCTGCGTAAGTCAGGCTTTCGATGTACGACGGATTGTCGACATATTTCTCATCTGCCGTTTTGAAGGGAGTTCCGATTTGCCAAAGTTCCAGGTGAGATGCATCGAAAATGGACGCCAGTGTGGCAGCAGTGTAGTCTGCTGCACGATCGCCGATCCGGGCAATTTTTCCACCTTTGGTGACGCCGTAAGATCCAGGGATCAATGTTATTTTGCCAAATTCTGCTGCTTTTACTTTTGCTGCTGTTTCTGAAATTGAGACAGTGGCATTCCCGAATTCCTCAGTTACAATCAACCCAAGGTCTTCAGGGAAAATCGTTTGCGATTCTATTTGGTGCGACAGCAAAATTTCAGCAACCAGGATTGCCGAGATTTTTTCAGCAAATGTAAGCACCTGATCCTGTAGGGCTGGAGAGAAGTCGCCGGTATAATGAATTCCTTTTAACAGGATTTCCAACTTTTCCATTTGGCTTTTTAACTGCGCCGAGGGACCGAGTTTATAAATCGCTTTAATGGCGTTTATTTCAGCTTTGATTTGCGCAATTAACAACTCCGGTTTGCCACCGGGACTACTCAATGTTTTGATCCCCAACGCAAGCAGCGATTGTATTTCGCGTGGTGAAGAGATCACTAAAACATGTTTCGAATTGGCTTGATCAAGCAATTTGACCAAACTGTTAAGTACAAGCGGTTCTTTCAGGTTATTACCGCTAAACCGGACAATACATTCGGACATAGCCTAATATTTTTGAAAATAAAGTAGAGGAAATTTTACACTCAGAATTTATACGCCTTCAATCCATATCCCGGGGGAATACCGAATGAAGGCTATCGCATGCACATAGACATGGAAGGCATGAAAACAGCAGAAAGCATCATGGAAGTGGTGCTTGCAGAAAGAGAGTATGTTTTGCTGTTAATCATCCGAGTATAGAGTGATATTTCCGACAAACCTAGGAAAATGTTTTAATAATCGCAAAGGCTTATTTGGAAAAAATAAAAATAACTACGAAGAAAGAAATTCAGGGAGGTGGCTAAATTTTACTTTTATAGGTTTGATTGAAGACTATTTGACAGCGAGTTGCAATTGCTTGTAATCAAATTCAAGTGTTTCGTCATCAACCGGTATAAATAATTTCAGGAAGCTGGCATCGGGTGTGCCGGGGAAGAAGACTTTCCCGTGCATCGAAAAATTGGTCTCCAATGTTGTCTTCCGAATTGTTCCGTTTTCCCAGGCTTCTTTCAGATCGTTCAGGTTCTGTGCCTGGAAACGTGCTTCGTCTCCTGCGGCAATAGCTGTACTCATAATGCCGTCGGTAACGGCGTAGCGGATGTTATCGTTGGCCGGGTTTTCGGTGCCTATGATGGCATTGGCCACGATACTGGCGCCAATACCCATGATGACAAGTCCAGTTCTGTTTCGGGCAATATTTTCGTTGCTGGCAATGCCTTTGTCGAATTGCAGGATTTTACCTTCGGGGTCGATAGCATTGACGGGCTCCAATGTCTTCGGATTCATCAAGGCATCGAATGCCTGGCAGGTAAACTGCGATGGATCAACCAACAGCGGCATGTTGGAACGGTTGGTAATATGAAAGTCAAACCAATAGGCCCCATCCTCGTATCGGTCGAAGCCGATTTCATAATTGATGCCGTATACCGAGTCGACGACCAAAGCCTGACCGTACAACCATTTTTGTGGTTCTTCTTCCGGAACCAATTTGGTGATCTTCTGTGGCCCTGTACAGGAAGATAAAAGAAGAATTGCGGTGATTGACAAAAGAGAGAAGAGCGGCGTTGTTTTCATGGTTTCAGCGTTTTTGTACGAGCAACAATGATTGTACCAATCAGATATTTTCTCCAAGCAAATTTCGAATGACAACCGATGCAATGTGGCAGCCAAACAGTGGCGGCATGTACGATATCGTTCCTACAGCTGATTTCTTGTTTCGGCCTTCTTCAACACGCACCCGTTCTTTGTCTACCTCTTCGGGCGAGAACACCACCTGAACGCCTTTGCGAACCCCCAATTTGTAAAGACGTTTTCGTAGCATCCGGGCCAGCTTGCAGTTATACGATTTTGAAATGTCGCTGTTGCGAATTTGTGTCGGGTCGAATTTGCCCCCGGCACCCATGGAACTGACGATCGGGATGTTGCGTTGTACGCTGTGGTAAATCAGGAATACCTTGGGCGAAAGGGTATCAATGGCGTCAACCACATAGTCGTATTTGTCGGCCTCGAGGATTTCGATCATGCGATCGTCCTTGAGGTACTCGTTGATAACGGTTACTTCAATATTCGGGTTGATGTCGCGGAATCGGGCACCCATAATTTCAGCCTTGGGTTTGCCGTCGTTACTGATCAGGGCCGGCAACTGGCGGTTGCGGTTGGTGGCTTCCACCACATCGCCGTCAACGATTGTCATTTTACCCACTCCGGCGCGGCAAATTTGTTCTGCTGCATACGCTCCAACTCCGCCTAATCCAACAACCAGTACATGTGCGTTGGTTAGTTTTGCCAATCCTTCTTCACCCAACATCAAAAGGGTTCGTTCCTGCCAGTTCTTCATTTGTCAAAATATACGTTGATAATTCTCAAGCACCTGATAGCGTAGCTTTTCTGCGGTCGTTTTCAGTTGCCCGGCGGCAAAAATATAAATACTTTCAATATTTTCAGTGCTCTCGTCGGTTTCGAAAAATAGCTGTGAGGGTGGTATTTCGGCCAATGATTGGTTGAGTTTTTGACGATCGTTCAAAAGGGCAGTGCCGAGCGAGAAATAGAAACCCATTTGTGCCAGCTGTTTGGTGGTCTCAGCATTGGCTTGGTAGCCATGTAAAATCCAGGGCAATTTGGACGCGCTTTGTTTTTTGAGTTGAAGGAGATCTGAATAACTACGCACAGCATGCAAAATCAGCGGCCTGGCGTGTTTTTCAGCCAATTCAAGTTGTCGTCGGAAAAAGTGGATTTGCTTCTCAACCGGGGTTTCCAATGTCCGGTCGATACCACACTCGCCGACGGCCAACACCTGCGGGTGTGCCAAAAGTGATTCCAATGTATCGAGCCATTTATCATCAGTTGCCTGATCCAAATCCCAGGGATGCAGCCCAACCGAATAAAATTGTTCCGCTTGCGGTTGGAAGGGCAACAAAACATTGTGATTCACCAGTCCGATTTGCTGACCGGTTAACGGGAAATGTGTATGTAAGTTGACAAGTTTCAAATTTCGTGTTGTGTTAAGAGTTACGAGCTTCGGGTTTTGTGTTTCGAGTTTTTGCATGGGGTGACGTTTCTTCGCTCTTTGCCCTATCCTCCATGCCCTTTGCTCTCTGCCATCAGAGTTCGGCCCAAATGCGGGCAAGCGAAAACCCGGGAGCATCAATTTGAAGATCAAGGAAATAGCCGAACGGAGTTTGGGCGGTTTCATAGCCGGCATTTTGCAATCGTTTTTCGGCCAGGTTGAACAGCTCGTGCGTAAAAGGCACCGACGCCTTCGACTCGGACAGATGCGCGAAAGAGTGCAGGATAATTCTGTTTGCTTCATTTTTTCGGGCGGTCCATTTCAAGTGGTTGACCAGCTTTTTCTCGCGGCTGGCCACGTCCTTCAGTTCATCTTTTTCTTCAACCTGGATGAAGGCCAAAACCGAATCGGTAAATTCCCGGCTCTCGTCCAGCTCTTCGATGCTTGGCAGGTTTTTCTCCGCAGTTTTGTAACTAAAGCGGTTGACATACATGACTAGTACTTTCATATCTCCAAAAATAAAGAAAAGTAGTGTGTTGTAAAATTGTTTGCCAAACGCTTCGTTTAAATTGTTGGATCATTGGCTTAAAGCTGGAATATGATCTGTTTTGTATCTAAATTTTATAAATTTGATTGTGTTCGAATTCAATCTATGCAATTAAAAAGTATTCTCCTGCTGTTTTTTAGTCTAGCATGCTTGCCGCTTTGGGCGCAACTTTCACAAGGCGGACAGCCGATGCCGATTCAGCAATTGAAGGTGGCCCGGGCCAGCTCGTTTGTGTCGCTAACGGTTCCTGCCGAAGAAATTCAGTTGGTAAAAAATTTGCAGAAGGAACAACCGCAACTCAAAGCTTTTCGGTTTGCGTATTCGATTCCGGTCGATTTTTCGACTGAAAACTCGGGAACCTGGATTGAATCCGGTGACTGGAAAATTTGGCAATTGAAACTGGAATCTCCGGGAGCTTTGTCGCTGAATGTAATTTTTAGCCGTTATTACGTGCCGGAAGGTGCACGTTTGTTTTTGTTTTCCGAAGATGGAAGTGATCTGATCGGTGCCTTCACTGCTCAAAATAACAAGTCCGACGGTGTGCTGGCAACGATGCCGGTAGCCGGCGATCGCCTCATTCTGCAATATGAAGAACCACTAGATGCCGAGTTCAGTGGCGAGCTGGTTCTGGAGTCGGTGAACCACGATTTTGTTGGCCTGAAAGCGTACAACGGCGACCGTCGTCCATTGGGTGAGTCGGGGTCGTGTAATGTGAACGTCAATTGTGATTACCTGCAAAAATACCGTGAAGCAGCCAACGGAGTTTGCCGAATCTTGATTCGGGGAACCGAACTGTGTACCGGAACATTACTGAACGATGTACCCGCTGATAGCACGCCTTATCTGTTAACGGCGAGTCACTGTATTGAAAATGCGACCGATGCCTCAAGCAGCGTTTTCCTGTTTAATTATGAATCACCTTATTGTAAGAGTATTGATGGCGAGGTTTTGAATTCGCTGAGTGGCAGTAGCCTGAGGGCCAGTTCTTCAGAGCTCGATTTTAGTTTGGTTGAGCTGAGTGTGGCGCCGCCTAAGAGTTACCAGCCGTACTATTTGGGATGGGATCATTCATCTTCGGCGCCTGATTCTACGGTTTCCATTCATCATCCGCTGGGCGACATTAAGAAAGTGGCGATTGACCGCAATTCTCCTTCGGCAGCTTCGTATTCAGAGGATTATGTTTCCGGCTCGTTTTGGCAGATATCGAATTGGGAAGAAGGAACCACCGAGGCCGGTTCATCAGGAGCGGCGTTGATCGATCCGGACATGCGCGTGCGCGGTTCGCTGGTGGGCGGCGAGGCAACCTGCTCTAACCCGGTGAATGATTACTTTGCGCAATTTCGCTTTGCCTGGAACCATTTCTCCGAAAGCGACAAGCAGTTGAAAACCTGGCTTGACCCGAATAATTCAGGAACAACAGCTATTTCCGGCTTGAATCCTTACGCGGATGAGCAGCAATGTACCGTTCTCACCAATATGAAAGACGCGGACTCGCACTTCGATGGACTAATTGATGTTACGAATGAAAGCAGTGGCTACTACAGCGGAACAAATGCATATGGTTTTACTGAATTTGCGGAAGCTTTTCAATTTGAAACTTCTTGCAACGTTCAGGGGCTAACTTTGGGCATTGCCAATAAATCAATCAGTTCGTCAATTGCAGTATTGACTGTTTCAGTTTATGAAGGGGGAGATATTCCCGGTACTTTGCTGTACAGTCAGGATTTTGAGCTGACCAACCAGGAAGCGGGTGTGATGAATTACCTGGCTTTTGATCAGCAGGTAAGCACCGATGGAAATTTCTACCTCGCCTGGTCAATCGAGGATTTGGGAGCGAATGATGTATTTGCTGTCTTCCTGGCAGATCGGACTGACGATACTTCCAATTCATTTTTTATCCGCGATGGCGGAGATTGGTACAGCTATTCGGAAAAAAGCAACACCACAAATGGTTCGGCTGCAGTGATGGAGGCTTTGGTTTGCTTCTATGACGAGTCGGTTGAATACAACCCGTTTGAAGACGAAAATGTAGATGTGGTCGCTTACCCGAATCCGTTCGTTTACGGACAGGAACTGACGATTCGGTTCGAGGATGATGTGCAACCTTCAAAACCGGAAATTTTCGACCTGCTGGGAAATCGTTATGCCGTAAGTTCAACTTTGACAGGGCTTGATCGCATGGCTTTCGACTTCAACGGTTTTCGTCCCGGAATTTATTTTGTGCGGTTAACCAGCCAAATCAGCGGAAAGAACTACACGCAAAAGGTGCTTTACCTGGGCGGGGAGTAAAATTCTTAACTAAATCTGATTATTAGTTTATTGACTAATTTCGATATCACATCTCGAAAATGCCGCAAAGCATGCCGGCAGGAATACATAATTTGTTAGTGATCTCTTATTTTGGCTGCTGTAACAACTAAAACCTTAGCTTATGTCAGTCATGCAAATCATGTCGATCGTAGTTAGCGTGGTCGTGGCACTTTTCGCAATAGCCTCTTACTACGAAAAGAAAGCCCGAAGTAAAGAATAATTGCTCCGTTACAGGATCAGCACGCCATCAATCCGGTCTACCCGTTCGGTGATCTCAATAATCTCGTCTGCATTTTTCATCGTTGCAACACAGGTGATTGCCACGTGTTTCAGGCTGGAAGTGTGTTTGAACGAAAACTGACCGTTGTCGGGAAGGATCGCCTTTATTTGTTCCACTTTTCCCTCATGGTTAGGCGTTATAAACTTGAACATGTATTCGAGCGGCCACGTCTCGGTTTCCATTAGCCTGTATCGTAGATTTTTAAATTTATCTGTTTCCATACGCAATTCCTCTACCACTCTTCCTGTGAGTTTTATACCAGTTTTAACACGCGAAAGTATGCCTTTGTTTTTAGGCGGTGTTTCGGGGGGCCGAAGGTAAGCTTCCCATTGAAGAATACCTAATGTTTTTATTGCATCACGTTTAGAACCTTTAGCAGGCGTTTCATGCCGGGAATATCCAACTGTTTGGCGACAATCTTTTTGTCTTTATCCAGAAGAAAAAGCGAAGGAGTGGTACGTACGCCGTAGAGCAGTTTCATGTCCGAAATTTGGGTGGGATCCCAAAGATTCATCCAGTCGTTCAACTCGTGCTCGTCAATAAAGTCTGTCCATTCCTTTTTATCGGTCATGGTGTAAACAGCGTAAACGGAGAGTTGCGAGGGTTTGGCTTTCAGGAAAATTTCGTCGTACAGTTTGGGGATTTCGTGCTTGCAATGGCTGCAACCCGGTTCCCAAAAAACGAGTAAGGTATAAGCCGTTGGGCTTTGGTGCAAGCTGTGAAATTCGCCGTTGGCACCTTCCAGCAAAAGTTCGGGAGCAATGTGGCCAACGAGATTGTTTTTACGCAGGGCAACTTCGCGGCCAATATTTTCCAGTGTTTTTTCATCAGCCCAGCTTGCCTGTCCGCTCAGGTAGTAGCGTTCGGCCAGTGCCACAAACACATTTTCCATTCCCATCACTTTCGATTGGATGCTGTTGTTTGTCAGGAAGGACGTGAGGTTCTGAAACAACTCCGGGTTGTCGCGGTGTTCTTCGATGATGCGGATTGCCTCGGGTAAAACGCTGTCGGGCGACTGCAGAAGCACGCGGTTGAAATATTCCGTCAAGCGGTCTTTTACAAAGGGGGTGTGCCAAAGTCCAATGTCGCCCAAATCGAAATAATCCCAATAATGATTTTTGCGAAAATTATATTCGTACACCCATTTTAGCGAATCGCGGGCTTGGTAAGCTGGCGGAATTTGTGAATCATCCAGCTCAACCTGGTGTCCAGCCAATAAAACTTTACCGTAGAAGTTGTCCTTGTTTTTCGTCCCTTCCTGAAACCGGTATTTCTTCACGTCCTTATCCAGCTTTTGGATCTCGGTTTTCACTTTTTGCAGTGAATCCGATTTTGGACTTAGGCGTTGCTCTTTGTCCGACAGTTCGTGGAACTTGTTTTTTTGCTTGGCCAGGAAGTTAATGTAGCCCTGAAATTTTTCACTTTCTACAGCGCCTTTTATCTCAGCTTTTTTCGAACCGGCAGGAATTGTAATATTGAATTTTTGATCCGAACCAACCAGAAAATCGTAAGAGGTTTTGTTGTTGAGGTAAAGTTGGTAGATTCCTTCATCCAACGGTTTAACTCCCTGAAAAATGGCATGTCCGGAGGAATTCAACTGAAGGGTGTCTTTCACGAACAGGTTGCCGAAATAATAACCGGCCACAATGAGCTGGCTGTCGCGGTACGCCGGAATATCGATATTGATTTGGTAGGCCTGCGCATTCCCGAAAGAAGGCAGAAGAAAAATTAGGATCAGGCTACAAAAGGTCGATAATCTTTTGGGCGTTAATTTCATTCGAATAAAATGTTTCAAGTTTTAATTTCCGCCGGTGAATCTCATTTTTGGTAAAAGGCTCCTCCATTAGTTTCTGAATGGATTGAACCATTTCCTGCGGCGTGTCCGCAATATGGCAAAGATTTTTCAAATCTGTTCCCATTACCATGGTCGAATTTGTGAGGCAATGTTTCCCGGTAAAAAGTGAAGTCAGCAATTTCAGCTTCATCCCGATTCCCTGGAACGAAGGAATCACACAGATATGTGCTTCTTTAATCAGACGATTCATTCGTTCCTGCGGGGGATTGGCAATTAGCGAAATATGCGGAATGTCTTTTACCATATCTGTCAGCCACTCCGGCGGATTTTTACCTGCAATGACGAAGCTGACCGTAATTTGCGAAAACACTTTTCGAATGAGGTATTTTACTGCTTTTTGGTTTTCGTTAACGCTCAGATTTCCGTGAAAGAGCAGGTATTCACCCCAGCCGGGCTTCGTTGTCAGTTCTTTGTACGGATGAAAAGCCGGAATAAAACGGGTATCGCCAAAATGGGATTGGAAATAGGCGGTTTCTGTCGATGAAATCGATAAAATACACTGTGCTTTTTTCAGGCGGTTTTCAAACAGCCTCAGCCGTAAACTTTCAACAGCGAAATACCATCGCTTTTGGATGGTTGATTCAGAAATATATAGGTTGAAATAATATTGGTGTTCGATGTTGTGAGCCCTCACCAATTTCTTGTAAGCGTCCAGTAGGGGGTGATTCAGCAAATAGCAGGTGTGCAAGCCTTCAAAAAGAATAGGGGCTGTGACAGAAAGCAGGTTTTTCAATGAATCCGGGTGATTCCGGCTTTTGACAATGTAAGGGATGATGCTCAGTTGAGCTTCTATGCCGGTCTGTCGGGGATAGTAGAAAACCTGGTGGCAAAACTGTTCCAATTCAGGAGTGCGGGGACGGTCATATTCGAAACAGTGAAAATAGATTTCGATACCAGCCTGATGCAAAGCCTGAAGCTTGTAATACACATCAATCACACCTCCGTAATCGGGCGGACTGGGGTTATTAAAACTTATAATGTGAAGTCTTTTAGTCATACCACTCGATAGACTAAAATACAAAAAAACCACAAGCGAGATACTTGTGGCTTCATGTTTTTGGGTGTTTCCTACTTATTTAGTTTTATTCCGCCGTAGCGACTTTTAATAATCACTTGTTGTCCTCCGGATGGTGTTCCAACGTTGCCTTCTACCTGCAGGCGTGAATTGTCTTTTTGACGGTTGCCCTGGAAGCTTTCTGTCGGATATTTCACATCGCAGTAATCGCAATCGGCGTCCAGCAGGTACGAGAGCTGATCCATACCCAGGGAGATTCCGCCATAGCTGTTGGTGATCTCGATTTTGCTGAAATTAGGGAGTACTTTGCCAACCCGAACTGATCCGTATTCGGTATTAATATTCATTGATCCGGATAATTCGTCCAGCGAGTAATTCGTGTATTTCGACTCGGCTGTAACAGAACCAACATGGCCCAGCTTCACATCGTCGTATTTTGATTCGAGGCTAAGCGATTGCAGCTCGTCAACGTTGATGCCGGAGTATTTGGTTTCCATACTCAGGAAGCCTGCTTGTCCAACGTAAACCTTCGAATACTTTACTTCGCCTTGCATTTTATTCACCGATTCAATATCGGCTTTGCCGTACGAGAGGTCGAGCAGAACGCCGTCGCCCGGAGAGTTCAACACGCCTGCTGTAAGATTTCCGTACGAAATATCAAAACTGCCTGCGGCATCCAAAGCTTGCACGGCCACATTGCCGAATTTGTTTTGAACATCCAGCTTGCGATCTTTAGGGATGTTGATTTTGTAATCGATCGAAAAGTTTTGTTTCGATTTGAAGTCATCACTAATGACCGTTTGCGCGTTCAGCACACTGCCGCTGCGGTTGATGTTAATTTGAATCAGGTTCATGAGCTGTGCCGCACGTCCTTCACTGTTCGATTCAACGGTAATTGTTACGTCAACGGTAACCGAGTCGCCGCCAAAATCGTTAATCTCAATCGTCCCGAATTTGTTGCTAACATCGAGTGCCGTAATTTGAGACGTTGTGTAGCCCTTGTGGATTGTTTTGCTGTAATCTTCGGCTTTCAAACCAAGCGGCAGCAGAGCCAGCAGGGCAATCAGGATTTTAAATTTCACTTTCATCATGGTTATTTTCTTTTAATTTTTTAATGTCTTCCAGTTTGTTAATGATCAGGTTGATGATGCTCAACCGGGTTTGGTAAAGCTCGAGCATCGCATTGATGACGCGCTCGTCTTCTGGATTCGCTGCGAGTTCTTCCTGCAATCGTTTATAGGTTGCGTCGAATTCGGCAATTTCCTGTTTCATCATATCCTGCTCTTCCTGAGAAATCTCACCGTCGGCTGTCAGTCGCTTCCAGTGGCGCATTCCCTCGTCGATGGATGTTGTGTAATAAAATTCAGCTTCGCGGTATTCAGGCGAAACGCTCGAAAGTGTTGCCGGCTGCTCGGCCGGGCGATCCATGTACATGCGAACCTGGTTGCCGACCAGCAGCACAAAAACAACTGCTGCAGCAACCCGCAGGTAAAACTTACGTTGCCGGTAAAACGGGCGAATGTGCTGTTGGTTCAGCCGTTGCTCAAACCGTTCGAAGTGCCCCGGGGGAGCGTCCTCTTCGAATATCGCTTTGTTGTCGCGAAAGGTTTTTTCCAGTATGTCATCAAAATCGTTCATCATGTTGCTTTTTTACATTCCATCTTTTAGTTGAAGGAAAACAGTTCGTCCTTGACCAGAATATCCCGCAGTTTCTTTTTAGCCCGTAACAATTGCGTGCGCGACGAAACATTGGTGATGTTCAGGATTTCAGATATTTCGTCGTGATCGTAGCCCTCGAGTAGGTAAAGACTCAGGACGACGCGATAACCTTCCGGCAATTGCATTACGGCTTTTTTCAGCTTGTTCAGGTCAATTTCCCGAATCTCCATCCGCGGATCCGGTTCCTCGTCCATCACGCGCTCGTTGATTTCCTCGAAAACGACGCGACGTTTTTTCAAATAATCCAAAGAACGGTTGACCACAATTTTCTTTAGCCAGGCGCCAAAACTAACTTTTCCTTCGTAAGTGTCAAGCTTTCGGAAAGCACTTAAAAACGATTCCTGCATGATATCTTCCGCGTCGTTGCTGTTGGCCACAATTCGCAGGCTGGTATTGTACATCGATTTGTAGTACAATTTATACAGCTGAAATTGTGCGTCGCGGCTGCCCAGTTTGCACTGGTCAATAATGTCCTGGTGAATGTTTTTGTACTGTGCTTCCAAGGTTTAACAGCTTACTTTGATTGAAAGACGACACGCTTTTGCGGAACGTTGCATCAGGTTTTACTCATTTTCTCAAAATATTTGTTGCAAATAGAATGTAACAGGTGAATGTCACTCTCACCCAACAGGTTTAGTCGTTCCAAGATGCGGGGGTAAATCGCTGACTCTTCTTTAAAATCAAGCTCGAGCAGTAGTTTGCTGCTTTTATCTTTCAGTGCCCGAAATCCGTTTTCATTCACTTCGGGTTTTTCCTCTATCTCTGCGGATTGATGGATTTGGCTGAGCTCATACGCATAAAGCATGATGGCCTGTGCCAGGTTGAGGCTGGGGTAGGTGGTTTGCAAGGGAACAGTGCTCACCATATCGCAACGGCGGAGTTCCTCGTTGCGTAAACCGCTGTCTTCCCGCCCAAAAACAATTCCCAAATGTTTGACAGACTTACCTTTGGTTTGAATGATTTTAACGAGGTCGCGGGTTGAGTAATAGTCTTCTTTTACCCCGCGCTGCTTGGCCGATGTGCCGATAATAAAGTCAAGATCTTTGACAGCCTCTTCAAAATCCGGAAAAACCAAAGCATTCTCAAGAATGTCGTTTGAGGCGTGCGCCAGCCAACGGGCCGGCTCGCTCAAATGGTCGCAGGGATTGACCAGCCGCATATCCGCAAATCCCATCGTTTTCATTGCTCGTGCTGCGGCGCCTACATTTTCAGGAACGGCAGGCTCAACCAAAATAAAGCTTACTTTCATTTGTATTCTATTGTAATGCAAATATAACAGCTCAGCCGAAGTCTGAAAAGATTATTCAAAATTGAAAACTCAAATAGAGAACTGGGAGGACTTGTGAGCTGTTATTGCAGGGAGAGTTTTAAATAATTTCTGAAGTTTTTGTCCGAAAGCTGAGAGAAATCGACTGTCGGTTTTTATTTCACTACTTTCAACAGGAAAATATAAGTTCGTTAGAATTTTGATTATGGGACACGATCACGCACATCATCACCACCACCATTCGCACAACCGGCTTGGTATAACTTTCTTGTTGAATATTGTTATTACAGTCGCACAGGTTATCGGTGGAGTTATTAGTGGAAGTTTAGCTTTGATTTCGGATGCGATTCACAATTTGAGTGATGGTGTTGCCGTACTGCTGGCATACATCGCCGATCGGTTAGGACATCGCGAAAAAACGGCCAAACACTCGTTTGGCTACAAACGGGCCGAGATACTGGCTGCTTTCATTAATTCGCTGGTGTTGATCGCTATTTCGTTTTACCTGATGATTGAGGCGGTTGATCGTTTTGCCAACCCTCAGGAAGTCGACTTCAAATGGATGCTGGGACTGGGATTTCTTGGTTTTGTAGCCAACGGCTTCTCCGTGTTTCTACTGCACGACGATCACGATAGTAATTTGAACGTGAAAGCAGCTTACCTGCACCTCTTGGGTGATGCACTCACTTCGTTAGCGGTAATCGTAGGAGCCGTGTTCATTTGGGCATGGGGCTGGACATGGATTGATCCGCTGGTGACCCTTCTAATTAGTATTTACCTGTTGGTGCACACCTACCAGCTATTGAAAGAATCGACCGAGATTTTGATGCAGTTTGCACCATCGTCGATCGATCCCGATGTGGTGAAGCAGAAGCTTGAAGGGGTAGCAGGCGTGAAGCAGGTATACCACATTCACATCTGGCGCTTAACCGACCACAGTATCCATTTTGAGGCGCATGTGGAGCTAAATGCCGATCTTCAACTTTCCCAAACAAGATCGATTGATGAGGCGATGAATGAAGTCCTGCACCACGATTTCAATATTACTCACGTGACCCTGCAGTTTGAATACTCTTGTCAAAATGGAGGAAAAGGGTGTTAGTCGGAAGTTACGGGTTTCAAGTTTCGAGTTCCAATTTTTCCAAATCCAACTTGTCCATCAGTTGGTAAACTGAAGTTCGCTCAACGTATAGTACAGACCGGAAATATCTTCTATCAATTCGGCATGCGTTCCTTTTTGAATGATTTTACCGAAGTCGAGCACCAAAATCTGGTCGGCCTGGCGAATGGTTGACAAGCGGTGCGCAATAACAATGGATGTGCGTCCGGTCATCAGTTTTTCCAATGCTTCCTGAACCTGGCGTTCCGATTCGGAGTCGAGCGCAGAGGTCGCTTCGTCCAAAATCAGAATACGCGGGTTTTTCAGCATGGCACGGGCAATCGCAATCCGCTGGCGCTGTCCGCCCGATAGCTGGATTCCCCGTTCGCCAACAAGGCTGTCCAATCCGTGGGGCGATTCCTGAATAAACGACCAGGCATTGGCATTTTTGGCTGCTTCAATAATTTCTTCGTTGCTGGCTTCGTGACGACCGTAAGCAATGTTTTCGCGAATTGTTCCGCCGAACAGGAAAACATCCTGCGGAACCACAGCTATTTGCTGACGCAATTCAGTCAGCGGGATTGATTGAATATCCCGACCATCAATCAGGATTTTTCCGGCAGCTGGCTCATAAAAATTCATCAGCAAGTTGACGATTGTTGATTTTCCGGCACCACTGGGCCCAACAAGTGCAATTTGTTGATTGGCCTTGATTGAAACTGAAATATCTTGCAATATATCTGTGTCCGGTCGGTTGGGGTAGCGGAAAGAAACGTGTTGGAAGTCGATATTTCCTTTCAATAGTTTTTCAGCAGGAATCAGATTTTGAGGAGCTACCTCTTCGATAGGCTCGTCCAGAATTTCCAATAGGTTCTCGGTTGCGCCAATGGCTTTTTGCAAACGTGCATAAACGTCGGCCAAACCACCCATCATCCCGGCAATAAAGGCAGTGTAAAGTACAAACGAGAACAATTGTCCGGCATCAATTTGCCCGGTCGAAATCATGCTGGTGCCTCGCCAAATGACAGCTACCATTGCACCAAACATGCCCACAATCATAAAGGCCGAAAAGGATGCCCGGTAAACTCCACCTTTTATTCCGGTCGCAGCCACCTCGTTTGTTTTTCCGGTATAGCGTCCGATTTCAAAAAACTCGTTGGCGTATGCTTTCACATTCTGAACGCCCTGCAGGGTTTCTTCGACAATGGTGTTCGAGTCGGCAACTCCTTGTTGCACTTTTTTCGAGTATCCTTTGATGAATCGTCCGAAGACAACCGCGATGATAACTACGACAGGTAAAACCGCCAACATAAATAAGGTCAGTTGGGCTGAGATAAAAAACAGGAAAGTAATACCTCCGGCAATGATCAGCATGGTTCTTAAGAAGTCAGCAACGGTCGAGGTCAATGTATCTTCGAGCAGCGAAATGTCCGACGAAATGCGGCTATTCAATTCTCCGACCCGACGTTTCAAAAAGAAGCTCATGGGTAATCGGATCAAATGGCTGTAGGTGTATTGGCGAATCGATGCCAATGTTTTCGACGTTACCCGCACAAACATGTTGGTACGGATAAAACTGGAAATGGCCTGCAATACCAAAACACCGGCCAACACCAAAACGATCTGGTTGATTTCATGCTGCGACTTTCCTGTTGTCCCAAGGTCGACCAAAATACCGAGTAAACGGGGAAAAGCCAATGTGGCGACACTTGTTAACAGTAGAAATACCAGCCCCGTGAAAAATTCGGCGCGGTAAGGTTTCATGAACTTGTAAAGTCGTAATGTTTTACGTAGGGAGGCTAGCGATATTCTTTTGCGTTGTTTTTTATTTTCCATTTCTCAAAATTCCTGGTTTTTTATCCTGTCAGGTTTCACCCACAAAACAGTTCAACATTGAATTGGTTTAGCTTACCAAGGCTGAATAATAAACAGTTTTTTGTTATTAATTGCTAATAGCGGGTGAAAAGACTTGCATTGGATTAGTCACATATCGTACCTTTAAGTCTGAAATTGCCCGATAAACTATCTCAAAACGGACAGAGATAGTGAATTACTCTGACTTAGTATTTACGACGATACATTTTTTGGACGCTCAAATTCGCCAGACATGATAACTCTGGACCGTGGTTATTCAAAACCCCTCCCTATGACATCGTTATCGGAAAGTGCCTTGTTGAGGTACATTGCGTTTACATTGCTGTACTTCGCACAAGGAATTCCGCAGGGATTACTCATGTATTCGCTACCGGCCTGGTTTGCGATGAATGGAATTTCTCCGGGAGCAATAAGCGGTTTTATTGCCGTTATTGCGCTACCGTGGAGCTTAAAAATTATAGCTGCACCTTTTACCGACCGATTTGCCTATTTGCCAATGGGGCGACGAAAACCCTGGCTGTTATTCGGGCAAATCGGATTGACGGCCGGGCTTGTAGGTTTGGCTTTTGTTCCCAATCCGCTGAGCAATTTACCTGCTTTAATGGTGATTGGCTTTCTGAGCAGCTTGTTCGGCGTATTCCAGGATGTTTCGACGGACGGCATGGCGATCGATTTATTACCCCGACGTCAGCATGCACGCGCAAACGGATTGATGTGGGGTGCCAAAATTTTGGGAATTGCTGCGACAGTTGCTTTGTGTAGTTTTTTGATTGACTCTCAAGGCTATTTCTGGGCGATGATTTCCTTGGCTGCCATTTTAAGTTTGATCATGCTCGTTCCTGTTTTTATGAAAGAACGGAGTTGCGAAAAACGGTTTCCCTGGTCGAGAGGAAAGGCTGATCCTGAAGCTATTTATTGGGATTCACAAAACTGGCGGGCGATTGTTCGCAGTTTGCTGCAGGTTATATTTTTACCTGCTAGTTTGGCGATGGGATTTGCCGCGCTTTGCTTGTCCATCGGTAGTGGACTAATGGATGCGATTCTGCCTGTTTTTACCGTCCAGAATCTCAATTGGACGGACGTTGATTACTCGAGTGTCTTTTCAACTACGAATTTGATAACAGGTGTGTTAGCCATGGCAGTTGCCGGGCTGATGATTGATTTCTGGGGGAAAAGAAGAATGATTTCCCTCTTTGCAATTTTAATGTTTGCCCTCACGGTGTCGATGGCCCTGTTTCATGAATATTGGGCGACGACCTGGTTTGTGAAAGGATTCTTTATTCTGTTCTACGCGCTCGATACCTTTGCCACGGTAGCCATATTTGCCATAGCCATGCAACTGTGCTGGAAGCGAATTGCTGCGACACAATTTGCGCTTTACATGGCGGTTTCCAACATTGGTATTTCGTTTGGAGCCTGGCTCATGGGTCAGTTGAAAACACACTTTGGTTGGGATGTCATTTTCCTATCCTATGCCGGATTGATGATTTTAGCACTGGTTGGCATTTCCCTGATGAACCTTCAGAAACACGCGCAACAGGTTGATCTGCTCATGTCGAACTTCCTGGATGAGAGAATCAAAAATGAAGCGCTTCGACGAAGAGCTTAAATTTCCTAACTAAGTTTCCCCTTGTAGTCTTCGTAGCCGAATTTACGGATCAATTGAAATTCGCCATTCGATTTAATCATGCCGATGGACGGATGCTGAACCCCGTTGAAGAAAGTGGTTTTCACCATCGTGTAATGGATCATGTCTTCCAGAATCAAATCGTCGCCAATTTCCAGTTCATCTTCAAACGACCAATAGCCGTAATAATCGCCACTCAGGCAGGTATTGCCACCCATGCGGTAAGTTGGTTTGCCGCTAACCGGGCCAAACACCGAATTCCGGATGCGGGGCTGGTAAGGCATTTCCAGGCAATCGGGCATGTGTGCTGCGAACGACACATTCACCATGGCAGTTTTGATTCCTTTGTTTTCTACCAAATCTAAAACCGAAGCTTTCAGGAAACCGGTTTCCCATGCAAAAGCGCTTCCCGGTTCCATGATGATGTGCAGGTTCGGATAGCGAGTTTGAAGGCCTTTCAGCAATTCAATTAGGTGTTCTACATTGTAGCCTTTGCGGGTCATCAGGTGGCCGCCACCCATGTTAAGCCACTTCACTTGTTTCAGAAATTTGCCGAACTTCTCTTCAACTGCCATCAATGTTTTTTCCAAATCGGTTGAATACGATTCGCAAAGGGTGTGGAAGTGCAAGCCATCAATACCTTCCGGTAAGTTGTCGCCAATTTGCTCGGCAATAACGCCAAGACGAGAGCCGGGCGCACAGGGATTGTACAATTCAGTCTCTACTTCCGAGAACTCCGGATTGACACGCAGGGCAACCGATATTTTCTTGCCCGATTTCTGGATCATTGGGTAAAAACGCTCGTACTGACTCAGCGAGTTGAAAGTAATGTGGCTCGAAAGTTGGATGATCTCCGGGAAAGTCTCCATGTCGTAAACAGGGGCATAAGTATGTGCCTCCGTTTTCATCTCCTCGAAACAAAGTTTGGCTTCGTGCAGTGAACTGGCAGTTGCCCCGCTGATGTATTCGCGAACAATCGGGAACGCGCTCCACATGGCAAATCCTTTGAAAGCCAGAATGATTTCGACACCCGCACGCTTTGAAACGGATTGAATCAGTTCCAGGTTTTTACGCAATAGGTTTTCTTCCAACACGAAACAAGGAGATGGGATTTCCGGAAATTCAACTTTCATGGTTGATATCATTTAAATTAACAGTATTCGAAATTAGCAAATAAAAAAACAGATAACAGAAAACCATTGAATCCAGCTGAAAATGCAGCTGATTTCAATGGTCTCGTCAATAAATCGTGATCAGCTGAGGACTATAATATCCGTTTCAGTTCGTCTTCCAAATCTTTACGCAATTCGGCGCTGGCCTCGAAAAGTGGTAGGCGAACATTGCTGTTGGCCTGGCCCAAAATTTCCATCAATGCTTTAATTCCGGCCGGGTTTCCTTCGCGGAACAGCAGTTTGAACAGATCGACCAGTTTGAGGTGCAGTTCGCGGGCCTCGTTGTATTTTCCGTCGAGTGCAAAATGAATCAGGTCCGACAATTGTTTTGGAAGAGCATTTGCAATCACCGAGATCACGCCAATTCCACCAACAGCAATGATTGGCAGCGCCAACACATCGTCGCCCGAGATCACGGCAAAATGATCCGGTCCGTGTTTCACCATTTTGGCAACCTGAGACGATTCACCCGATGCTTCTTTCACGGCGATTACGTTCGGGCAAGCCTTGGCGATGGCCACCGAAGTTGTCGATTCCATATTTACGCCGGTGCGCGATGGCACGTTGTACAATACAACCGGTACCGGGCAGGCGTTGGCGATCAGTTTATAATGTTCAATCAAGCCCGCTTGTGCAGGGCGATTGTAATAAGGTGTCACTGAAAGAATCCCGTCGATGCCGTCAAAGTCGGTGTCGTTGATGGTCTTGATGACTTTATATGGATCGTTTCCGCCCAAACCCAACATGACAGGCACGCGCTTGTTAACCTTCGATTTGATGCAGCTGATTACTTCTTTTTGCTCGTCGGCAGTTAAAGTCGGTGTTTCTGCAGTTGTGCCCAAAGCAACCAGGTAGTCCATTCCGCCTTTGATTTGCTCTTCAACCAAGGTCTCGAGGGCATTGAAATCAATCGAAAGATCATTTTTAAACGGGGTGATCAATGCAACCCCTGCGCCTTTAAAAAGGTGTGTCATGCTATGTTTTTTATTTTATTTCATTTAAATAATGAATCAGTTGCTCGGCCAGAAAATACGCATCTCGGCGTTGGCTGACATCGACACTGAAATCGAAATAATTGGGAGTCGCTAAACTCCATCCGGCTTTAAACGATGCTAGCGAAAGCGCCCGAACAATTTGAACAGCCAAGCTGTCGGCCAAACTGATATCAAGCAGCAAATCAAATCGTTCGTTGATAAATTCGTCAACAGCCGGTTTTTTGGATTTACCAAAGAACGTAAAATCTTTTGGGCTGAAAGTAATCTCGCGCTGATCCGTTGAATAGCAAATTTCTTTACACTGGATCTTATGGTCGCTCAGATATTTCTTCAGCATTTCGTACGCAGCCCGATCATTCTCGTTCCAAATTATTCCCACGTTTTGCGCGTGGTTCAGGTTGACGAATTTCTTGGTGCGTCGTCTGGATTTTACCAGGCGACCAAGCTGCCAATAAACTACTCTCTTTTTTAATCCCATATAAACGTGCGCAAAAATAAGAATTTGTTTGTGATTAACGTCCGGTCGTTGGTAATCAAATTCGAAAAATCCACAAGTTTTGATAACCGGAAATCACATTCGATTTCTCTGTATTTTTTGTTCAGCCAATCGCTGAAGGCTTACTCAATCATTTTTAAAAACTCGTCTTCTGAAATTATCGGGATGCCCAATTTCTCGACTTTCTCCATTTTTGATGGCCCGACATTACTTCCAGCCAGCAGGTAAGAGGTTTTCTTGGAAATGGAGCCGACGTTTTTCCCTCCGTTCTTTTCGATCATGTCTTTTAACTCGTCACGCGAGTATTTTTCGAAAGTTCCGGAAATGACGATGCTCAGTCCTTCCAGTTTGTCACTGCGTTCACTCAAAATCGTATGATCCAGCTCGAAACAAAGTCCCTGTGCTTTCAGCCGGTTGATGAGTTCTACGTTTTGCTCATTCTGAAAATAAGCCAAAACGCTTTCGGCAATTTTACCGCCAATTTCGTCAATATTGGTCAGATCCTCCAAGTTTGCAGCTTCGATTGCTTCGATGCTGACCATTTTTTGCGCCAGCTTTTTAGCAACGGTTTCGCCGACAAAACGGATTCCCAATGCAAAAAGTACACGTTCGAAAGGAACGTTTTTCGAAGTATCCAGGCTTTTCAAAATGCGTTCGGCTGATTTTTCGCCCATGCGTTCCAACGGAATCAGTTGTTCGGCGGTCAACTCATACAAGTCGGCGCTGTTGTGAATCAATCCCTGCTGGTAGAGCAGTTCAATGGTTTCCTGTCCCAAGCCATCAATATCCATGGCGCGACGACTGATAAAGTGTTCAATTTTTCCTTTGATCTGCGGCGCGCAGCCCGTTTCGTTTGGGCAGTAATGCGCTGCTTCACCGTCGCGACGGACCAGTGGTGTACCACATTCCGGACAGTTGTGAATGAATTCCACCTTCTGAGCCTCAGGTTTGCGCAGACTATCGTTCACATCCACAATCTTCGGAATAATCTCGCCGCCTTTCTCCACATAAACAACATCCTCGAAATGCAGATCGAGCTTATTGATGATGTCGGCATTGTGCAAGGAGGCACGTTTGACGATTGTTCCGGCGAGCAGGACAGGGGTGAGGTTTGCAACCGGGGTCACAGCACCGGTGCGTCCAACCTGGAAGCTAACCGACTCGAGCGTGGTGCTCACCTGTTCAGCTTTAAATTTGTAAGCCACCGCCCAGCGGGGCGATTTTGCAGTAAACCCGAGGTTGTTTTGTAAACGGCGCGAGTTCACCTTGATTACAATACCGTCGGTGGCTACCGGCAGGTTAAAGCGCTCGGTATCCCAATAATTGATAAAGTCGATGACTTCCTGTATGGTTGCACATTTTTTGGTGTGTTCCGATATTTTGAATCCCCAAGCTTTAGCCCGTTCCAGATTTTCGTAGTGCCCGTCTTCCGGCAGGTTTTCGCCGAGCAGGTAATAGAAATAGGCATCTAGTTTGCGTTTGGCAACTTCCGAAGCGTTTTGCATTTTCAGTGTTCCCGACGCGGCATTTCGCGGATTGGCAAAAGGCATATCGCCGGCTTCTTCGCGTGCCTGGTTCAATTCGGCAAATACAGCAAACGGCAATAAAATTTCACCGCGCATTTCAAAAGCTGCCGGGAAATCGTTGCCTTTTAGTTTCAGCGGAATACTGCGGATGGTGCGAACATTGGCGGTTACATCGTCGCCTTTTTCTCCATCACCGCGGGTAACAGCACGCAACAGGCTGCCGTTTTCGTAAATCAGGCTCACCGATGTTCCGTCAAACTTCAGCTCGCAAACAAATTCGTAAGGCTCATCAATCAGTTTTTTAATGCGCTGGTCAAAATCAATCAACTCCGTTTCGGAGTAGGTATTCGACAGCGAAAGCATCGGGTATTGGTGTTTCACTTGTACAAATTCCTGGTTGAGGTCGCTTCCAACACGCTGCGTTGGCGAATTCAGATCGAAGAACTGCGGAAATTCGGTTTCCAGTTTTTCCAGTTCTTTCAACTTCATGTCGAATTCGTAATCGCTGATCGTCGGGTTCGACAGCACATAATATTGATAGTTATGCTCTTCCAATTCGTGGCGCAACGCGCCAATTATTTCTTTAGCCTTTTCTGGGTTCATCGATGATAAAAATTTGCCCTAAAATACAAAATCCGATTAGAAGCGTCGTCCTCTAAATCAGATTTCGAGTCGGAATATGCCGGAATAAGCACGGCTTCAATCTGCGGTTTGCAAAGTATTTGAAGATAGGCTTTCTATTTAAGATAAAATTGTCTGAAAAATCATCAAAAATGAGGATTGAATACGGGATTGAAACCTGGTAATTTTATAGGAATAACGCGATTAGAAACGGGATTGAAGTAGTGGAGAGATCAGATTACCTTTCCTAAAACCTCGCTTCACTAAAGGGATTTTTGACAATAAGTTGCTCCGGACAGCGGTCTTTGGGCCGATATTTTTCGCCAAAATGTGTCCT